>JBCDAG010000148.1:0-16322 GCA_039186165.1 Cyanobacteria bacterium P01_F01_bin.53
CAGTTGAGAGCATTCAATGGCAGCCGTGACGAGAAAAGTCGCGATCGCAATCCATGCCACACGCCAGCGTACCTTCCAGCTCCCTACCAACCAAATCCAAAACATCTCATACAGCGCATCACCGCTAAAGTCATTGACCCACGCGTACCCCCAGGTACCTGAAAATTTGCTGGCCAATCCCAACGCCACCCATACGCCCAACACCACCGCGCAACATAACCGATAACCCGTCAGCGCTTTCATCGGAATCAACATCACGCCACTCCCAACAAAACCAGATAAAACCCTCTACCAAAAGCTCTCAGTAGATAATTAACTCTACACAGCACTGACGAGCCAATTCGTACGCTTAGAAAAATCGCAGACTTGAAAAATCGCAGACTTACTGAGGTGGTTAGAAAAGCTTTTTTAAAAGCCGCAACTTACCCTTATAAGGCGGATAACGCAGGGGTAAATCGAGCCAGTTGGGCCTCTTCAACACGCTCTTTTTATGGGAAAAGGTATCGAATCCGGCTTTCCCATGGGCTTGTCCCATCCCGCTCTGCCCCACACCGCCGAAGGGCAACTGAGTCACAGCGTATTGACTGAGCGTTTCGTTAAAGCACAGACTCCCTGAAGACGTTTGAGTCTCGACAGCCCTCTGTTGAGCCGCGTCTGTTGAAAACAGATACAACGCCAGTGGCTTAGGTCTGCGATTGATAAATGCGATCGCCTCTTCCAAGTGGTCATAGCTCAACACCGGCAAAATCGGACCAAAAATTTCTTCCTGCATCACCGCCGCAGACTCAGGAACGTCATCCACCACCGTCAGCCCCATGTAGCGGGACGCCGCATCAAAATGCCCGCCCAGTACTTTATTACCCACGGCCAACGTATCCATCATCAGCGATTGGAGCCGTTCAAAGTGTCGATCGCTCACAATTCGAGCATAGTCATGACTGGTCGCCATATCCTCACCAAACAGCTCAACCGTCATCTGCGCGATCGCCTTCAGCAAATCCGCTTTAATGTCTTTTTGCACCAGCAAATAATCCGGTGCCACACAGGTTTGCCCTGCATTAAAACACTTACCCCAAACAATGCGCCTAGCGGCCACCGTAATATCGGCCTTTGCGGTAACAATGCAAGGACTTTTGCCGCCTAACTCTAGGGTGACGGGTGTCAGATGCTCAGCCGCTGCCCGCATCACCACCTTGCCGACCGCCGTACTGCCGGTGAAAAATATATGGTCAACCGGTTCTGCAAGCAATGCTTGGGAGGTTTCTATCCCCCCTTCGAGAACCGTTACATAACCCGGTTCAAACGACTCTGAGATTAGTTTAGCGATCAGGGCCGATGTATTCGGCGTTATTTCTGAAGGCTTCAGAACCACACAATTACCGGCAGCCAAAGCACTGATCAAAGGGCCCAGCGCCAGTTGAAAAGGATAGTTCCAGGGACTAATTACCAGCACAACGCCCAGCGGCTCAGGCACAATTTTGCCGGTAGCAGGCTGAAACGGTAAAGGGAGAACAGCTAAACGACGGGGTTCACACCAACTAGCCAGATGCTTGAGCGCATATTTAATATCGCCCAAGACAATCGCTAGCTCACCCAAAAATGCCTCGACATCAGGCTTACCGAGATCAAGCTTCAGGGCCGCATAAATCTCTGGCTGAGCGGCCGAAATCTTAGCGGCCAGACGTTTTAGTTGAGTACGGCGAAATGAGAGCGATCGCGTTTTTCCCGTGGCAAAGTAAGAGCGCTGCGCGGCCAAAATAGCCTGCACTTGTTGACGAATATCCAACGGCTCGGCAACTGGAAAAATCACGTCTCCCATCCTCTTATCCACGACTCTACAAAGGCGACTCTATAGACCCTTCAGGCGGCGAGCTAATGATGCAGCGGAATCGTTAGCAGCGGTGTCATAGCTAGCGCTAATTCCATCCAAGATTTCGAGGGCATGTTAGCCGCAAAAGGGAGCGAAACAGAGGGCTCCATAGCAGACGCACGCGAGACACCTTCATGGGCAAGGAGCGCATCCACTCGCTCGCTCAAACGACTACAGGGCGCAGCGCAACTAAACCCAGCACAGACTGATTCCACGGGCATCAAAGGTTCACTGACAACACTCACCAGTGATTCCGCCAGCACGAGGGGGTCAACCCACTGCACAGCCCAACGATCGGCTCGCATTTCCCGCAGCAGTAACAGTTCTTGCCACAGTACCTCAGAGTGGGGCAACCAAAAGGTCAGTCGGCGCAAACCACCCAGCCAAAAAAACCAAAAAGTATCTCGATAATGGTCATGGCCTGACTCGTGGGCAAGTACCGCTGCCAAGTGTTCTGGGTCCAAGCGTACCAGCAAGCCTTCACTCACCACCAACTCAGAAGACCACAGCCCTATTTGGGCACTAAAAATCCCAGGTTCTGGCAGCACTTTGCCGATGGGATCTCCTATACCAGCCCCAGACATACCAGTCACAGAGCCGCTGGATATAACGCGCTGCGGATGTCGCCGCAATTCACGGCGCATTTTTAACACCTTCCACATTAAAGAGGCCCATACGCCAGCAGCACCTATCAAAAATAGCCAAGCGATTTGATAACTCAGCCAGCCTTCCCACACATGACAGCTCCTTGCGCCCATGCTCACAATCGCTACAGCGGTGGTGAGCAACAATAGGGGTGGCACAACAAAAGCACTTAAAGCACTATTCCATCGAACCGTCCAAGAGCGACCAATAGGCCCCGCCTGCACACTGGAGAAGAGACTGCACCGGTCATGCCCAGCGTTAGGCACCACTGAGCCGCTGAGCCAACGACTGATAAAGGCGAGGACAATAGCCGCACCAATCATATGCACGTGCATCATGACTATTGACGCTCCTGGGCCTCAGGGTTAACAGACTGTGACTCACTATTCTGCGTTCTGGCTTGGCGGGCAAGCTGGATTTTTTGGGCGATCGCAGCCATTTGGTCCATGCTGTCGTCATCCAACGAGTCAGCAAAAGCTGCCACGATTTCGGGAGAGCCCACCGCTAAGAAGCGATGCAGCTGCTCGTGAGCCCTAAGAATTTCTGCCTGAGCTTGGGACACCAGAACCGTCCAAATATGAACGCGGTTTTGGCGATCACAAGCAACCCAGCCCTTTTTAATTAACCGCTTCAACACCGTCGACACAGACGAATATGTCAGCTCACGATCAACATCTTCCAAAATGTGTTGATGAACAGCGGTTGCAGACGTCGGTCCCAACTGCCACAAGATCTCAACGATCTCAGTTTCAAGCGGTCCTAATGATAATGTTTTCGGCCGATGAGGAGGAAAATAAGCCATGCCAGCAAAGTTGCAGAGTTGCTTTAAAGCCTAGCACCAAATCCAAAATCCATCGCCACCTAGCGGCGAGACCGAGCTACGAGTCAGATTCCTGAAAACCAACGCAGGCCACTGCCAGCAAACAAACCCAAACAAACCCAGACACAACACCCAACAAAACACAACAGGGGCGGTTTTCCTCTTTTCAAAGGAAACCGCCCCCGTTGTAAAAATCAAACACTGACTGCATTAGTCAATGATCGAAACTTTTATACACTCACGGGAGTACGTTCAGCCACAGCCGCCTTAAGCGCAGCCACTTTGTCAGTTCTCTCCCAAGGCAAATCAAGATCATCACGGCCAAAGTGACCATAGGCAGCCAATTCTTGGTAGAAGCGGCCCTTGCGCTCAGCAGGGAGCCCCCGCAAGTTAAAGGTCTCAATAATACCCGCAGGTCGAAGCTCGAAGTGCTCGTTTACCAATTCCAGCATTTTCTCGTCAGAGATCTTGCCAGTACCAAAGGTTTCAACAAAAACACTCGTTGGCCTAGCCACACCAATTGCATAGCTCAACTGAACCTCACACTTATCTGCCAAACCAGCAGCCACAATATTCTTGGCCACATAGCGACAAGCATAAGCCGCACTACGGTCTACTTTTGTGGGATCCTTACCGGAGAACGCACCGCCGCCGTGGCGAGAGTAGCCACCGTAGGTATCCACAATAATTTTGCGGCCAGTCAAGCCAGAATCGCCTTGAGGACCGCCAATCACAAACTTACCCGTGGGATTCACCAAAAAGCGAGTACTCTCACAAGGTTGCAAATCTAACCCAGCAAAGGCAGGCAAAACAACCGCATCCCAAAGTTCAGCCTTAATTTTGGCCTGTACATCTTCGTTAGAACTCAGCTCGTCAATCGTCTCAGCATGCTGAGTTGACACCAAAATCGTGTCAATGCCGACGGGTTTACCATCTTCGTACTCAACAGTCACTTGAGTTTTACCATCCGGCCCCAAGTAAGAGAGCTGACCACTCTTCCTCACTGCCGCTAGCTTTTGCGAAATCCGATGAGCCAAACTAATGGGCAACGGCATGAGCTCAGGAGTTTCATTACAGGCAAAGCCAAACATGAGGCCCTGATCGCCTGCACCAATGGCATCCCAACGCTCATCACTCGTTTGATCTCGAGTTTCTTGAGCTTGATCAACACCTTGGGCAATGTCTGCCGACTGCTCATCCAAGGCGATTAGCACAGAACAGCTATCCGCAGAGAAACCGTTGTTCTTGGGGTTGGTATAGCCAATCTCTGCGATTTTCTGGCGCACAACCTTTACAAAGTTAGCCGTCGCGGTTGAAGTAATTTCACCCGTGACAACTACTAATCCAGTATTGACAACGACCTCAGCAGCAACCCTGCTGCTAGGGTCAAGGGCCAGTACCGTATCTAAAATCGTATCTGAGATCTGATCACAGATCTTATCTGGATGCCCTTCCGTAACCGACTCTGATGTGAACAGGTAGCGACGAGACAAAAGCCAACCCTCCTTGACCTTAAAAAATTAATAAGCAAAAACTGATTAGCGCACTGAACAAAGTGCCAAGTCCATCAGCAAAACCTTAACTAAAGAGTGCCAATCGATTTAATTACATTGCGCAGACGCAATCTATCGAACACAACTAAATCCAGACAAACATGGAAAAGAACTCCAAACATCAGAGCCCCAAAACACCTAAACGTACGTAAGTTCACTAGATGTCCATAATCGTATGACGCGAAAGCCCTTTAGTCATATCAAGCAACGCTCAAATCAAGCACCATTAAAGCAACAGCACCGAAAACAGCCGCAGCAATGACATACTCAGGATTTGTTCGAATTATCGTCTAAAAAATTGCCTTCGTGTCATTATTCATGAATCTTCCAAATTCACCAATCAAAAGAATCTATATAGTTCTACTCAAAAACTTCAACTTGCCGAAGGGATGTAATATTGGCCATGGATAACGATTGGGTAACACAATCAATTTTCGGAGCCTCCGACCATCCCCCGATCATACCGATAAAACCAGCAGCCCCCTGACAGGACAACGCCAAGTCAGCAGCAGAATCACCAATGACCAATGTCGAGGCTGGATCAGTTGACATTTGCTCACAAGCGAATTGCAAAAAGTCAGGGTGAGTCTTCGGCAACCATCGAGCACCGGCTGGAGCACCGGCACCACAATACCAACTAATCGCCCCGCCAGCGTAGGTATCAATAAACGACGCAACCTCCTGATACAAATCTGAAGACACAATACCTACGTTCACATCCGCTACCCTCAAAGATTGCAGCAACTCAGTCATCCCCTCCAAAGGCGGCGTCTCAGTGACTTTTACCGGCAGCGCTTTATCCGCGTTCTGAAAAGCAGTTTCTACGAGTTCCAGTGATGCTATCCAACCCATGCCCGTTTCGGCCACATAGGCCGCCGCCGCCACAGCATTATGGTCACGACTCCCCACTGCCATCAAGCCTGTCGGAGTAATCAAACCACCAGCAGCCCCTCGGCAATTCCCAGCGTCACCACACCCAAAAGCTGATAGCAAACGGCCCTCAAAATCGCCGTCAACCGAAGACAACTGCTCTTTCACACAACGAGCACGCGCTTGAGCCAACAAGGTCAAATAACCTTCCACATTGGCCAAGGTACCGTCCTTATCAAACAAAATTGCTTGTATATTTTCAAAAGTTGCTTCCTGACACCGAATTGTCACCATCGCACCACTATTTTCAACTCATAAAAAAAGGAAAGACCTCCTAAAAGCCTTTCCTCTTAATGTTTTTTCTATTCTCGCTTTTGCTACATGCCTACAAGGTCAGTGGCTAAAGCAATTGTCAAAAGTCAGCTATCTTGTAAAGGAAATCAGCTCATCAAGCAACATTGCTGCCAGCCTTCGAATTCTTCCTACTAGCGTAGAAAAAATTCGAAGGCTGATTCAGTCCAGAAACTAATCTATTCAGCAGAAGTGTCGTCTACAGTAGGCTCTTCTACAGAAGTATCAGCAGGCGCCTCTTCCACAGCAGGCTCTTCTACAACAGGCTCTTCCGATGCCGAAGGAATTTCACCAGCATAGTCATTGACGGTGCTAACCGCTTCACCGGATTCACCTAAGGCTTTTTGTCTGAGCTGCTCACGATAGCGTTCAGCCATTTCTTCAGCTTTTTCGTAAACAAGCTCAGGATTTTTCACCATATCGCCAGGCTCAGGCTCAAGCTGCTTCGTAGACAGTGAAATCCGACCGCGCTCGGCATCAAGGTCAATAATCATCACCTTGATTTCGTCATTTACATTGAGGACCGAGTTAGGGGTATCAATGTGGTCATGGGAAATTTCAGAGATGTGCAGCAGACCGCTCACACCGCCAATATCAATAAACGCACCGTAAGGCTTCAAGCCACGCACCGTACCGATGACAACTTCGCTCACCTGCAAGCCATTCATCTTACGCTCAACCAAAGCACGACGATGACTAAGAACCAAACGGTTCCGCTCTTCGTCGACTTCCAAAAACTTCAGGGGTAGCTCTTCGCCAACCAAATCTTCCTTAGGCTTACGAGTGCTGATGTGAGACCCCGGGATAAATCCACGGAGACCTTCAATACGAACGAGCGCACCACCACGGTTAGTCGCAAACACAATAGAGCGTACAGTTGCATCTTCTTGCTGGAGCTGACGTACACGCTCCCATGCTCGCATGTACTCAATACGACGAATAGATAGTGTTAACTGACCATCTTCATTGTCATCAGTCAGAATGAAAAACTCACGCGTTTCATTAGACTGTAAAACCTCTTCAGCACCTTCAACCCGGTTGATAGACATCTCCTGAATGGGGAGATACGCCGCAGTCTTTGCACCAATGTCGATTAAAGCGCCCCGAGGTTCGATGCTAAATACTGTGCCTGGCACAATATCACCGGGGTTGAAATTGTAATCGTATTGGTCTAAAAGTGCTGCGAAATCGTCATGCGTAAAACCGATGTCTGCTGTTTGGGTATCCGGGGTGGCCATACTAGATGTTTCCTATAGTTTTTCTCTCCTGCTAAGAGATTAACTATGAGTCTTACTAAATTTACTAAATGAGCGAGGGGTAAAGTCCCTATAGTCAAATGGGCTATAGGGACTTTACCCCAAGAATATTAATAATAGATCAATAAGTAGGCAAAAGTCACTTAATTAATCCGGCTGGCCGCACTTTTCCGGAGTCAGGATGAGACAAGCTATTCGGTACTAATGACGACCGGGGCAAGCCCTCTTGAGCTGGCTGTTGGGCAGATTCTAAAACAGTTACTTGGGCTGACACTTCGCTGACATCAAGCGCTGATCTTGTGGCTAAGTCCTGTGCTTCCAGCTGACTTAGGGTTTCCGTAAAGTCGCGAATCCCTTGAAACTGACGATATACAGAGGCAAACCGCACATAGGCCACTTCGCTAATCTGCTTTAGCCGAGCTAGTACACGCTCTCCAATCTCTTCGCTAGACACCTCCCGTACGGCCTGCTGCTGGAGTTCAGCTTCAATCTCATCAACGAGCATCTCCATAGCATGAGAACTCACACCGGTTTTTTCGCAGGCAGTCACAATCCCTCGCAACAGCTTAGAGCGGTCGAAAGATTCGCTCGTACCGCCTTGCTTACTCACCGTAATTGGCACGTATTCAATACGTTCGTAAGTCGTAAACCTACGCTCACAGGCTAGGCATTCCCGGCGACGGCGAATACTTCGGTCCGACTCGGCCGACCTAGACTCCAAAACACGGTTATTAGGATGCTGACAAAATGGGCACTGCATGAGTTCGGCCTCCAAAAGGCCAGGTTTTAGGTGTAGCTCCCCTGGCGGGCTATTTGATAGGGTATGCGGTCAAAATAGAGGTTCACTAAATATGGCAACATATGGCAACGTTACGATAAAACGAGCCCGACAAAAACTATCGCTCGAAGAAAAATTCATAGCAGGCAAAATAATTCATCAAACAAAAATGAGGGTTCAGCCTATCCAAACGGATAAAGCGGCTGAGCCCTCATTCTATCTATGAACGTTATCAACACTTTAAGCAGCAGCTAAAGGTAACAACTTATGTATTGGGAAGGCCTATCTAAGGCACTGCCTAACCTTTTTCATCAGGATCAGTCCTTTGTAATTTTTGGGGGTTCGCGGAAGGCGATCGCAAAAAACAAAGTTCCAATAATCAAGGTGAAAATCAAAATGTAAGCAACAGCTTCCATGTCTTTTGTCCTATGAACAACACGTTGTATTAACTGTAGCAAGCCGGCTCACGAATCATTCACCTATCGGCAAAGTATTCACGAACCGGCTGAACATCTAAGCAGCATTGGCGGCATCATAAAACGCTGACCAATGCCATCAAAGACTTAGCCCTTGTTGGCAGCCTTAGTTGAGTAGTCACCCAACTTCTGGTAGTAGCCCCACTCAACCTGCTCAGGAGATAGGTCAGGGTCAACACCTGCAAATACGTCTCTAAAGAGCGTACGAGCACCATGCCAAATGTGGCCGAAGAAGAACAGCAGTGCAAAGACAGCATGTCCGTAAGTAAACCAACCACGAGGACTTGAGCGGAATACACCGTCAGAATCTAAAGTCTCACGATCGAAATCAAAGGGCTCACCCAATTGAGCCTTACGCGCATAACGCTTCACAGCAGCTGGGTCGCTAATGGTCTGACCATCAAGCTCACCACCGTAGAAGTCGACGACAACACCAGTCTGCTCAAAGTTGTACTTTGACTCAGCCCGACGGAAAGGAATATCAGCACGCAGAACGCCGTCCTTATCCAACAAGACCACAGGGAAGGTCTCAAAGAAGTTAGGCAAGCGACGAACAGAAAGCTCACGACCTTGGTCATCATGGAAGACAGGGTGTCCCAACCAAGACGTTGCGATACCATCACCCGAATCCATAGGTCCTACACGGAACAAGCCACCTTTTGCAGGGCTGTTACCAACGTAGTCATAAAAAGCTAGCTTCTCAGGGATTGCAGAGTAAGCCTCTTCCATGGAAGCACCACCAGCGATCGCGCGCTCCGCACGACGGTCAATTTCATCAGCAAAGTAGCTGCTATCCCACTGGTAGCGAGTAGGACCAAACAACTCAATTGGAGTTGCTGCAGAGCCATACCACATTGTTCCAGCGACAACAAAAGCAGCGAAAAATACAGCAGCAATTGAGCTAGAAAGTACTGTCTCAATGTTACCCATACGCAGGGCCTTGTACAGTCGCTGAGGAGGTCTCACGGATAGGTGAAACAAACCGGCAACGATACCGACAATACCCGCTGCGATTTGGTGAGCAACAATACCGCCTGCATTGAAGGGGTTAAAACCGGCAGGTCCCCATTCAGGGGCAACCCCTTGGACATGCCCGGTGAGGCCATACGGGTCAGAGACCCAAATTCCTGGCCCCCAGAGACCTGTGCAATGGAACGCTCCAAAACCAAAACAAAGTAGACCGGACAGAAATAAATGAATGCCGAACATCTTGGGCAAGTCCAATGCAGGCTCGCCTGTGCGCGGATCGCGGAAAAGCTCTAGGTCCCAGTAAACCCAGTGCCAAACGGCTGCCAAGAACAATAGACCTGCTAGGACGATGTGAGCGAGTGCCACACCTTCATAGGACCAAAAACCAGGGCTTACACCCGTTGCCCCAGTCACATCCCAACCACCCCAAGAGCCGGTAACGCCCAAGCGAGTCATAAAGGGAAGAACGAACATGCCCTGTCGCCACATTGGGTTCAAGACAGGATCACTTGGATCAAAGTTAGACAGCTCGAACAGAGCCATGGACCCAGCCCAGCCTGCTACGAGCCCTGTGTGCATCAAGTGTACAGAAATCAATCGTCCCGGATCGTTTAGGACGACTGTATGTACTCGGTACCAAGGTAGACCCATTGACTACGCTCCTCCTTGTGTTGCTAAATATTGCGTATCGCCACCCATAATTCGAGTTTTTGTAAAGCGAAAGCCTTGTTAATTAAAATTTGATGCCTATTAATGAAGACGATCAGATATTAATAAGGCTACCAGATATTCGACCCCAGCATGGCCTCTACAAACCCGACAAGGGGTGATATCTAGACCTTAATAACCCTGTTTTTTAAATATCGGGAGATGAAATTCCTCCCCCTCAGGCAGGTTTGCGCACAAAAATGCAAGAATGAAGGTACATAAAGAAGTGTAACCAGTTCTCAACACTCGGGGCAACGATGTCTTCGCATTACATCCAGTAAGTGTGCGCACATCCAGACGTCGTCACGCAGAGTATTATGAAGAAAAGTCAGGTCACACATAGGCTCTGCGGATCACATCCGCGCCCAAAACAGCAGGTACTACACAAGCCATGGCTATCATTAAGTTTATTAAAGAAGATAAGGAAATCGATGCTGCTCTCGGCGCTAATCTGAGATTCAAAGCGCAGGAAAATAATATTGATATTTATACGCTGGTTGGCAAGCTGACCCAGTGTGGCGGCTACGGTCAGTGCGGGACTTGCGTTGTGGACATCGTCGAAGGCGGTAAAAACCTGACCCCCCGCACAGCGGTCGAAGAAAAGATGTTACGGAAACGCCCCTCTAGCTGCAGATTAGCCTGCCAAGCCATGATTCAAGGCCCGATCAGCGTCGTCACCAAACCCGATAAGAAAAAGGGTCGTCAACAGGCAAAAGCAGAAGCCGCAGCGAGAAAAGCCTAAATCACTTTCACCTGAAACAACAGGGCCAGATAGCGGCCAGATAAGCAACATGTAAGGCGTGGAGCAAGCCGCTACAGTTACCCCTAAGGTTGCTGAGTAAGAATGGGGGGGCACAACCAGCGTGAGCGAGCCTGCACAGCGCTCATAGCGGCTGGCAAACAAGATGCGAGAAGCACATCAGCAACGACCATTGGGGCGATTTAATGTCTTTAGTAGTGATATGCTAAAAATCATAAAAGCCAGCCAATATTTAGGAGTTAAGTAGGGCCCCATGGAAACTAATAAGTTAGGGTTTGTTGCCAGTGTCTTATTTGTCTTTGTACCCACTGTATTTTTGCTAATTCTGTATATCCAAACAGCTAGTAAAAACACCGGTGCCTAAATCAGCTGAGCTGACTGAGTCACTGACAAAAAGTTACTGAACAAGCATCACTAGACACATAAGTCCTTGTGGGCTAGCGAGTTAGCGCTCCAAAGTGTTTAGTAGCTCATTTGGCCTTCGATGAGCTTGCACAGCGATGACAATGCACGGAGGCCAATACAAAAAGGCAGCTTAACCAGCCTTAGTTAGCTGAATAATCGATAAAAAGCGCGTTCCTACCATCTATGTAAGAACGCGCTTTTTGTATGCGCTTGGTTTATACGTGTTTGAACCTAGAACTGGAAATAGACAAAAGGCTGTGGGTCTTGAGGTGCCAAAAAGAGCAACCCCAACAACCAGAAAGAGATCCAAAACCAGTGACTGAAACGATTGAGTTTAAGATATCGCCCTTGGTTGAGCACATGTCCTAAGTAGTCGGCAACAATCACAGCGGGCAAGGCAATCATTAACCCAGTGGAGTACCAGTTGATACCACCCATGGGCGCATACAGGTACATCTTTTGCAAAATTACGAAGGCGCTAGAAAAATCGGTTACCCTAAATAGCACCCAGGTCGAACAGACAAACAGAAGGGTTAAGAGCCAAGTAAGCCCGTTATAAATGAACGAGGGTAGCTTGATGTGGGAGCGAATCGTATCAGCATAAAACTTATGCACCGCTAACGCCGTACCATGTAGGGCGCCCCACAACACAAAGTTCCAGCTTGCACCATGCCATAAGCCACCTATGAGCATCACTAGCCATAGGTTCAGATACTGGCGAGGTTTGCCTTTGCGATTACCCCCGAGCGGAATATAGAGATACTCTCGCAACCAAGTGGACAGTGAAATATGCCAACGACGCCAAAATTCTGTAATGCTTCTGGAAATATAAGGCAGGTTGAAGTTAATGGGAATCTCATAGCCTAGGCATCTTGCCGCACCAATGGCCATATCACTGTAACCACTAAAATCACAGTAAATTTGGATGGCATAGGCAATCACCGCTAGCCAAACGGTTGGCGTACTAAAGTCTTGTGGCTGATCAAACACGCCATCTACATAAATAGCAAGCCGATCGGCAATCACAACCTTGCGGAAGAGACCCAGTAAAAATAGCTGCGCACCGAACAACAGGTTTTGAGGCCTGATGACAATCTTTTTTTGCAACTCAGGCAAAAATTGCTTGGCTTTCAAAATGGGGCCTGCCACCAGCTGAGGGAAAAATGCTGTCAACAGTGCAAAATCCCAAAAGGTCTCAGCCGAACCAGTCACACCACGATAGATATCAATGACATAGGCCATCACCTGAAACGTGATGAAAGAGATACCGACCGGCAAAATAATGTCTAGAGACGAAAGCCCAGCAGATTGGGAAGCGCCCGACAGTGAGCCGAGCGATCGCAAAGCATAATTGGCTGACTCAACAAAAAAGTTGTAGTACTTAAAAAAACCAAGCACGCCTAAGTCAAAAACAATCGCTGTGACCAAACTCAGCCGCTTTATTCGTAAGGAACGCGCTCGCTCAACACAATGGCCCAACACATAGTTGACCACCGTCATCGCTAGCATCAAAAAGGTGAATCGCCAATCCCAGTAGCCATAGAAGAAATAACTGGCAGCCAGGAGAAAATATTTTTTAGTTTGTTGTCCTTTGGCAAGGGTCAAAAACAGAATGACAGCGGCAAAGAAAAGAAAAAACTCAATACTGGAGAAAATCATGGTTGGGTCTTACTTATCTCCCTGTGTTTTATCTGCTTGCGTTGTGTCTCCTGGAAGTGGCTCTTCAGAAAATTGTGATTGCTGCCGATAAAAATCAGCCAGCCTTTTAGCCACTATTTCATGGCCCGTAGGATTCAGGTGCCCAAGACCTGGAGAGGTATTGTTAAAACCACGTACATGACTGCCGACACTGCTGTAGTGGGCTAAAAAGTCATCACGCATATTGAGCAATGGCACACCTTCAGCCGCCGTCGCTTCTTTGAGGGCCTCTTCTATGGCAGCATTTCTTGGATCGCTGCTCGTTTCACCAGCATCCCAATAGGCCATGGAAGGGACAAACACAATCACTATATTGGGAAAGGTTTGATTGAGTGATTTAACCACCCAGCGAACTACTGCGGCATCTTCTAGTTGAATACTTTTCTCTTCAGCAAGGGCATCTGCTGACAACGTTGCAGCGTCCTCTACGTCCAATTCAGCATCCGCCCCCCCCGACAAAGAACTCGACAGGTTTCGCCCGCCCACTCTGAGTGTGGACAACTGTGTGAGAAACATCAGCGAGGGCGCAACTTCAGAAATGACCTGGGCAAGGGGGTCACTACTGCCAAAGGATTCATTACGCCTGACGACATAGTTACCAGAGGCGTCATCACCCGTAGACTCCACATAGAACTCAGACTCTGGCGTCTGAATATCCTGCGTAAAGTCGTGGTCCGAGATCTGAAAAACAATGCTGTCAGGAGAAAATGTCTGCTGATGAAAATCCGCTGCATACAAGTGACTCGCTGGTGAAGAGCCAGGCTTAGCGGCATTAATCACTCTTACCTGTGAGATCTCAGAGGGCTTATTGTCTGGATTTAAAACAGCTTCGCCACTATCGAACATGGCCTGCAGGCGATCGCTAAAATTCAGACCATCGGTTACTTCATCACTACGGGTAAAGGAATCACCTAGCAGTAGAATACGAAACTCATTCGCCTGCTTAGGCGTTGGCTCATCGCTCCTCATGCCCAAACTATTAAGGCGAATCCGGCCAAATCCTTCCTTGCTATATAGCTTAATACCTGGATTCTCAATCTTACCGATGGCGGGATGGTCAGAAGATCCCTGGGTAGACTCCACCCCTAACCGCAAAATGCCTTCCCAAACCACCAGCGCTGAAGCAAAACCTGCCAGACCCATTCCAAAGATTTTGGCCCCCTTGAGAAAGTTCATTCGCCGGCGGCGGCTTTTAGAGGGTAAATGAAGCGTAGATGGCACCTGAAGCAACGGCTCATCCATAGGTTGAGACAAAGCATCATCGGCCAAGGCGTCGTTTGGCAAGGTGTTTTTTAAAGGTGAAACCATTACAGGGGGGTAAGGTTTGGCATTGGGGCCACTTGAATTAGGCCCAGCATCCTTGGACGGTGGGGGAGAGACGGGAGAAGTCACGGTAAATTACCCAATAAAGCGTTCTGATATATCCATGTTTTAGAGAGAGGTCATCGTGTACGTACAGAACAAGTTGAGATGCACCTATCTTGTTTTTTGATTGCCCATGGAGTGCCCTAGCGCAATGCAAGAGAATCGGATTCGTGATGACAACCGATGTCACTCAGCATGCTGAAAATGAGCACATTAGCTACAACTATTCCAGACCCAATCTCATCTACAGAGTTCCACAACACCCAGAACTGTGCTCAATCATTAGCCTGGGCTTCATACTTCATCCAAATAACCAGCACTATTAAGTGGATGGCATTAAGTCAATACCATCCACTTAAGGTTATGCAGTCAGTTCCATCAGTCGATTCAAACTTGCGCATCAAACTTGAACGAGTGTTCTCGCCGGCTCAGCAACATCAACGTTTTCTGTCGTGTTGTCATTAAGCTTCAGCACATGGTTATAAACAGAGAGCACTTTTTGGGCTCTGATATCCCAGGCAAAGGACTTGGCACGCGCGATCGCCTCACGCCCCATACGCTGTCGCAATCCAGGATTTTCAGCTAACTGCTCAATACTGGTGGTTAGTTGCTGCACGACAAAGTCTCGAGACTGAGGATCAATACTAAACCCGGTCTCAGCGCTCACATACTCACCGATGTCGCCATTATTGACGACAATGCACGGCAAACCATTACCCATGGCTTCTAGCACAACAGCACCACCAAACTCTCGCACAGACGGGAAACAAAAAATATCAGCGTCTCTGTAGTAATCCAGCGTCTCACCCTGCTGAACCCAGCCGATAAAGTTGATGTGTTCAGTGAGGTTGAGCGATCGCACCTGTGCTTCCAAATCAGCTCTCTCCGAGCCATACCCCACAATAGAAAGACGCACGTTATCCCTCACACTGGGTTTCAACCGTCCCACGGCGTCTATCAGCATGTCGGCCCCTTTATAGGGCACCAATCTACCCACAAACAAAAGATTCAAAGGACCTTTCGACGCAGAAAGCGTCTTATCGAGCGCAGCCGCTTCTGGCGTCACGGGTAAAGGCTCATCATCCTGAATAAACGTTGGACTCAGGCCATTTTCGTACAACAGTTCAACACGCTCATCTGGAACGCCAAACACATCCTTGATTAAATCCAGCGTGTAGGCAGACCCTGAAAAAATATAGTCAGCTTGCTCATAGGTCTCCCGGTAACCGGGAATTAAATAGCGACCCACTGACCGCAAAAAATTAAAGTACGCAAATTCTTGACGAGCAACCTCTTTAAAACCTTTTGGGAAAGGCACCCCCCATTCACCTATCCCTTAGGCAAAAGTGTGTAGAAGCTTTTCAGAGAGTGGGTTTCGAGCATCATCTGTGAAAATATATTAGCAGTCGTGAGTGAACGCACCTAGCCATCATGAAAGATTGGATAAGCTAAGAAATAAACGTTAAGCATTTTAAGGATCTGCGCCATGCGAAACGATTGCGCCAGATTCTTGAAACGCTGAGTCATGCACCGATGGCCAGTGTGCCGGAGGCGACGGAAAATGCCAGTGAAGCGCAAAGCATCTACCGATTTTGGTCAAATCCAAAGGTGAGCAACACCTCTATTCTAAACAGTCATATCGACGGCACAGTGGCCCGTGCGTTGACGTGTGAGACGGTGTTATCGATTCAAGACACGACCGATCTTAACTTCACCCGTCATCCGAAGACGCAAGGTTTGGGCTATTTGAATCAGACGAAACAGCAAGGCATCAAAGTGCACAATGACTTCGCGGTGA
>JBCDAG010000149.1:0-16255 GCA_039186165.1 Cyanobacteria bacterium P01_F01_bin.53
ATGCCACGGGTCGGTGACGTTATTCCCTACGGCCAGTATCTATTCTCCGTAAATACCGTCATCTTAGAAGACTGCTGCAGTGCAGATGCGATTTCTAAGGTAGATAAGCAGGCAGGCCGCATCGCTGAGAAGGATGAATCGCCTAAGTGGCATGCGGTTGTATGGGTTAGCTTCTGGGGTATGAAATCCCTCTAGCTTCCAGTTCATATCAACAGCAGTTCATATCAACAGCAGTTCATATCAACAGCTAGTCTTACAGCTAGTCTCTTATAAACCGCTTAAGCCGTTGCTTTATAGCAGCGGCTTTGCTAAGGATTTTTGCCAGAGCCAAACGCCGCCCGTACACAGGGCGCTGGTCCACCAAAGGGCGGCAGATTCAGTTTTGCCAGCGAACATGTAGCTGATGCCGATGAGTAGGAGTGCGATCGCGCCACCCCCAGAGACCAACAGCATGAGCTTGACGGTTCGCATGGCCAGCTGAAGATGCGCTGCCATATCATCGCCTGCACTCAGCACAATCGAGCTATTAATGGCGGTTTGAAAAGAGGCCACTTTGCTGGGTGATACCTGGTAGTAGGTGCCGAGTTCCTGATCGCGCAGGGTGGGATCGGTGCGCAAGCCAAATTGTTTAGCTAGGGCGATCGCGCTTTTGATCTGACTTTTTGTGGCGACCGGCCTAAAGGCCTCAAATAGGGATTCTCGGTACACCCCTGTCTGGGCCATCTCCAAAATTCGCCCCGTAAGCTCATTCATGGTCAGCTTATCAAGCGTTAATTTTGACGCATTCAATTTTGGCGCCGTTAGTTTGGTTGCCATTACTTTGGCATCAGAGGTGTCAGAAGGTTGCTTCGTCATAGAAGGCTGCGCAGTTGCCAGTTCGTTTATCATGCCTTTCCCTCTTAACTAAATACATCGCCAATAAATACATCGGCGAGTGCATCGACCGAATAAGTTGACTCTAAAATAGTACATTAGAACTATTTCGTTGAGTAGGGCCTAGTGGCCCTCATCTATTCAGTGACCGTATCCGGTAGCGGGATAAATTCGTTTTCTTGCGGGACCGGGTCAAACTGCTGATTGCGCCAGTCTTCCTTGGCCTGTTCAATTCGTTCGGGGCGGCTGGAGACGAAGTTCCAATATTTGATGCGTTCTCCTAAAGGTTCACCCCCAATCACAATACAGCGAGCTGTTTCATTGGCGGTCAGTTCGACTGGTTTGCCTGTTTCCAGCACAGCCAACCGATGCTTTGCCAAGGGCTCCGAGCCTATGCTGAGGCCTGCGGTCACACTGTACACTGCCTGCTCACTGTAAGCTGCCGGGAGTATAAACGTCCCACCTTGTGCGATCTGCACATCACAATACAGCGTCGGTGAACAGGTTTGCACGGGTGAGGTCAGCTCGCCCAGTTCCCCGGCAATGACCTTAATGGTTGCTCCGTTCTGGGTCCATTCGGGTAAGTCAGTGGCAGGGTAGTGGTGAAACGTAGGGTGTGTTTCTTCTTTGTCTTCAGGCAGTGCCAGCCAGGTTTGAATGCCGTGGAGCGTGGCGGTTTGCTCACGGAAGTGGTCAGGTGATCGCTCCGAATGCACAATGCCTTGCCCCGCCGTCATCCAATTCACCGCCCCTGGCGTAATTTCTTGCACCGTGCCTAGGCTATCGCGGTGCATCATCGCCCCTTCAAAAAGGTAAGTCACGGTTGCCAAATTGATATGGGGGTGGGGCCGAACATCAATGCCCTGATCTGGTCCAAACGTTGCCGGGCCAAGATGGTCAAAAAAGATGAACGGGCCTACCATCTTGAAGTCCTCTTGCGGCAGGCTTCGGCGGACTGAAAAGCCCCCTAAATCTTTAACGTGAGGTGTGATGAGCTGCATGGTCGCACCAGAAAGTATTGAAGAAAGAGAAGAGCAGGGATAGAGCGTGGTGGTAGTTAAACGCCGCCGGGTATCAAGCTGATATTGGCATTCGCTGTTGGTAAGGCGCTGTTGGTAATGATCGCTATCAAAAAGGGGCATCGCTTTTTAAGGCGATACCCCTTTACTCAAGTTATTGACTCAAGGTTATTGGCTCAAGCTATTGAATGGCCAAAAAGCTCAGGCAATAGGGTTTAGACGAGCAAGACTGTGTGGGCCGTGGCCTACATCATGCCCATGCCGCCCATGCCACCCATGCCGCCCATGCCACCCATGCCGCCCATGCCGCCCATGCCACCGTCGGGCATAGCTGGTGCTTCTGGTTCAGGTTTTTCAACGACGAGCACTTCAGTTGTGAGGACCATACCCGCAACAGAGGCTGCGTCTTGTAGTGCGGAGCGGACCACTTTCGCAGGGTCAACGATACCGTTTGCCATCAGGTCTTCGTAGGTGCCAGTCATCGCATTGTAGCCCTGGTTAAAGTCCATGACCTTAACTTTTTCGACGACAACGGAGCCTTCTGCACCGGCGTTATCAGCGATCTGACGCAGGGGCGCTTCCAGCGCACGCTGAACGATATCAACGCCTGTTTTCTCTTCATCGGAGAGAGACGCTTTCAAATCGTCGAGCTTTTGCGCTAGGTGTAGCAAGGTTGCACCGCCACCGGGAACGATACCTTCTTCTACAGCGGCTTTTGTAGCGCTGAGGGCATCTTCAATCCGGAGCTTGCGATCTTTGAGTTCGGTTTCAGTGGCGGCACCGACTTTGATTACCGCAACGCCGCCAGCGAGCTTGGCGAGGCGCTCAGCGAGCTTTTCCTTGTCGTACTCAGTGTCGGTTAGTTCTAGCTCTTTGCGAATTTGAGCAACGCGCTTGTCGATGTCTGCTTTATTGCCATTGTCAGAAACGAGGGTGGTGGTGTCCTTCGTAATGGTGACTTTTGCAGCAACACCCAACATGTCGAGGGTGGTGTCTTCCAGGTTGAGGCCGACTTCTTCAGAAATCACCTGACCGCCTGTGAGCGCAGCGATATCAGCCAAGAGTGCTTTACGACGAGTACCAAAGCCAGGCGACTTAATGGAAGCAACGTTTAGGACACCTCGCGCTTTATTAACGACCAAGGTTGCGAGGGCTTCGCCTTCAACATCTTCGGCAATAATCAACAGTGGCTGACCGGTCACTTTTTCAAGGACGGGTACAAGCTCTTGTACAGAGCTGATTTTCTTATCGACGATGAGGATGCGAGTGTTTTCTAGCTCTACAATCATCCGCTCTTGATCGGTGACGAAGTAAGGCGACATATAGCCCCGATCAATCTGCATCCCTTCTACGACATCGAGCTCGGTGTCTAGGGACTTGGATTCTTCTACGGTGATAACGCCGTCTTTGGTGACTTTGTCCATCGCCTGGGCAATCATGTTGCCGACGGTTTCATCGTTACCGGAAGACACGGTGGCTACTTGAGCAATGTCAGAGCCGCTGACGGGCTTAGTAGCGGCGGCGATATCGTTCACTAGCTGAGCGACGGCCTTTTCGATGCCGCGACGAAGGCTGACAGGGTTGGCACCCGCTGCCACGTTCTTGAGGCCTTCTCGGATAAGGGCTTGGGCCAGTACCGTTGCAGTGGTGGTACCATCACCCGCTAGGTCGTTAGTTTTAGAAGCGACTTCTTGAATCAGACGAGCGCCCGTGTTTTCGTAGGGATCTTCTAGCTCAACTTCCTTTGCAATCGTGATCCCGTCGTTAACGATTTGGGGTGCCCCAAACTTCTTCTCTAAAACGACGTTGCGACCTTTTGGCCCCATGGTGATTTTGACTGCGTCTGCCAAGGCATTGACGCCACGCTCAAGCGCTTGGCGCGACTTTTCATCAAATAATACTAATTTCGCCATATGCCGGTTGTTACGAGTTTTCCATTCCGATAGTCTACCTGGGAACTTAGCACTCGTTAGCTGAGAGTGCTAATCCACATCACACTCTATCGGGCGGTGCCCAAAGAGTAAAAGTCGCAATAACCGATCCTTCGACCGTCGCGAATTGGTGGGGTCGTTTTTTTTACCGCTCGTTCTTTACCGTCCTTTACAGTAAGGCATAGATACAGTAAGGCATAAAAATGGAGTCTAGGATTGAGCCTGATTAGGGGCCAGGGGATGAGGCTAGAAATTAGAGATAAACCCTTATACTTCATTAATGCATCCCTCGAATTTAATTGTGTTTTAAGAGGGTTGTTATCCAATCACTGTGATCCAAACGAAAATCTGATCCAAACAAAAAGTGTTATCCATTGAGGACGGTTATGCGCGGGCTAAAGGGTAAAAACGTATTGGTCACCGGAGCAAGTAGCGGTATCGGTCAGGCAATTGCTATTCGATTTGCCCAAGAAGGTGCCCATGTTGCTGTGAACTACTACAAAGGTGAGGATGAGGCCAACGCCACTATCGAATCGATGCGCAGTGCTAGCGCTGAGGCGGGCATTCCCGCTGACACGCTCAAGGATATGACGGTGCAGGCCGATGTCTCCAAGGAAGACAATGTCAGCGCCATGTTTGAAAAGGTGATTTCTACCTTTGGTGGGTTAGATATCCTGATTAATAATGCGGGGATGCAGATTCAAGGTGCTTCCCATGAGATTCCGCTGAAGTCTTTCGACAAGATGATCGACATTAATATGAGAGGGGCTTTTTTGTGTGCTCGTAAGGCGATCGCGCATTTCCTTGATAACGGCGGCGGCGTCATTGTTAACGACTCCAGCGTTCACCAAATGATTCCGCGTCCGCAATACGTGGGCTACACCATGAGTAAGTCAGGGCTAGATGCCATGACCCGCACGCTGGCATTGGAGTATGCCCGCGACAATATTCGCATTAACTCTTTTGCCCCTGGCGCGACGCTCACGCCGATTAACCCTTGGAAAGACGATCCTAAGCGCAAGGCAGATATTGAAAGCCACATTCCCATGGGCCGCTCGGGCACCTCGGAAGAAATGGCCGCTGTTGCTGCCTTCCTAGCCTCGGACGATGCCGCGTATATCACCGGGCAAACGCTCTTTATTGACGGTGGTCTCACGCTCTTCCCATCCTTCCGTACGCCTTGGACCGGTTGATCCTTTGCGTTTGGGCTACAGCATCATGAGCAGTTAGGCATGCAAACCAATACTCCAACAACTCTTTCCTTTCAGTGCCTATGAAATCCTGGCTCGTTATTGGTGGTGTGACCCTAGTCATCACTTTTTTGTCTAGCATCATCCGATCTGAAGATGCCAAGTGGTTCCGACGACTGCAACGGCCCACTTGGCTAACCTTTGAACAACTCATTCCCGTCATTTGGACGACGGTGTTTATCTGCGGTGGCTGGTCCGCCTACATCGTGTGGGAAAACACCCAATCTTGGCCTTTCATGTTCGCCTACATGCTGTTAGAGGTCGTCACGATCGCATTTACACCCGCTCTCTTTTGGACCCACAGCCTTAAGCTCGCCTCTGTTATTGGCGGGTGTGGCTTTGTCATTTGCCTAGCACTTGCCCTGAGCGTTCTGCAAGTTTCCAGCGTGGCTGTCGGGTTACTCATTCCTTACCTGTTATGGAGCCCAATCGGAACCTATACGACTTGGCAAATGGACAAACTCAATCCCTAATAATTCACGTAACCTTTCAGCTTAATTCTCTTCCTCAAGTTCTCTAGGGCGTTGCTAGGGGCTCTGGTAAAGAAATGGCCTGTAAGTCACCTTTTTGACCCAGTTTTATAGGCCCCAGCTCATAGTTGCTCCAATTGCCCTGATAGTGTTCTGCAATTAGAGGGCGCAGTACAAACTGGGGGATATCTGGGGTCTCATTGTTATAGGTCACATCTACTCGCAGTGCGGAATAAGGTCGCCGTTTTTCGCTGCCGTTACCAGAGCGGCCAACGAATAAATAACACTGAGCCACAGGCTGACCATACTCTTCTAATGTATTGCCTTCTTTGCGCTGCCGCCTAAGGCTAAAGCCACTGCCGCCACACACGACCCAAGGAATGTTGCGATCACCGTGTCCCGTCTCTTCTGTACGCAAATACTCAAAGCAGTGGGCGTGGCCGCTCAAGACAAGATCGACTAGCGATCGCGCCGTCGCTTCAGCCCCCACCGTTGCCTCCACTTCATCGAGTACCTGACGCAGGTGAAACCTTACTGCCAGGGTTTGTGCCTGGAACCACTTTGTTTTTTCAGTCACGTAGGGCGGGTGGTGAAAGTACAAAATGCGGCCCTTGGCACTCGGATCTTTCCATGAGGCAATCAGGCGATCGCGCAGCCAATCGAGCTGTTCTGTATCAAGCTTATTCCTAGATTGAGAGGCATTCAGCTGCTTTTCAATGTCTCTTAGCTGCTCTTCGAGCTGTTCTACTTTTCCGTAAATGCTGGTCGCCCGCTCCGCCTGTTCTGGTATCTCCACATTGAGAGAATCAGATTCTTCTAGGAGCGATCGCATGTTCACTTCCAGACTATGCCGATAGGCCTTAATCTTTTCTAGCTGGGCAAACCCTTCCTCTGTTTTGGGCAGGGGCTGAGGCTCATTAAAGGTGTTGCTATCTAGCGCAAAAAAATCAATACCCCCCCGACGGAAGGTGTAATATCGATTGGGCAGTCGGGTAAACGTGCCAGGTTCATAGCGTATACATTTGCCCGTATCGGTTTCAAAGGTGTAATGGCGCTTGAGATGGTCTGAGAGCTGAATGGCGCTGACCGACTCTAAGCAGTCCATAAAAGCTTTTGCAAACCCTTCGCCCTGGAAGGATCCATGCCAACCCACATCCAAATTGATGCGCTTGTGTAGCAGGCGGCGTAAGGGCGAAAAGGCCTTACTCAATAACCCACCAGTCACCGACAGATCGTAATAGTCGTGGTTGCCTAATACCGGTAAAAACGGCATCTTAAAGATCATTTTGTTGTAGCGAATTTTGTGGGGCTCTTCGCCGCCCACCAAAAACTCACGATAGGGCTTAATAAAGTTATCGGGATACTGCTCACTCGATCCGGTGAGGTACACCACATCCCCCGTATGCAACACAAATTCGCAGTCGTCAGCATGCTCTAGCAGTCGTTTGGCCACCCGCCGCTGGGGGCGATCTTTTAAATGCCGACTGGTGCCGCTATCTCCCAAGACCAAAAACGAAAAGCCCTTTTCGCTGGTTTGCTTATCACTGGTTTGCTTATTGGGCGTCGTATCGTCCCCTGCAATTTCCAACCGTGTTTGGTCAATACCGAGCTTTGCAATCAATCCATGTTTCCAGCGAACCCGTTCTTTCATTCGGGCAATCTTTGTCGCGATCGCCGGGTCTAAGACAAGCCTCATACATCCCTTGCAAATACATCCCACCGCGCCAATCCTATCGCATGGTTTAAGTACAGTTGAAGTGCTATGGAATGCTTTTGAAAATGTAACGCGTATACCCAAATAGATATTTTTGCGTGCAATGTATCCAATAATACATCTGACTTGACAAAAGTACGGGTGTTAGATGAATTTTTCGTAGAATATCTGAATTCTATGACGTCCCGTTGTAAATTGAGGAACGAATATCTAAGGAGTACAGGTCTGTTACTATAGGCGCGTCCTCTTGGGACTATCTTCTTGAGACTTCTGATTAGATGCCTATGGGGCAACGAGGTCACTTGTTTACGGGCTGCTCTGTTCTGCTCTCTTTAATAATTCTCTTTCACAGTTTCAATCTATACATGTGTCTGGGGCCGTTGCTTCTGGAGCTGCTTAATGTACCAAAACAATCGAAATTTATTTCCCGTCTTGGCAGTCCTTTTAGCGGCAGGCCTGATTACCGGTGTATGCAGCATCTTTCTAATTCTGGTGGATCAGCTCGGTGGCGGCTCAAAAGTTATTGCCAGAGCAGATGCTGAAACGACGCTGGTTGATAGTCCATCAACCCCTAAAAACAACACTTCAGAGTCCTTCTCTACTGAAACCCTAGGAGCTCATACCGATACAGTCTTAAAAGTCGCGACGCAAACAACGGCCTCGGGGACTCCCCTGATTGCAAGCGGCAGCTACGATACCACTGTAAAACTGTGGAATTCTGAGGTCAGTGACGATGCGATGTCGCTGGCTCAAAATGGCCGTGTTAATGCGCTTGTGTTCATGCCAAATCGGGAGAGCCTGGTGACGGGCAGTGGCTCCGGTGACATAAAGTTTTGGAATGTTGCAACCGGTGAGTCCACTGCAACGATTGCAGGCCAGTCAGGTCGTATTGTTAGCCTCGCTTCGGATGCTGCGAGTACGCACATTGCCAGTGGTAGCAGTAATGGCACTATTAAGGTGTGGCCGCTGACAGCGAACGGGGCGTCTGTGAAAGCCTCAGAAGCAAAAGAATTGGTCTCCGTAGGGGCGCAAATTAATACCTTGGCCTTTCACCCGACTAATAGCCAAATTTTGGTGAGTGGTGATCATGACGGTGTCATCCAAGTTTGGGACCTTAGTAAAAAGGAGCCTATTCTTACTTTAGATGGTGACATTGACCGAATTTTGGGTCTCTCTATTAGCCGTGATGGTAAGTACGTCGCCAGCGGTAGTTACGACAAAATTATTCAGATCTGGGATTTGGATACCGGTGCAATGGTTCAAACCCTAGAAGGCCATGATTTTGTTGTGGCCGATGTGGCCTTTAGTCCTGATGGCAACACTCTCGCCAGCAGTAGCTACGACGAATCTATCAAAATGTGGGATTGGACAAATGCTGAGGAACTTTGCACCCTTAGCGGACATTCAGGCTTTGTATATACCGTTGCCTTTGCCAATGAGGGCAATGCTTTGGTGAGTGGCGGTTATGATGGCACTGTAAGAACGTGGGATCTGACTGAACAGAACTATGAAAGTTGCCTGATTCGTTAGGCTGTGATTCGTTAGGCTGTGATTTGCCAGGTTCTGATTTGTTAAGAGCGCAGAATTGGTGGGCCTGGGACTTCTGTTTATTTGTTTATTACGGGCGCTAGCGGCTGAACGTCTTCTACTGTGAAGGCTTCTAATGTGAATCCTTCTACTGCGGAGCCTTTTACTGAGCAGCGGCTATCCAGCTATCAAAGGCCTCGCGGTTTTCAGCAATCCACTCTTCTGCATGGCTGCGAATAGCTGCGGGTGTATTTTCGCCATCACGCATTTTTTGATTTTGCAAGCTGACCGCGTCGTTAGGCACTTGGACCGCTTCGAAGAACTTTTGTGCCTTTGGATTAGCGGCCAAAAACTCACGGTTGGCAACAATCTCTTGTTGATTGATCGCGAAGCCTAGGTTTTTGCCCTCATACTCAGTGGGTAAATCTTCTCCCTGCGCATCCGGCAAATCAGTGTAGGGTACCTCTAACCACTCCACATCTTTGCCTGGCGCAAGAATGAAGTTTAGCCAGAAAGGTGTCCATGTGTAGTACAGCACAGGTTCCCCCTCGCCGTGCGCCTTGATGACGTTATCAATTAATCCATAGTAGTTGCTGCTATCGTGCTCGACGGTCTCTCTAAGGCCGTAGGCATCTAAGTGATGTTCGGTCACGTCATGGCAGCCCCAGCCTGGGATACAGCCGACCAGATTTGCCTTGCCATCGCCATCAGAATCGAACAGGGCCGCTAACTCGGGGTCTTGCAATTGCTGAATGTTCGTGATGTTGTACTTTTCAGCCGTTGCTTTATCGATTACATAGCCTTGGAGCACATCATCAACGAGTGAGCCGACCCTCACCATTTTCTCGTCTCCGCCGTTTTCTTTGAAAAAATCAGCGTGGTTGTAGTTCCAATGAACGGTTGTGAAGTCTAGGTATTTTTTGGAGATTGCTTCGTGGATGATGTCATACTCCAGCTCAGAGCCTGAGACAACCTTATATCCCAACTCTTCTAGGCCAATGTTGACAATCTCTGTTTGAAACAGCTCTTCTAGGGTTCCGTAGGCTGGTCTGAGGAGCACTTCTGGCTCACTAGGTTGTGGTCGACAGCTGGCTAAACTTGCTGCCACCCCTGATAACAGGACCGCGAGAAAGAGAAGGCGCGAATGTTTCATATGGTTTGCGATGCTATCTAGCTAATACCTAGTTTTGTCATCTTCGTGTTGCTAAGACACAGAAAAGGGAGGAGACTTACCTGTAGCTGCTATGTTTTTACACTACTAAGATAAAGGCATAGCAGCCGGACGTTTTTGAAGGGTGGGTATTGTCTGAATGGCTAATGGCAGATGGCTAATGGCGGATGGCTAATAGATGACTGGCAGCGCTTATGCATCGCCGTCTTTCTTAATGGAGGGGATGATGTCAGGGCGCTCTTTATCTTCCCAACCGGCAGGGCGTTTGGAGTTGTACCAGGCGATGGAGCCAATGCCCACAGCGGCAACAAAGCCCACTACGCCAACGATGGTTAAAAACAAAGAGTACGGAATCGTGCCTTCTTGCATAAGTAGGTACATGCTAAAAACCCCCAAGCCAAAAGGCCTATAGAAAAACAGTAATTCTTACCATACCAGTTGAGTTTCACTCAAGGTCCGACTACCTTTGAATTTACTCCTTAGGGATGATAGATGAATACACTGCCAATTTTTTGCCTAGCTTAGACTAACGCCTGCAGCGGTGATTTTTGTTTAAATCAGGTCAATTTGAAGCCCCGTTATTTGAAGCCCCGTTATTTGAAGCCCCGTTATTTGAAGCCTCGTTATTTGAAGCTTCGCCAAAAAGCTGCCAACCTATAGATGATCTGCTGGCACTCACAGGTTTCCCTTGAATAATCTCTGCCAAAATCTCCCAAGAGTCTACTAGTCTTGGCCCTGGCCGATTAAAGTACTGATTGCCATCGGTGAGGTACACGCGCTCGTTTTTAACAGCTTTGAGCTGTGTCCATGCCTCATGGGCTGCCATTTCTAGTGTTGCTTTGTGCGCCTCGGCCATGTCGTACCCGCAGGGCATGACGATGATGATATCTGGATCGGTGGCTACGAGTGTTTCCCAGCTCATCCAGTCAGAGTGAGCCCCGGCTTTACCCAAGCAATCATGGCCCCCTGCTAAGGTCACCAGTTCGGGTACCCAGTTACCCGCTGCCATCAACGGATCTGTCCACTCAATGCATACAACCGTTGGTTGCTGATCGGGTTGCTGATCGGGTTGCTGATCTGGTGGACTCTGATTAACGACCGGCAGCCGAGTCCTTAGCTGTTCAATGACCGTTTCTGTGGATGCTTTACTTGCCGTAGAACCGCCTAATGCTTCTGCCACCTGTGCCATATCTGTCCATACATCGGCTAGGCACGCTGGTTGTAAGGACACTATTTTGATGGGTGATTCTTTGATCGGTGATTCGGATCCGTTGGCATCGACTGGATTTGCGCTCACTAAACTGGTTACCGCCTGTTCCACATCACTCAAGCTCACTGCACAGACTTCGCATTGGGCCTGGGTAATGATGTGCGTGGGCTTAAGGGCGGCGAGGATGTCTGTTTTTACGCGGTAAACACTCAGCGCCGAGGCGAGCAGCTCTGTTACCCGCTCGTGAATTTCGCCGCTTGTGCCCACCGGGGCAAACTTGGGCTCGGTGCAAATGGGTAGTTCTGTAACAGCCGCCGGATAGTCGCATTCGTGCGATCGCCCTACCAAGCAGTCTCCATAGCCCAGTGCCGCCACAATCTCAGTCGCACTTGGAATCAGAGAAACAATCCGTAAATCTGCGCTATTCACCCCGTCACCTTGGTAAAAACCTACTTTCCATACAGGGTTATAAACGCTGTCGGGCACACTAGGTTGAACCCTAAACATTTCCCTCAAAATTTTAACGGCTGACCCGTCAGTCTACCTGTTTGTATTTGTGTGAATTGTACGTCAGCGATTCCAACCTATGCCTTCTATCGCGCCGCCAAAATCTGTGCCTCGCCTGACTCAGGGAAGTCCCCAATTGCTGGGTATTCAATCCACTCTAGATGATCTGCCGCTCTATACCTTTACCCTGAGCGGTGATGAAACAATTGGCTCTGTGATGGAGCACTTCACCCAAATGTCCGATTTGCCTGGCGTTGTGATTGCTGAGTCCGGGCATATCAACGTGCTCTCCCGCCAGCAATTTTTAGAATCTTGGCTACGGCTGGGGGAAAACGAGGGGTTCGCTGAAGATGCCATTCGCCGACTCCTCAGCCAGGCAAGCTACAACGTGTTAACGCTGTCGGGCGACACCACGATTTTACAGGGGGCACAACAGGCCCTGAAGCGTTCCTATGAGCGTCAAAGCGATCCGCTCTTAATTGAATGTTTGGGCGGTTACCATTTGCTGGATGCGCGCATGCTCAATGTCGCCCACTGGCAAATTCGGGGCATTGAAACCCAAATTCGCTATGAGCGCTTGCAAATGCAGCTGCTACAAAGCGAGAAAATGGCTGCCCTCGGTCGCCTGGTCGATGGTGTCGCCCATGAAATCCTAGATCCGGTCAGCTTTATTTGGGGCAACTTGAGCTACATCGCTAACTATGCTGAGCAGCAGTCAAACCTGATTGCTGCCTACGAAGCGGCCCTGCCGGAGCCCCCGGCTGAGGTAGAGGATATTAAAGAAGACATCGAATTTGACTATCTTCGTAGCGACTTGCCTGCTGCGATCAAGAGCGCTCGGGGGGGAGCCTATCGCCTCAGACAGCTGGCCACCAGCTTGCAAAATTTTTGTCATATCGACGAAGTTCACCCCAGACCCACCGATCTCAATACCTTGCTCGACAGTACCCTTAGACTGTTGCGAAGTCGCCTGACGACACACATAAATATTGAACGCTCCTATGGCAAACTGCCGCCTGTTCCCTGTTTTTCGGGGCAGCTGAGCCAAGTGTTCATGAATATTTTTACGAATGCAATGGACTCTCTCTTGGCCCAGGATCAGCAGCTTGAATATACCGAAGAGTATCCAGAGGAATACACCGTCCATAACGCGCGCCCCTCGGTGGAGAAAACGCCTCAAATAACGGTGACTACCTGCATTCGTGCTGCTCAAGAAACGCCTAATCCGGACCCCAATGAGGCCCGCTGGGTCTCCATTATTATTAGCGATAATGGTCCTGGGTTAGCACCGGCGATTAAGGAGCAAATCATTGAGTCTTTTTCGACGGACTCTCGCTCCCGCAAGGAAACAGGGCTGGCCATGAGCTACCGCATTGTGACGGCGAAACACGGCGGTAAGTTTTGGATGCGATCGCTCCATTCTTCTGAAGAACTCGCCTCCGGTGAACATGCACCGACGACAGGCACCGAGTTTGAAATTTTGCTGCCGCTGACGAGTGCAGAATAGCCACGACGGTGGCTAGTTCCCTTCAAAGGGGACTCATGCAAAGTAACAACGAAGGCCAGGCCAAGAATGGGTTTAAGGGCTTTCCTTGAGTGTGAGCAGCGATATAGATGCTCATAAAGATATCGCGCTGCGAGGATGAACCCACAGCGCGATATGACCTTTAAGCTATGACCTTTAAGCTAAGACTTTTTAAGTCTTGACCTAAGTATTGGTCGTTAAAGTCAGCGTTAAAGGACTTTAGTCTTAGCCTCTACTCGCTAGACCTCTTACTTGTTGGGCTGAGGGGTCATGCGTAGGTAAGGCTTCACTTCAGTGACGCCCTTAGGAAACTGCTTCTTCGCATCTTCTGTGGAGATGGAAGGAACGACAACACAGTCGCCGCCATCTTTCCAGTTACCAGGGGTTGCAACCTTGTGGTAGGCAGTGAGCTGCAAGGAGTCAATGACGCGCAAAATCTCGTCGAAGTTACGGCCTGTGCTAGCAGGGTAAGTAATGGTCAGACGGATCTTTTTGTCAGGGTCGATGACGAATACAGAGCGTACAGTCAGGGTGCCTGCATCAGAGTTTGGCTGGAGCATCCCATAGAGGGTGGCGACTTTTCTATCGTCGTCCGCCAAAATGGGGTAGTTAACGGTGGTGCTTTGGGTTTCGTTAATGTCCTTGATCCAACCCATGTGAGAGTCAACACCGTCTACGCTGAGGGCGATGGTTTTGGTGTTGCGCTTGCCGAACTCCTCTTGCAGGGAGCCCACTAAACCTAGCTCAGTGGTGCAAACGGGCGTGTAGTCAGCGGGGTGGGAGAAGAGCACAACCCAGCTATCGCCTGCCCATTCGTGAAAGTTAATGTCGCCCATGGAGGACTTTTGAGTAAAGTCTGGAGCGATGTCTCCTAGTTGAAGTGCCATGTTTCGAGATGTCCTAATCTATTTCCTAAGTGATGTGTTTTGGCTATCTATTTGGCCATCTATTCAGTGCCTATCGATAGAGACCCTATCGACAAGGGCTCTTCCTCTGATTCCAGAGGAAGACTCCAGAGGCTGGGTTTTAGATAGCGATCTACCGGGCAGATTGAGCAAAGATGAGGTCTGCTGTGCAGTCCTCCTTACAGCTCTGAAATTTTACTGACAAACCCACTGTCTGAACCTAAGCTAGACAGAAAACTTTTCAGAAAACGTCTCAGTCGAAACTGAGCCAAGAAAGACATTCTGCCACAATCCCCGGTATTCCGATGGGAGTTTGGTAGATTTTTTAATAAAGTCCCAAGATGAAGGCCTCTTTAGGGTTCAGAGCCCTGTTGCGTGACCTGTTGCGTGACCCCTTGTTGAGCTAAGCCCAACCCTGAGCTAGGCCCAGTTTTGAGTTAGGCCCAGGCTCAAGGCCGTAATCGTGCCCGCTACGCAGATTTCTCCCGAGGTGATAAGGGATGGGATGGCCTCTAGGGGTTTGAGGACGATGGCGATATCTTCAGTGTCATCTAGCGTTTGCTGGCTAACGAGCTGGGCATTGTGGGCTTTGAATAGGTGAATGCGGTTATTTTGCTTGACGGGATTGTTATAGAAGGTTGCGATCGCTTGCCATTTTTCTGCGACATAGCCCGTTTCTTCAGCCAGTTCGCGCTTGGCGACTGTGAGCGGAGCTTCTCCAGGAGCGAAGGTGCCTGCGGGCAACTCTAGTAAAACTTGGCCCACGCCGTGGCGATACTGCCGCACAAATACCACTTGCCCATCGGCTGTAATCGGTAGCACTGTGGCAATGTCAGGCCGCAAACTAACGAAGTAGTCGTCGATGATTTTGCCATTGGGTAGGGCGACGGTGTCTTGCCGGAGGCGGTACCAGCGGTGATCGACCACCATTTTGGTGCTAATGGTGGTCCATTTCTCGATGTCTTTTGATGATGAGGATGCCAAGGGGGCTGGCAAAGGGGCTGGCAAGGGATTTGATAGGGGGCCGGGGCGTGGGTCTGGTGTTGGAGTGAGATCGCTCATGGTTGTCAAGGTGTATTTGCAGCGCTGCCCTTCGGGGAGTCGTAGCGGTATTATCTACACATAGCTCACTTTTGTTACCTGAACCCATGGCAGATACCCCCGCTAGCAAAGTCCTGCTTGTAGATGACGAACCCGGCCTAAGAGAGTCGGTGCAGGCCTATTTAGAAGACAGCAACTTTCAGGTGCGGGTGGCCAGCAACGCGGCTGAAGGTTGGGATATGTTGCAAAAGGAAACGCCCAATGTGCTGATTTCTGACATTATGATGCCTCAGGTGGACGGCTATCAGTTTTTAAAGCAGGTGCGTGATGATGTGCGCTTCCAAGCGCTGCCGGTGGTGTTTCTCACGGCCAGGGGAATGACGAGCGATCGCATCCAAGGCTACAAGGCCGGTGCCGACGCCTACCTGGCCAAACCCTTTGACCCCGAAGAACTCGTGGCTATTCTCAATAGCCTGATCGATCGCCGTGCGGCCCAAGCCCCCGATCCCTCTGCCACACCCGATATTGCCACCATGGCCCGGCAAATTGAGGAAATTAAGGCCCTACTGACCCAGCGCGGCAGCATGATTAAGCAAAATAACAGCGGCATCCGCATCGACTTTACCCCCCGCGAGCAGGACGTACTCGACTTGGTGGCAGAGGGGTTGATGAATAAGGAGATTGCCAGCCGCTTGGGTACGACTGTGCGAAACGTAGAGAAGTACGTGAGTCGTTTGTTTGGGAAAACGGGAACCAATAGCCGGACTGAGCTGGTTCGCTATGCCCTGGAGAACGGATTAGTGACCACTTAATTTGTTGAATGCCTCGCAGTTCTCCGGTATCTGCTGGGGAGATTGTTGTAACTGCCTCTGTGATGGATGCCCATTAAGAAAGAGTCGTTCAACAAATGTCCACTCAACGAATATCCGCGGACTATGCACACGATGCCTCAAGCAATGACTGTTTTGCATGAGGTCGAGGTGGTCACCCTGAGTCCATCTAACTAAATAATAGGTAAGCCCCCGGCTTTGCCGGGGAGACTATCAAGGTTTGACCGTGAGCGTCAGTAGTAGGAAATTCTCCTTGCGAGAGGTCATCAACCTCCAGAAAAT
>JBCDAG010000150.1:0-16190 GCA_039186165.1 Cyanobacteria bacterium P01_F01_bin.53
CTTTGGTTGGCTTGGCAGCATTTAGGCGATCGCGGCTGGGAAGCCATGATTAATCGTTACTTTGCCTTGGCCGCTCAGGCCGAATCGATTATTAACAACAATCCATCGCTGACGCTACTCTTCCCACGCCAATCTCTCAACATTTGCTTCCAGTATCACGATAGTGTTGGTCAGCCAAGCTCACAACAAGCAAGGAACGCGCTAACCCTAAAAATTCGCGAAGCTTTAATGGAAAAGGGATTAGCCATGGTTAACTACGCTGAGCTAAATGGAGATGTGTTCTTTCGTTTAGTCATTTGTAATAACCAAACAACCTCTGAAGATCTGACGCTGTTTTTTGACCAGCTAATTGCGATTGGCCAAAGCTTAACCAATCAGGTAGCTCCAGCGAAATAAGCCCAGATGAAATAAGCCCAGATGAAATAAGCCTGAGCGAACTCACCATATACCCCTTATAAAAACTACAAAAAATCAGGATGCAAACTCAAACAGTACACAATCAGGAACTGGTCTATTTGTTTAAGCGAATGCTTTACTATCGAGATAGTACCACTGACATGGCGAGGCTTGGCCCTTGGCTACAGCGTGAGCTCAGCACCATTCAGTTTCCAAATTTGGCACATCTCCCGTTCGAGCCGAAGGCTTACACACGCACTTGCATCGCCAAAGAAGGTACGATCAATACGGCGATCACCCGCAATGAGCCTGAGGCTCGGTATGAAGCGTTAGTGATGCGTTGGGACCAACAGGTGAAAACCTCTATTCATGGTCATCCCAGGTTCTCTTTGTACCATGTGATCAGTGGGCTATTTGAAATAGAAACCTTTGAACAGAAGCGCGGCCAAAGTCTCGAACTGAAAGAGACTCAACAGTTACGCGCTGCCGAGACTACCTGGTTTTTGGGGCAGGCCAAACGCTACGACAACTGTATCCATCGGGTGACGTGTCTAAAGCCTGGTTTCACCTTTCATATTTATTCTGAAGATGCCAGGAAGGGAAAGGTCTATGACTGAATAGGCCGCATCGATATCACGCCCCCCGTCACGATCTACCCATCATTAGAGTGTCGTCCATACCGATCGGTTGGGGCGGCCGATTGGCTTGTGCGATAGCATTCTAGGGAGCTGAGACTGTATGCGATACTCCTATGGCTACTTCCGTTCAACAGCAAGAACAGCAGCAATTACAAGGTTCTAGACACGACCTGGATGCTACGAGATCGCCTGCTTTGCTAGCGGGTGTGGCGGAGGCGGCGAAACGGCTATTGTCGATTGCAGATTTTGATGCGGCGGTAAATGGTGCACTGGATGCGATCGCACAATCGGCAAACATCGACCGCATTTTTATTGTTGAGAATCATTTGGCCACGCCATCACAGTCGGAATTTGGCAGCTGCCCCTATGAGTGGACGGTGCCGGGTGTGGTTCGGTCTCGTGAAGTGCCCGGTCGCTTCCCAATGGTCTACAGCGAAATTGAGGGATTTAGTGATTGGTTGGGCGAGTTAAAGGCTGGCAAGCCTGTACAAAAGACAAAAGGGGAGATGTCTGATGATGGTCAGGCCATACAGGACATAGACCAGGCTTTTTCTGTGTTGACGGTGCCTATTTTTGTAGAGGGGGTTTACTGGGGAAACTTTGGCTTTGATGATTGCACAGTAGAGCGGGTGTGGAGTGATGCTGAAATTGCAGTGCTAGAAACGGCAGCGGCGAACTTTGCCGCTGCATTGCAACGGCGAGAGAGTTTAGCGGATCTGGAGACTTATAACCGGGAGTTGCGACAGCGGGATGCACTGCTCAATAGTGTAAATGCGGCTGCACAGTGTTTGGTTGCCACTGATGAGCTGGCGGTGGCAATACCAAGGGCACTGCGAATTTTGGGGGAGGGAACGCAGCAAGATAGGGTCTATGTGTTTGAGAATTTGGTTGACTCAAAGACGAAACAACTTTCGTTTGAGATGCCTTTTGAATGGGTTGCACCTAAAATACCTGCTTCAATAGAAAGTGCCATCTTCCCACTCCCTGCCACATCACTACCTGATTTTGTGGTCAACTTGAGCCGTAACGGTCTCCCTGTGCAGTTTCTGACACGAGAGCTGGAAGGCATTGCACTAGCGCTAAATGAAGAGGTGAAAACCTTATCGTTGATTACCGTTCCCATTCAGGTTGAGGGAAAATGGTGGGGCATGCTCGGTTTTGATGATTGCACAACAGAACGGGTGTGGAGTGATTCAGAAGTGGCCGTGCTGGAAACAGCAGCAGCTTGTATGGGTAGTGCGATTGAGCGTGATCGCACTCGCAAAGAAAAAGAAGCTGCTGCCCAAGCCCGAGCTGCTGAGCTAGCAGAACGAGATCGCATCCTTGAAGCCACTGCCGCTGCCGCTAACGTCATGCTCACCGATGATGATTTTGAAAGTGCTATAGATAAGGCCCTAAAAATTGTGGGTGAAGGGTTAGGGGTTGATCGAGTTGGTTTTATGCAGCACTTCGAGGCAACAGAGGGTGATGGCTTCGGCTATCACTGCCAGCTGAACGAATGGACATCTGTTGGAACAGCTTTACAGATGGAGCATCCCGAACTGAACAAGATTAGCGATGAAGGCGTAGAGTTTTTTGATTCACTCATGCGAGGAGACATCGGTGGTGGCATTGTTGATGAATTGGCAGAGCCTTTTCGTAGCGGCCAAAAAGAGCTAGGCGTAAAGTCCACATATGCGATTCCAATTATGGTAAACGCTAGCTATTGGGGGATCATTGGCATTGATGACTGCCATAACCTCACCCGACGCAGTGAGGCAGAATTAGAAGCCCTGATGACGTTGACAAACTGTATTGGCAGCGCCATTGAAAGAGATTTGAATCAAAAGGCTCGTGAGGCGGCTGAGCGTAGGGCACTCATTGCACAGGAAAGGGCAGCGCGGTCAGCAGAACTAGAAGCAGCCAACAAAGTATTGACAACGCGCGATCGCTGGCTGCAAACCACTGCCGTTGCGGCCAATCAGCTGCTCTCCAGTGGTGATGTAGAGGCCAGCGTACAAGTTGCCATTCAAACCATTGGAGAAAATTTGGGGTGCGATCGCGTCTCTGTGATGCAATATCTCCCCACTTACGAGGCCCACCCTCTCGGAGCGATGAAAATGCTCTACGAGTGGGATGCCCCCGGCATTTCGGCCCAAACTGCCGACCCCGAACTCAATATTATTTCGGCAGAAGGGATTGAAGATTGGTTTACGCAGCTGCTGGCTGGTGAGTGGGTGGGCGGTGATATTGCAGACTTGCCTGAGCCTGCGCGCAGCGGACAGCAATCACTGGGAGTAAAGTCTACCTATGCGGTGCCAGTGTTTTTTGAGGAGGCACTGTGGGGCTTGGTGACCATGGATTACTGCCACCAAGCCAAGCGACTGGAGCCTTCGGAACTGGCGGTATTTGAGACGGCAGCAACCTGTGTGGGTAGTGCAATTTATCAAGACGTGGTGCGGCGCGATAGGGCAGCGCAAGAGCGGGCAAGGCTGCTAGGCAGTGTGGCTAAGGCGGCAAACTTGTTGTTGCGCTCGGCGGACTATCTGACGGTGCTGCCAGAGGTGGTGCGGTTGTTGGGTGAGTCGGTAGCGTGTGATCGCTGTAGCGTTATCCAAGAAATTGAGAATTCAGATACGATTCATATCATCACAGAATGGACACAACCCACCATCAAAACATCAGTAGACACTAATCCTGAAATGGATTCTCTATTGGTTTGGAGTAACTTCTCTTCATTTCATGAACAGTATCAGCGAGGTGAAACTGCCAACTTTATCGTGGCCGACATTGAAGAACCGGCCCGTAGCATTCTCGCCTCACAAGGGTGTACGTCGTTGCTGATTGTCCCAATCATGGTGCAGGGAAGCTGTTGGGGTGAAATAGGCTTTGATAATTGCGGTGAACCTCGGCTGTATGATGAAGCAGAGATTTCAATCTTAAAAGTCGCGGCGGAGAGTATTGCGGCGGCGATTGCCCGGCAGGCTCAAGATGAGGCACTTCGACATGCTGAAAAAGCTGTTTTAGAAGAACGAGAAAAAGCGGCCCGTGATCGCGTTACCGAACTTGCCAAAGCCAATGAAGCGATCGGCCAAACCCTGAATGCCTTAACAGCGACACCAGAACTAGACGAATTTTTAGGACAGATTTTAGCCAAAATGGCGGAACCGATTGGTGCTTGCAAGGCGCATCTGTTCCTCTATGAAGAATCGACGCATACACTCCATCAGCATGTTGCCATTCAAAACGGGCAGGTGTATCAGGGGGCTGCGCCAACTGACCCTGAGATGTTCCGCCATCCCATTCCGGCTGACCTCAGCAGAGCCTGGCAAATTATTGTAGAGTCTCCAAAACCTTTTACCTGGGATGAGCGCAATCCCGAAGCGGCTGACAGCTACTGGCCAGATTCTGTTACTTGGCATCAGGCCGAGGGCCATCTTTCCTCAACCTGTGCCTGTATGAAGGTGGGTAATAGGCCCATTGGCTTCATTGGCTTTGCTTTCCGTCACTTGCCTACGCTTACTAACGAACAGCTTGAATTTATTCAGACGCTCACCAACCAAGCAACACTCTCTATCCATCTCACCCGCCTTGCCGACGAAGCCAAACAAAGTGCGATTTTACAAGAGCAAGAAAAAGCAGCCCAAGATCGTGCGACAGAACTCGCCAAAACCAATGAGGCGATTAACCAAACCCTTACGGCCCTTGCCACCGATCCTGAAACCAGTACTTTTTTGGGACTGTTGCTGCAAGCGCTTGCCAAGCAAACAGGTGCTTGCAAAACCCATTTATTCCTCTACGATGCCGAAACTCACACGCTCAATCATCACTGTGCCGTAGAAGATGGCACCTTGTATATGGGCGTTGCGCCTGGTAATCCTAAAATGTTCGAACATCCTATACCGGCTGACTTAACAGGTGGCTGGCAAGCCATTTTAGACTCTCCTCTTCCACTCACATTTGACGATTTAGGTTATCAGGACAATCCGAATGACCTGTGGTGGCCAGAGACCATCCCCTGGCACCGGAATGAAGGGCATAGTGAGGTGGCCTGTTCTCGGATGAAAGTGGGTGAAATACCGATTGGATACATTGGCTTTGCTTTTCGCGATCGCGCCAACCTTTCCCCCGTACAGCTCGAATTCATCCAGGCGCTCACCAACCAGGCCACCCTTTCTGTTCACCTCACACGGCTTGCTGATCAGAGTAAAAAAACAGCCCTCAGTGCTGCCCTCACCAACGAACGGAACCGCCTCGCCCGCGAAATCCATGACACGCTCGCCCAGTCCTTTACCGGTGTCTCTCTCCAGCTCGAAGCCGCCAAAGGCATCCTCAATGCCGACCCTGATACCGCCCGCACCTACATCAATCGCGCCGGAAAACTCGCCCGCCAGGGCCTTTCTGAAGCCCGTCGTTCGGTGCGGGCATTGCGATCGCAAGCCCTAGAAACCGACGCCCTGCCCGTCGCCCTCCAAACCTCTCTCACCGAAATGACTCAAGAGAGCACCCTCCAAACCGAATTTCAACTTATTGGCACCCCCTATGCTCTCCCCGACGACATTCAAACCAACCTCCTTCGCATTGGCCAAGAAGCCATTACCAACGCCCTCCGCTATGCCAATGCCGACAATCTGCTCCTGACCCTCCAGTTCAAACCGAACAGCATTCATATGAGCATTGCTGACGATGGCCGAGGTAGCCATATCACGTCCCTTGCCGATGTGGAAGGGTTTGGTCTTCTAGGAATGCGCGAACGCGTCCTCCGTTTCGACGGCCACTTCGCTTTCAATAGCACGCCCGGTAAGGGTACGGTGATAGAGATTTCAATTCCCACGCAGGAGGAGTTTTAGCACCCATGACTTCTGATCTTTCTCCTATTCAAGTGCTCGTCGTTGAAGACCACAACGTGGTGCGTGAAGGCATTGTGGCCATTCTGAACCAACAAGAGAATATTACCGTTATCGCTGAAGCCAAAAACGGGAGAGAGGCGATCGCGCTCCACGCCACTCACCAACCCGACATCACCCTGATGGATCTGCGGATGCCGAAAATGGAAGGGCTAGATGCCATTGTCAAAATTCGCGAAGCGTCTCCCAACGCTCGCATTATTATTCTCACTACCTACGATACCGATGAAGATATTTACAGGGGTCTCCAGGCCGGTGCCCGTGGTTATTTGTTGAAAGACGCCACTGCCAAAGACCTAGCCAAGGCCGTTCGCCAAGTCCATAAGGGCAAACGCTTTATCCCCTCCAATGTTGCGATGAAGCTTGCTGATCGGATGGAAACAGATGAGCTGACTAACCGGGAAAGAGATGTTTTGCAATTGATGGTGCTTGGCAGTAGCACCGCCGGACTCGCGGAAGCGCTCAACATCTCGGAGGGCACGGTGAAGTTTCACGTTGGACACATTTTTCAAAAGCTCGGCGTTAATGATCGCACCCAAGCCGTGGTGGTTGCGCTCCGCAGAGGTCTTGTTAGGTTAGAGGAGCTTCCGGAAGAATAGTGCAGCGTCAAAGCTTAGTTCTAGGGCCAGGTTTGTAGGGGAATTTGGGAAATTTGGGGAATTTGGGAAACGTATTTAAACCGCGCTCCCCACCTCCCTAATCCCTCTAATCCCCCCACTGCCCATTCCCTAATGTTTATGCACTAGGTTGATTTTTGGGGTGATTTCTGGGGTAGTTTCTCACAACTTGCAGACCTTTCGTCTGTAACAGTGCTTTGTTGTTTTAGACGTTCCATCGGGTAAAAACGAGGCTCAATCCTTGGCTAAGGACATCATCCTAGACGATCGTCTAGGTGTATCCCTAGATCATGATCGGGTAAACATCCTCGAAGTTGGGCAGTCGTTTTTTACGCCTAAAAAACTCAAAATAGAATCTCGATAATAAAGATTAGTGCCTATCAGCCTCCCCAGATGACAGATAGCCTACGGCTTCTACGACATATGGACTCTAAAACAACGACTTCCATACCTGCGCTAAGAGACATTGACCATACCCAAGGCCCCCTTTCTGCCGTACTCCTCCTCGTTATTTACGGCAACTATCAGTGCCCTCAATCAGCCCAAGCTAATGCCACGGTCAAAAAGCTACGCAAAAAATTAGGAAAACAGCTCTGCTTTGTCTTTCGTCATTTGCCAATATGCGATCGCTATCCCCAGTCTTACAGAACTGCTGAGGCGGCGGAAGCGGCGGCTGTCCAAGGCCGATTTTGGGAAATGCATGAAAAACTATTCGCCAATCAAGATGCCCTTGATGATGCCTCTCTCGTAGAATATGCCAGTGAGCTAGACCTGGAGATTGGCCAGTTCTTAAGGGAGTTGGGCTACCACACCCATACCGATCGCGTGCAAGCTGATATCGATGCGGCCTCAGAAGATGGCGTTCAAGACGCGCCCACCTTTTTAATCAGCGTTCGACACAAAGGCCACAAAAACTTGGAAGCTCTCGTACACCAGATCCTCACGGCAGCCCTAGACAATAAAAATTCCGATTAAAAGTGGCTTTGTTGCACCCATGACATGCGATCGCTCACGTTTGAATCATTAAACTATGGATGCCGAAGGCCCCCACTCTGCGAGAAGCGCAGACGCTACCATCCCCCAAATTTGGGGGAGGCCGGACTCAAATCCCCCCAAATTTGGGGGTTAGGGGGCCAATGCAGTAAGCCTGTCGCATCGTCAGGTTAATTTTGCTGACCTACTTACATCCCTTGACAGTCGTAGAATCCCTGCGCAGACTGGGAGAATCTACGGAATCTGCCAAAATTTGCCCCTGGATGTCGATGGCTAAAAAACATGTTTTCCTCTCCTACTGTCGAGACAATGCTGATGAGGTACGCCGTTTCCACAGTGAGTTGATCGCAGCGGGGGAAACGGTGTGGTGGGATCAGGATATTTTGCCGGGGCAGGATTGGAAGCTGGAAATTCGGAAGGCGATGCGGGATGCCTATGCAGTGGTCCTGTGTTTATCGGCGGAGACAGCGGATCGGATTACCACCGGGATTTATCCAGAGGTTTTGGATGCGATCAGGGAATATCGCACCTATACACCGGGCAGTGTGTTTCTAATACCTGTGCGGTTATCGGAATGCGAACTGCCGCTTATTGAGATCGACGATATCCGTACCCTGGATCGGCTTCAATTTGTGGATTTGTTTCCTGACTCAGGCCGAGGACCGGGGCTACAAAAATTACTCAAGGCATTACAGGCGGCACCCCACCACCTTTCAACTGGCTCGTCGTCATCCATTGCTCTTAGCACGACGGGCCAGACTACCCCAGCGCCTACAACCACCACTCGACCGCTCAAGATTTCCACATCCCATCTGCCACCGGCGGTGGAGTACTTTGTTGGACGGGATAAAGAACTAGAATAGCTGGATGCGGCCTGGGAAGATCCGAAAACCCGAGTAATTAGTCTGGTGGCCTTTGGTGGGGTGGGCAAGAGTGCCCTGGTGGCCGAATGGCTGCGGCGACTAGCCGATGACAACTGGCGCGGTGCCCAATATGTGTTGGGTCACTCGTTTTATAGCCAGGGCTCACGGGATGATGCCCAGGTATCGGCGGAGGGGTTTATTGATGAGGCGTTGCAGTTTTTGGGTGATCCCAATCCGGAGCAGGGGTCTGCCTGGGAGAAGGGGGCACGGCTGGCGCGGCTGATGCGGCGGACAAAAACGCTGTTGATTTTGGATGGGCTGGAGCCGATGCAGTGGGGGGCGGCCTCGGTGGAGGTGGGCAAGATTAAGGACCAAGGACTGACGGCGCTGGTGCGGGAGCTGGCGGCGGATAATGCAGGACTGTGTGTGATTACGACGCGGCAGACGGTGGCGGATATTCCGGCGGCGGCGAAGATTGATCTGGAGGCGTTATCGGATAAAGCGGGGGCGGCGTTGTTGCAGGCACTGGGGGTGAAGGGGCTGCAGCAGGAGCTGGAGGCGGCATCGCGACAGGTGAAGGGCCATGGGTTGGCGTTGCGGTTGTTGGGGACTTACCTGGCAAAAGTTTGTAAGGGGGACGTGCGGCGGATTGGAGAGGTGGATTTATCGCGGGTGGACAAGCGGTTGGGGGGCCATGCCTTTAAGCTGGTGGAGAAATATGAGCGCTGGCTGGGGGATGGGATAGAACTGTCGATTTTGCGGTTGTTGGGGCTGTTTGACCGGCCTGCGGAGGTGGACTGTTTGGCAGCGGTGTGTGCGGCTCCGGTGATTCCGGGGCTGACGGAGGCGCTGGTGGATGTGACGGTGGAGGATTGTCAATGGGCGGTTTCAAACTTGGTGGACTATGGTTTGCTGAGTCCTGATGCTGTCGCGGAGGATGGCAACCCCCGCGCTGTGGTAGCTGGTTCTCAGTTTTCAATTCTCAATTCGTTAGATGCTCACCCCCTGATTCGGGAATATTTTGCCACCCAGCTGACGGAGCAATATCCAGAGGCTACGCGGGAAGCCCATCGTCGTCTCTATGAGCATCTAAAGCAGGTGGCTCCGGAATTGCCTGACACATTGCAAGCAATGATGCCGCTGTATCATGCGGTGGCCCATGGTGGGAAAGCAGGGCTGTGGAATGAAGTTTTAATTGATGTTGTTTATAATCGGATCCAGCGACAAGGAGAGGCTTTTAGTGTTAAAAAACTCGGGGCGATGGGCACCGATCTAGCAGCCTTGACGGCCTTGTTTGAGGTACCGTTTACCCGTCCGAATCCAAACCTGACGGAAAAGTACCAAGCTTATGTGCTTAATTTGGTCGGCTTTCGCTTGCGAGCCTTGGGGAGGTTAGCTGAGGCTACTCAGCCAATACAACTTAGGATAGAGCTGGGTGTTGTTGCCAAGGATTGGAAAAATACTGCACTTAATGCCTCCAACCTCAGTGAGCTGTACCTGACGCTGGGGGATGTGGCGGCGGTGCGGGTAGGGGAGCAGGCGGTGGAGCTGAGCGATCGCAGCGGCGATTTTTTTCAGCGAATGTCTAAGCGGATCAAAGTGGCGGATGCCCTGCACCAAACGGGGCGTTTGCAAGGCTCCCTGTTGGCCTTCCGCGAGGCGGAGGCGCTCCAGGCTGAGCATCAGCCCGAGTATCCGCTGCTCTACTCGTTGCCAGGGTTCTGTTACTGTGATTTGTTGCTGGAGCAGGGGCTGCTGGAGTCAGGGGGGGCGGTCTCTACCGGGCAGTCAGCAGCAGCGCCTGAGGCGGACAGTGATGGGGTGTCATCCTGGCTGGTTCGCTGTGGTGAAGTGCGTAAGCGGACTGAAACAACCCTAGATTGGTGGAAAAACCATTTTATTAATGGAGGTATTCTTAATTTCGCTTTAGATCATCTGACCCTGGGACGAACCGATCTCCTAGAAGCAACTCTCAGGCATGGGAATCCGGTTGAAGCTGTCACCGCAGAGGGGGTTATCACACTCCTGCAGCAGGCCCAGCAACATCTTGACCAGAGTGTTTCGCTGCTGCGTCAGGGTGGACGTCAAGATTACTTACCTCGTGGTCTTTTGGCTCGGGGGACACTGGCTCGGGTGAGTTCGCAATTGATAGTTGATCAGTCACCATTGACCAAAGAAGACTACCTGGAGAAAGCCGAACGCGATCTGACTGAGGTGGAACAGATTGCGGGGCGGAGCAATATGCTGATCCATCAAATTGAGGCGGCTTTGGAGCGTTGTCGTTTGGCGCTGGCGCTGGAGGATCAGGCCCAGGCCCGGATAAAACTGGATGAGGCAAAGGCATTGGTGAAGCGGACGGAGCGGCCCTATGTGCCGCATGTGCCACAGTGGGATGGGTGGGAGCCGCCGGAGTATATTGGGCTGTTTGAGGAAGGGGAGATGGTTGGGTATTATCGGCGGAATGGGGAGATTGCGGCGTTGGAGGAGCGGATTGGTTAGTTGGGCTTCCCCTACTCGCCCAGCGCCGCACTCAAATTCCACGCCGCACTAATCAGGGCAATATGGGTAAAAGCCTGGGGAAAGTTACCCAACGCCTCACCACTGCTCCCGGTCTCTTCAGCGTACAAGCCCACATGGTTTGCATAGGTGAGCATCTCTTCAAAAATACGCCGAGCCTCATCTAACAATGTGCTATCCGCTGACCCTGCGCGGGTGAGTGCCTCCACAAGCCAAAAAGAACAAAGATTAAAAGTCCCTTCTTCTCCAATTAGGCCATCGCTCGATTCGCCATCTGCACCCGTGGTGTTGTATCGATACACCAAACTGTTGGAGGTGAGCCCGCCTTTATCCGGTGTTTTGAGAACGGTGGCAATCGTTTTCAACATTTTCGGATCGTTCGGTGCCATGAAAAACACCAGCGGCATAATCAAACAGCCCGCATCAATATCCTGACTGCCATAGGCTTGAACAAAAGCCTGACGCTCATCATCCCAGCCTTTATCTAAAATCTCTTCGTAGATGTCATCCCGTACGGTTAGCCAGCGCGATCGCTCCGCCGGAAATGACCGATGCTCCGCAATGCGCAATGCCCGGTCCACCGCCACCCAGCACATCAGCTTAGAGTACACATGGTGCTTAGCTCCCCCGCGAGACTCCCAGATGCCCTGGTCTTTAGTTTGCCAGTTATCACACACCCAGTTTGTCAAATAGCGCAAATGGGTCCAAAAATCATAGGAAATCAGATCGCCATACTTGTTGAACAAATACACCGAGTCCATCAGCTCACCACAAATATCAAGCTGGAGCTGATCAAAAGCACCATTGCCAATACGCACAGGCTTAGAGCCCTTGTATCCTTCAAAGTGCTCAAGCGTTTCCTCTTCAATATCTAAGCGGCCATCAATGCGATACATCACCTGTAAGCTGCCGCCCTCACCCAGCTCCTGACAGCGAGCCTCTAGCCACGTCATAAAGCCTTTGGCCTCTTCGGTAAAGCCAACGCGAATCAGGGCATACACCGTAAAGGCCGCATCTCGAATCCAGGTATAGCGATAGTCCCAATTACGAATGCCGCCAATCTCTTCCGGGAGGCTGGTTGTCGGTGCGGCAATAATCGCACCGGTCGGTTCGTAGGTCATTAACTTCAGCGCCAAGGCTGAACGCTCCACCTGCCGCCGCCAGCGACCGGTGTAAACGCACTGCGAAAGCCACTTGCGCCAGTAATCAGTGGTCTCTTTAAAGAAGTTGTCAGCCGTTTTATGAAGGGTAGAAAACTCCTCTTTAGACAACAGATCAGAAAAAGGCAGTGAAGAACCTTGTGATTGAGATGACTGTTCACCCTCGTCAGCTTTTTTAGATGCGACAGGTTTGAAAATATACGTTGCCGTTTCTCCCTCTTTTAGGAGAAATTCGGCATGGGCTCCCCGCTCATTTATCTCTAGCGGAATTTTGGTGATAAGCTCAAAAAACTGACACTGACTCTCTGGGAGAATAGTCTCACTATGAGGATCTGGCATTGGGCAGGGATTGCTGTCCGCCGCAAACATTACGCCCATCGGCGTAGCTACAGTCGTGTGACTTTCACGGCCATAGTCAAAAGCGGGATAGCACTCTGCCCTAAAGGTGATTTCTTTGCGGACAGTGCGCACCTGGCGGATAACCCAGTTGCGCATTTTGGAATTGCCCAAGGGCATAAAGTCCACAACTTCGCCAACCCCGTCCTCACTCAGGAAGCGCGTGATCAGGATATTCGTCTCTGGGTAGTAGAACTGCTTATGATGGTCGCACTCCCTGGTAGAAACGATGCTAAAGTGGCCGCCCTTTTCACTATCTAAAACAGCACCGAAAATACTGGGTGAGTCGTGACGAGGGTGACAAAACCAGTCAATGGAACCATTGAGCCCAACGAGCGCAGTTGTTCGCATGTTGCCGATTAGGCCGTAGTCTTCAATAGGCTGATAGTTCACGTCAAATCACCGCTATCATTTTCTTGAGTCCTTGCCCTATCCTAGGCTGTTTTTTAGGGTCTTTTTTATAACTGAGAGAGTTCTAATCAAGTGCTTCTTGCCTACTCATGTTGCTCTCAGATACTGAGCGGATTTACAACAATGAACGGCCAACTAACGGTCAACAAATATTAAACCTATCAAACTTAAAAGCCATGAAAATAGGGTGTCACAATGTCCGCCTCATGTTCTTCGATATAGTCCCAAATTAAATGACAGACCGAGCGTTTTTTGCCGATATTACAGTTTTCATGCAAATCCACGTACGGGATAAAGTTGTACTCGTTAAACGCACCTCCGGTTTCGCTCAGGGGTTTAGAAATATCTGTCGTGATCAGATCAAACCCTAGGGTTAAGGTTGAGAATCTTCGAGAGAATTCGATACAGCTTTCCACAATGCTGGGATGGAGCTGTTCTGTACAGTCCACATAGTCCGAACCGGTAGCCGCCGTGATTTTTCCCTGTAGGTAAAAGCGTTCGCCAGCGGGCAAAACAGTGTTTAGGGTATAGCCTGAATCCTGAAGCAACTGGCGGCTGGCATCATCAAAGACCAGCTTATGAATGGTTGTGTGAGCCTCGTAGCGATCGCCCCGGCCCGGCTCTTTATTTCTCAAGTGAAATAGCTCAAGAATGGAGTGCTGACCATCACCCGTTACGTTAGCCGGTCGCCGCTCTACGCAACCGGCATACTGATGGTTCGTAATGAGCACGCGGTAGTCACGCCCTAAAATGTGCGATTCAAGCTGGATGGGTTGACCGGTTGCCTCAATTACCGCTGCGGCGTGTTCCAGTTGAAGGGGCGTGGTGAGGTTAACAAATACATTTTCACTTAAGGAGCCTGAGTTGGGTTTAGCCACTAGCGGAAAAGGTAGCTGTTCTACCGGAAATTTTGAGCAAATGTCAGAAAATGTTTTGAAGAGGCCATAGGCTGTGGGTATGGCCAATCCCTTAGCCTGCATTAGCGATAGCTTGTGAGACTTTGACTGTTCGTAGTCATAATCTTGATACTGGCTGCGAAAGGAATAGTGGCCGGGATAAATTTTATAGATAAAACCTTTGCCGTCGCGCTCAGCTCGAAAGGTTCTATCTCTTAAGCTAATAATTTTGAAGGTGAATCCGCGTGCCATGCCTGCTTGCATAACGGTCCAAATGCGCTTGGTGACCTGTCGGTAGTCAATACTGTTGTCAGCAGTTTGGTGGGTTTCTGAAGAGGCCGCCGATATAGAAGAGTTGGTGCGAATAGATTTTGGACTAATTTGAGTGGCGGTATCTACATTGGCCGATTGGGCGATCACACGTGCCTTATCACGAGCCCGGTGTACATTCGCTGTGAGCGGATGGGCCTGAAGGGCTCGGGCGAGTGCGGTTGAAGTTTCTACTAGCAGCTCAGCGGCTGCATTAACGGCGATAGAATATTGGCCATCAGCCTCAATAAAACCTGCCTGGCTGTCCATCGGTGGCACCCACGTTACCGTGTTGTTCGGCGGCAGGGTGTAGCCCAACCGGCTAAAGTCCTGACAGGTTTGGGCCGTGCATTGCCCGACACCTGCCGAATCACCCACTAGCAGCAGCCCAAAAACTTTGTTGTATAGCAAGGAATGCCCCGTAGCCGGATCGCTGTAGCTGGGCTGTGCGCTGTACAGTCGCTCAATAAGCTTTTGGCACTCTAATGATCGCATACCCTGCCGAACAGGGGTGCCGACGATAAGAATACTGGCGGCCTGAATGCGTTGAAAAATATAGGGAAACCCACCTGCTATAGCACTCTTTGATGTAATCGTGTCCGGAAAACTGTTTGGTAGCAGGATATTGTGGTCAGCGGTCCGCAGTTGTTCGGTTCGATAGCCTTGTGTCTGATAGGCTTCTGCGAGCACATCCCACAATGCCTCCGTATTGCTGACTTCGGGAGAACGCTTCGGCGTACAGTTCAAGAACAAAATCGTGATGGCATCCATAAGCAGAGAAAATTGTGGTTTTGTAACCGTACTACCCCTACTTTGGTATTACCTGAGAAGTGCCCGAGATTTATTAGAAGAGCGGGCAACCAAGTCAAGGATTCTCACGGTTTGATCCGAAAATTCTCATTTTTCTATGTTTGGATTGTAGGAGAACACTTGTTCACCACCTATGAAGCTACTTAGTTTATGTGATCCGACTCAGTACCGCCGCCCGCCCTTGGATGTACCGAGCTTTTACCAACAATTAGCCTCGGATCCTCGGGTGACGTTTTACCACGTACCATCTCCCTATGTGGTCTCCAAGTCCGCCGCTAAAAGCGTGCCAAACATACAAGCCATCCTCGTCTCAGACACCTCGCGAAGCCTGAGCTATGAAGACTTTGTATCCTTAGGGGAGGGCATTGCACAAGACATTAGCTTAGACGATATAGACCTTATCTTTTGCCGGACGCTGAAGCCATTTCACCCCCACTATCTAAAGGGGTTAACCCGCTGGGAACAGTTCACACGCTTTGTAAATAGCCCTACCAGTAAGCAAATTCAAATGCAGTCAGACTTTGTGCTAACTGTTGCGCAGCAGTACATGCCAGAGGCGATCGCAACGGCTGAGAGTGATGAAGCAGCTGCCTTTTTTGAAACGTTTCAAACGATTGTCGCCAAACGTGCCAACAGCACCGGCGGCCGGGGCGTATTCAAAATTCACTATGAAAGCGGCGCTTATCATGTGGACAACGTACTGACAGGACCTGGAAAATTTTCGACCTTTTCCCAGGTGATGGACTATTTAAAAGCTGGGCAAACCGAGCCCATTCAGCTTTGTCGATATCTTGCTAACACAACCGCTGGCGATAAGCGTGTAGTGGTGGTCGATGGTGAGATTTATGGTAGCTACCTACGGCGATCTAAAAGCGGTCACTGGGTGAATAATGTGAGTGCAGATGGAGACTGTGTGCTCTCCGAGATTACTAATGACGAGCGGGAAGCGATTAGCAACACAGTAGGTCACTATCAAAGAATGGGCTTGCATACCCTGGGGTATGACTTTTTGATGGATGATGACGGGACTTGGCGAATTAGCGAAATTAATGCAGGGAATATAGGCGGCTTTGCCCGATTGGAATTGCTCACCGGCCAACCTGTGATGGCTCGGCTAGTGGACTGGCTGATTGCGTTTTCTCGACGGCCTAGTGCCGTGCTCCCGTGTACACACAACTATGAGAACCACATAGAACCAAGCCCTGAAACCCTTGATCCTTCGTCATAAATTCTCAATAGATGGCAGTTGTTGAGAATTTAACGTGTTCCTAAAACCCTTATATGACAAGGGTTTTAGA
>JBCDAG010000151.1:0-16081 GCA_039186165.1 Cyanobacteria bacterium P01_F01_bin.53
AAGCACTAGAGGCAAAGTAAAAAAGCTCATTAGTGTCGAGAGCACGATAGTGCGGGCGACCCGAACGGTGTCGCCCCCCAACTCAGCCACCCAAATCAGGGTATTGACCGCCACCGGCATCGCCGACTGCATCACTAGTACGCTGAGGTCGAGACCCTGTAGGCCCAGTATGCGTCCAATCACATAGGCACTTAGGGGTGAGACAAATAGCCTTAATGCCGCAGCGAATAGCTCATAGCGTCCAAAGTTTAGTGAGGTGCGTGAGAGCTGAATACCTAGGGTAAGCAGCGCGATCGGAATGGCGGCGCCGCTCATGAGTTCTAAGGCCCTATCTATGGGGGTGGGAACGCCCCAACTAAATAGCTGGAGGCCGAGGCCTGACAGGGTCGCCCAAAATACGGGCAAGCCTAGGGTGACCTTAACCCCCGTGCGAATGCCTTCCCCTTTGAGGAAAATCGGGCCGATGCTAGCGATGAAAATGGCAGAGGCAATGAGAAAGACCACAGCCCGTTCTAGGGCGGCATCGCCTAGGGCGAATAGCACAAAGGGCAGACCGATGTTCCCTGAGTTAGCCAGTAGCGTCGTGGCAACCAAGCTTTTTTTGCTGTCGGCAGGTAGCCGGAAGGCTTTGCCGAGGGCAAGTGCCAGAAGATAGAGCACGGCACAATTTAGGCCAAATCCAATGACGATACCTGTCGCACTGCCCAGAGACACGGTGGAGCCATAGACGCCAGTGAGGACCAGTGCTGGCAGCAACACATAAATATTGAGTCGAGCGAGGGTCTTAAGATCTAAGGGAAATGAGCGGCCTACCCAAACCCCGGAAAGGGCGACTAGGGCAATGGGGAACACGGCCGAGATCAATACACCCATTCAAGGCACCTGTAGAATTTTTGGGTAGAGTTTTCGGGTTTCAAAGCTTTGGGCTTATTCACGTTAGGCTTATTAGCGTAGTCGCCAACCACTAGATGTGACCATGACCCCCGAGCAAATTCGTCAAATGCTGAGTGCAGAAGATTTTGGCGATCGCATCAAAGCTATTAATCAGCTCCGTGACATCGACCCAGCAGAAGCCTTTCGACTCATTCAGCCCCTGTGTGATGACCCCAATGCCCGAGTTCGCTACGCCGCTGTCAGTCAAATTGCTACACTGGGCGAACAGGACAAAGCCACGGCCTACAAAGTCCTCACCGCTTCTTTAGGGGATCCAGAAGCCGATGTACAAGCCGCTGCTGCCGATGCTCTCGGTGCGCTCAAGCTGACCAACTCCCTAGAAGATCTCAACGAACTGTATGGGATGACCTCAGAATGGCTGGTGAAAATGAGTGTGGTGGCCTGTTTGGGGGAAATGGGCGATTCCCGTGCTTTTGAGCTACTAAAAAAGGCACTCGCTGATGACAATTCCCTGATTTCTGTGGCTGCCATTGGCGCATTGGGTGAACTCAAAGACACCCGTGCCATTGAGCTACTGTTACCCTACGCCAATGATGAGGACTGGCAGGTTCGTCACCGGATTGCGCAGGCGTTGGGACAGTTTTATTCGCAAGCTGAGCCAGATACCAGCGTGACCAAAGCGCTCAGTACCCTTGCCAAAGATGACTCAGGTATTGTTGCTGAAACGGCCCAAAGCTTTCTTTAATCGATCTTTCAGACTTTCGATTAATCAGTATAGTCATGCTGGGCCTGACCTTTAGCCGACATTACTAGGTATTGGCATTAGGTGTTGACAGATCGGTCGATGTAGCGGTGCGTGCTGATGTAGGGCTGCACGCAACTTCCTTCGTATCAAGTTTTTCACAGCGCGCTTTCACAAGGGGGCTAGATTTGCCATTCGAACCCGAAAATAACTTTTTCCCCTTGATAGAGGGGCCAAAAGTTGCCTGCGGAAGTAATTGTTGCAGTTTTGAAATAATTCTTAATAAATGTGTTTGACGGAATGGCGATCTCTGTTTTTTTGAGTTATCACCTAAGTGGTAGGCGACGTCGCAACAGTATTTTTACTGAACTGCTGATGCATTATCCGGATAGTTTGGTGATTTGCCGTAAGGGTAACCCTAATTGTCTTGTATGGAATCGAACAACCTATCACTTAAGTGTGGATTTGCGTGTTCTCAATCGCTGTTTTTCTCGCAATAAAAATAGCGATTGCTATTAACTCGAATTAACGACTATTTTTGAGGAATCAAAAGAAGTTCCCGGATACCTAAATGGCTCTTCAAGTCTTGGGGAAGTGCTTCTGTAGAGATGGTTTTTGTGCTTTGAAAATGACAGCTTTAAGAACTTTTTAGGAATATGTTGAAAGTCTGAAGCCCTCGCAAATATTGGCTTATAGAGATCCCTCTCGGATGTCTTCGGGGCTTTTAATTCCCTTGCGCCTGACTTAAGATTCATGAGTTAGTCATGATGTCTGTGATTACGATCGTTGATGAAGCTGTAGTGTCTTAACAATTGATCATAGGGACATCACGGAGGGTCAATATTTTTTACACCGCCACTATCTCCTTATATGTTCTGATAAACTAGAAACATATCAAAACAAATTAATTTTGAGCTTGTCAAAAGCCTGTATCCCTTAATACATCGTTTAGCTATTGAATTTAACTGTAACTACGTGCCCTGGGTTGCTGGTGTTGGCGGCGATTAACTCGTTGTAGGGTCCCCTTGTTAGGTGTGCCTCAGCTAAAATTAGGGTATCGCTAGGCCGTAAGTATTTTCGTATGAATTTGTTGGGAGAGTAGCTTGAGTGGTTTACGCTGCACCTGAAGAATCGTCAACTGTGTCTTCGAATTCTGTTAAGCGATGGGAGAGTTTAAGCTTCACTTCAACACTTTATCTGCGTCCCATCTTGGATGCGCTTCTTGAGCCGACGCCTGGCTCCCTTCACGATGAGCTGCGTTTAGGTCTGCAAGAGGCTTTGGTGAATGCGGCTAAGCATGGCAATCACCTCGATCCTCATAAGGTCGTCTCTGTGCGCCATGCTAAGGCAAATGGCTATTACTGGTGGATTGTTACTGACCAAGGCGAGGGCTTTAAGCAGCCTGCTAACTATCCATTGTCTTGTCCTTGCCCGTCTCCGGATAGTACCCTGGTGAGCGACTGTGGTCGCGGCCTTTACATATTGCATCAGGTCTTTGATCAGGTCTGGTGGAGTGACAATGGCAAAGAAATTCATTTGGCTAAGCAGCTACGCCCGGCGCCGCTGAAGGTGTTGATGAGTCCGGCTTCCTTTATCCGCCTGATTGAGAACTGGTGGCGTAGATGGTCCCCAAAATCGGTCCAAAGTAGTATCTAGGGTGGCTTGGTAAGGGCATGGTTTCCCTAGCTCAGACTGCTTCTGTGGTGCTTAGACCGCTTCTGTGGTGCTTAGACCGCTTCTATGGTGAAGGTCCCGTTTCAAGTTTGAATCCTTCCCGTTGAACTGAGTGTATTGTTTGGACTGATTGTTATGGATGCTCTTAGCCAATCAGGCTGAGGGCTTTTCGTAGTTCTGTGTATTAATTGCCGCTGACTGACGAGTGGTCTGATTTTTGGGTGGATGTCTGGTCAGGTTGTGGGGCAGATTTTTGGGTAGATGATCCGTGGCTAGGACATGGGGGAGCTTTGAGGGTTTTGTCTAGCCAGCCAATCGCCTGATTTAACCTGGGTAAGGCCTCTTCCGGTTTATCTTTGAGCATGTATACTAATGCGGCAGCAGCCTGCTCACGGGCGCGGAAAGCCCGGTTAGCGCTGAGCCGATGCCAGTCGTTGGGCGTGATGGCGAGCTGTTCTGCTAGGGCTTGGGCTAGCACCTCAGGGCTAAAGGATTTTAGGATGGCGCGATCCTCTGCTGACGTTTTTTTTGGGGTCGCTGGAGAAGCGGGGGTTGCCAAGGTCGTGATCTCCTTCTACATATGTGGTTATCTATCACTCTACTTCCTATGAAATTATTTCGTCGATCGTCTAAGCGCAAGCCGCACTTACCCAGTGATGAAGAACTTAGTACCTTTGAAGGGGCACTGAAGGAAACGGCTGATGAGTTTTTAATCTTGCGCGATCGCTTTTTTGCGATTCGTCGAGCTAAGGCCAAATACGAGCAGGCGACATCAGCCCCCCTTGGTGACCTCCCTGCTGAAGAACTGGCCCAAATGCAAGACCGTATCGAAGCGCTCAAAGTAACCCTAGAAAGCCAGCTTGTCTCTTGGCGTGAAATGCAAGAGCCCTTCTGGCAAATTGTTCGTTTTGTGGGTCTGGGTTTGGTAATCGGGTGGTTTTTAAGAGGGTGGCTCGGTTGACCCAGCCATTCCCTAATTCAGAGCCCTCCCAACTCAAAACATTGTCTAACCCAGAGACTTGCTCAACTCGTCACCTTTCGAATCTCGCGGTGCACAACTACAACGACGAGCCTGAAAGACTCGTCAGCCCCCTGAAAGACTCACTCCAAAACTAACCACTCTATCTATCGCGTTTATTTCCCATGGCCACTTTCCAGCGAATCAAAGATATTCTCAACTCAGGGCAGCCCGGTGAGCGGCTGACGATTCAAGGCTGGGTGAGGACCAAACGCGCCTCTAAAAAGTTCACCTTTATTGAAGTTAACGATGGCTCTGCGATGAGCGGTCTTCAGGTGATCGCAGGGGAAGAGATTGAGGGGTATGCCGATAGCATGGCCCGCATTAGCACTGGAGCGTCGGTGTCCATCAGTGGGACCCTCGCTGAATCGCCGGGTAAAGGGCAGCGGGTAGAGTTGCAGGCAGCGGCTGTCGAGGTTTTCGGTGAATCGGATGGAGAGACCTATCCCCTTCAGAAAAAGCGCCATTCCTTTGAGTTTTTGCGCGGCATTGGTCACCTGCGCAGCCGCACGAATACGCTCGGCGCCGTATTTCGGGTGCGCAATGCTTGCTCCACGGCCATTCACCAGTTCTTTCAAGAGCAGGGATTTCTGTGGATGCACACCCCGATCCTCACTGCCAGTGACTGTGAAGGGGCCGGGGAAATGTTCACGGTTACCCGCTTTAATCTGGATGAGATTCCCACCGACAAGGGAGGCAAGGCTGACTACAGCAAAGACTTTTTTGGTAAGCCCGCTTACCTCACCGTGAGCGGCCAGCTAGAGGCAGAATGCATGGCCATGGCCTTTAGCAATGTGTACACCTTTGGTCCCACGTTCCGCGCTGAAAATTCTAATACCTCACGTCACTTGGCTGAATTTTGGATGGTGGAGCCTGAAATGGCCTTTTGCAATTTGCAAGGCAATATGGACTTGGCCGAGTCCTTCTTGAAATATGTGTTTGCCTATGTGATGGAGCACTGCGCTGACGATATGGCGTTTTTTAACAAGCGCATCAATGACACCGTGTTGGAAACGGCTAACAACATTATCAACAGTGAGTTTGCTCGGGTGACCTATACGAAGGCGATCACGCTCCTAGAAGCGGCCATTAAAAACGGCGATAAAACCTTTGAATACCCTGTTTCTTGGGGTATCGATATGCAGTCCGAGCATGAACGTTACCTGGCTGAAGAGCACTTCAAAAAGCCTGTGATCGTGACAGATTATCCGGCTGAAATCAAAGCCTTTTACATGCGCCTAAATGACGATGGCAAAACCGTCACTGCTATGGACGTGCTCGCTCCCGGCATTGGTGAAATTATCGGGGGTGCCCAGCGAGAAGAGCGGTTAGACGTGTTGGAGCGTCGCATTGAAGCGGCAGGTTTGCCTAAGGAAGACTACTGGTGGTACCTGGATTTGCGCCGGTACGGCACGGTGCCCCATGCGGGCTTTGGCCTTGGGTTTGAGCGGTTGGTTCAATTCATGACCGGTATGACCAATATTCGCGATGTCATTCCATTCCCTCGCACGCCCGATAATTTGGACTTTTAAGGCCTGGTTTAAAGGCTGAACTTTAAAGTCTGCTTTATAAACCTGAAATCTTCAGGGTGTGAGGGTGAGGTCGGGGTAAATAGGATATCGTCCCTATTTTCTGTGGTGTGATGTGGTGCTGCCACATCACAGCAGGTGTTGCCATATCACAGCAAATGGCGGATCCAATTGTCGCCAGGTTCCATGGTCAGTAAACCCTACCAGCCTTTTCTGTTTCGATTTTTGCACGGCTTAACCAGCATTTGCCTACTCCTGGCAATCGTTACTGCCTTTTGGACTTACAACGTCTACGACGGTCGATGGGGGTGCCTGCCGCTGCCCGACTACAAGGCTATTGAAGGGATTCATGGCACCTTTGGTCTCTATACCTTGCTGATTTTTCCGGCGTTTGTTCGGTATGCCTTTTCGAAGGGGCGTGAACGCTTGGTGCAGTCGGATTCAGTGGCGGCGCTAGCGCAGGCGAAGGTAAACAAGCCTATTTGGTGGTACACGCTGAACCGCTTTGCCAATACGCTAGCGCTCTTGGCCCTTACCTTTGCACTCTTTAGCGGCAAAATGATGGACAGTACTTGGTTGCCCAGTGGTGAACTAGACCACCGCTGGTATGCGGTGCACCTGAGCGCTTGGGTGGTGATGGTTGTGGCGATCGCACTACATGTGTTGCTGAATGCAAGAGTGGGTGGGATCCCCTTACTGCACTCCATGTGGCATAAAGACATTCGCCCTGAAGACAGTCCTCGGCGTTGGAAATCCCAGGTTTTGACTTGGTGGTCTGCCACGCAACAGCTCAGTTGGATGGCAAGGGTGCGTGCTTTGGTGCATCTATCCCGTTTAGAGCTGGCCATTGAGAGTTTTCTGATAGCTGCTTGGCTGATTTCATTGCTTAAAGAATTTGTGCTCTAAAGACTTTGTACTTCTGCAGGCAGTCGTTTTGTTGGCCTGTCAGTACCTTCCTCGCGTAACAGGCGCTCAATAAACTTCATCATCGGGACCAATAGCCCTTATTCTTAATCTCGTTAGCAATCTTGATTTTTGATCGGTTGCTTTTTTCCTGGTGCGTACCTGCCTCGGTACACAAAGAAGATATCCATGGCCCCCACAATACTTGCAGTTTTCAACGGTAAAGGCGGCGTCGGCAAAACTACCACCGCCGTCAACCTTGCTGCTGTTTTTGCTGAAACAAAGGACGTTCTCCTCGTCGATGCTGATGCTCAAGGCTCTGCCAGCTGGTGGGCCGATAGAGCCGATAGTTCCCTGGGATTTGACGTCAGTAAAGAAGACGATCCGACATTGCTTGGTAAACTAAAAGGTATCAAAGGCTATGACTTAATCGTTGTAGATACTCCGCCTGCACTTAGTTCAGAAGCCCTGGCTGCGGTTATTCCCATTGCCGACTACCTGTTGCTTCCAACGCCTCCAGCACCGATGGACATAGCGGCCCTTGTGCAAACCGTGAAGCGAGATATCATGCCCTCCGGCGTGCCGCACCGGGTACTGCTAACCAAGGTGGACTCGCGCAGCTTAAACGAAGCCTTGGAAGCCCAGAACATGTTGATGGAGCTAGATATTCCGGCCTGCTATGCCTTTGTAAAAACCTATAAAGCCCACGAGCGGGCGGCGCTAGAGGGTGTAGCCATTACCCAATGGAAAGGGAAAAATGCCGCTGAAGCCAGAGCTGACTACATCAGAGTTGCCGACGAAATTCAAACGGACTGGACAGATTCATGACTAAAAAGCGGATTGCTGACTTACTCAAGGAAGAGGTAGAAAAGCCAGCGCAGGGTGCGGCCAAAGCGAGCAAAACTAGCGGTGCTACCAGTGGTTCCCGTACGCGCAAGCGGGCGTCGGCAAAGCCAGCTGCGGCCTCAACGACTGGAAAGTCTGCTACGGCAAAAGCTAAGACAACCAAATCTGCTGCGAAAGCCTCTGCTGCTAAAACGTCCACCGCAAAAGCCTCTGCTGCAAAAAAGACGACCAAAGCTACTGCTACTAAGGCGGCCTCAGCGAAGGCTTCTGCCGCAACGGCGGCGGCCACAAAAGCCACTGCTGACCTGACCAAGAAAGTGGTTTCCTTAGAAGCCTCCCTGAAGAAATCCACGGCGCAAATTGCGGCATTGCAGGAAGATGTGGACACCCATCAGGACCGCATTTTTGAGCTGAAAGATAGCTTGAAAAAAGCGGAGAGCGAAAGCAAAAAGAAAGATACCCAGCTCAAAAAGCTCACCGCAGAGCTAGACGCTGCCAAGCAGGAACTCATCAAAGCTTCTCAAGCTGGACCCGGTGCTAAGGTTGCAGCGGCCAGTAAGGAAAAAACGGCTCCCCTGACCAAGGCACCGTCTCCCCGCCAGTCCCTTAGCATCAGACGAGCCCCTTACTCTAGCTATAAGTCGATCCCTGAGTATGCTATTCAGCGGGGTACGCCAGCGGGTGGCCAGAGTAATAGCATGATGGATGATGATGATATCGGCTGGGTCGATTAGTCCATTGGCTGGTAAGGGACCCATCAAAAAACTTTAATCGTCTAAAATCACATAGGTCTTTAAGTTAGGTCTTCCAGTAGCCAGCCCCCAGGTAAGGATTCTTATGATTTTAGATATATCTTCGCAGCTGCAATCTTTACGGCGTCAGCTTTTGAGATGGCCACAGATGGTGAGTGCTAGCTCGAAGGGGTTGGTGTTTGTTGGGCTTACTGTAAGTCTGTCAGTCGGTGCTTTGGGGTGTAGTCGTAATGCGGCTACGGAGGCCAATCGTGCGGGTGAGTCCGCTGCTGAACTGAGTCCTGCTGAAGCCGAGGCGGCTGAGCGCGCTGAGTGGGACGCTCAAATGGCGAGAGTCAAAAGCGTGCTAGATGGCATGGATCGAGCTGAGCTGATTGGTGATTCTGCGACCAAAGGTCCATTGGATGCCGATGTGATCTTGCTGAAATTTTCTGACTTTGAGTGTCCTTTCTGTGCCGTGGCGGCTGCGGACATGAAGTCTTTCACGAAGATCCATGAGTCGGATGTGCTGTATGTGTACAAGCAGTTTCCGCTAGTGACTATCCATGAAGAGGCGATGCCTGCGGCTAAGGCGGCTTGGGCCGCTGGTCAGCAGGATCAGTTTTGGATTTATCATGATGGGCTATTTGCCTTTCAAGATAAGTTGGGCGAGGACTATTACGTCGATCTTGCTAAGCAGATAGGGTTAGATATAGAGAAGTTTGAGCGCGATCGCAACAGCCCTGAGGCCCAAGCCGCCATTGATAAAGATTTGGCACTGGCTGAGGCATTGGGCCTGAGTGGGACGCCTACCTTTTTGATGAATGAGCTGCTAATTCCGGGGGGAGCGCCGCTAGAGTTTTTTGAGGAAGCTGTAATCCGACTGAAAGAAGTGCCTGCCGGAGAATAGGGTAAGCATCGTTTCGAGTGGGTTTGTGACGACGGTTGTGATGGCAGTTTCGACCATGGCCAATTGTTATCGATTGCGACATTTGCTAAGGGACCTTTTCTTGGTAGTGTGGCCATAACAGGAGGCAATTTTAGAGGAAGCCTACCTAATTAAGCCCTGCGGAAAAACGATGGCATACGACTCCAAAACCTATGGCCAAAGTCCGTTTGGGAACTCGTCTAAGCCAGACACGCCCAAATCAGATGCGTCTAAGTCCCCCGCTGATGATGGGCTAGACCAAGGGCCAGCTAAAGCAGGAAGCCCTGGACTGGCCAGTAAGTTTCCGACGATTTCGACGACGGCTAAGACGGTTTCTGTTGGGTCTAAACTGGGTGGCAGTCAGTTGTCTACTAATTCGACGGCCAGTTCTTCGACATCCAGCGCTTCTTCGTCTAGTTCTTCAGGTAAGAAGTCGAGCGCTAAACGGAGTAAATCGACCGCAAGTAAATCCAGCACAAAGAGCAGCCGTAAAAGTAAAAAGGCAAAGGCCGCTGAAGCCGCAAAGGCAGAAGCTGAGGCGGCAGAAGCCGCGATCGCACGTCGTTTTTTAGAAGAAGATCAGCGCGCTTATCTCTCGCTGTTGCAAAAAACAGTGATTTCGGGGTTGGTATGGGCCGTGCTGCGGCTCTCGGTGTATGAGCTGCCGGATAATGCGATCGCCATCGTGAATATCATCATTAACCCGATGGTCATAGCCACTTTGTCGTTGATGACGATTATTGGTCTCACCTTTTGGTTCCGCCGATTGCTCAACGATTTGGCCCAGCATACTCAGCAGCTACAAGCAGACGCTGAAGCCGAAGATCTTAAAAATTCTCGACCCACTATAGAAATTGTGGGTGACTCGTTAGAGTACAACCCTAGGCTGCGGAAGAATTTTGCCCGGTTATTTAATGTAGCTTCTCTATTGATTTGTACGTTAACAAGCTATTTGCTTGTGATTGGTATTACCCTGGCTTGGGAAGCGAAATAGCGGTGGTGATTTCTTCTGCATCTCCTAACAAATCTCCTAAAATCATCGTGCTCGATGATGATCCAACTGGATCACAAACGGTGCATAGCTGTTTGCTATTGCTGAAGTGGGATGTGGAAACGCTGAAGCTGGGCCTAGAGGATGCCTCGCCCATTTTCTTTGTGCTAACGAATACGCGATCGCTCACCCCCCAAGCCGCAGCTACCGTCACCGCTGAGGTCTGCACAAACCTAAAAGTCGCTCTCGCCGAAACGAATACCACTAATTACCTACTCGTTAGCCGCTCAGATTCCACGCTCCGCGGGCACTATCCCATCGAAACCGATGCGATAGAACAATATCTTGGCCCTTTTGATGCTCACTTCCTGACGCCCCACTTTTTTGAAGCGGGCCGTGTCACGGTGGACAGCACACACTATATTGAATTGAACGGTGTGCGCACGCCTACCCACGACACCGAATTTGCCCAAGATTCCGTGTTTGGCTATAGCACGAGCTACCTCCCTGACTACGTTGCTGAAAAAACGCAAGAGAAAATTTCCGCTGAACAGGTGGAGCGATTTCTCCTTAAGGAGATTCGCGAGGGTTGTTTATCTCGTTTAATGTCTTTGAAAGGAAATTGTTGTGTCGCCGTTGATGGGGAACAACAAAGTGATTTAGATAAGTTCGCACAAGATCTCACGACAGCAGCGGCACAAGGCAAAAAGTTTTTATTCCGCAGTGCGGCCAGCTTGCTTACGGCACTAGCAAACCTGCCACCACAGCCTACGTCTCCGGCGGAAATGGAGCAGATTACCCGCAGTTCTCATGGGGCTGTATTGGTGGGTTCCCACGTGACAAAGACGACCCGGCAGCTCCAACAGCTTTTAAAAGTTCCTGATGTTGTTGGTATCGAAATTGATGTGGCAAGGCTGAAGGACAGTTCTGAGTTTATGCATCAGACTCTTTTAAAAGATACTCTTGATCAGATTCCAACTCTTCACGCCCAGGGCCACACGCCGATTATTTATACCAGTCGCGAGGAGCTGACGTTTGATGATGCCACCACTCGCCTGTTGTTTGGTGAGGCGGTGTCTGCCTTGCTGGTCGATATCGTAAAAGGGTTGCCCGGTGACCTTGGCTTTTTAATTAGCAAAGGTGGCATCACCTCTAACGATACCTTGAGTAAAGGCTTGTCACTGACCTCAACTCGGCTGTTGGGCCAAGTGATTCCAGGGGTTTCGGTGGTTACCACTGAGGCAGACCATCCTCAGTTCCCGAATTTGCCTGTGGTGCTTTTCCCTGGAAACGTGGGGGATGATGATGCGCTTGCGATCGCCTATCAACGCCTCACAACATCAGAAGATTGACGTTGTTAAATAGTAGTCCTCATCGCGTCACGATGCCGCTGACATGATATCGGGTAGATTGTTTGGAGCTTCGAGCAGTTGCTCAGCTTTTGTCTGCACTAACTCTGACCTGGATCCATAGCCCCACAATACCCCTACGGTTTTAATGTTATTAGCGATCGCCCCTACGATGTCATGGGATCTATCTCCAATCATGATGGCTCTGTCGGGCTTAATTGCTTGTTGCTCAAGAATGTAGGCAATTAACTCAGCTTTGTTGGCCCGCCGTCCATCTAGTTCACTGCCATTCACGGATGAAAAGTATTTGACTAACTCAAAGTGTTCCAAAATCTGTTGGGCATAGACTTGGGGCTTAGAGGTGGCTAGGTGGAGTATTGCTCCTTGAGAGATGAGCTTGGCCAAGGCTTCTGGAATGCCTGGATAAAGTGTATTTTCGAAAATCCCTTGGCGGGTGAACTGGGTTCTGTAATGTGCGATCGCCTTCTCAACCCGTTCAGTTGTGGGTTCTGGCAACAGCTGCTCAAAACTCTCACTCAACGGCGGACCAATACACGCTACTAGTCGATGTTCATTAGGTACGGCCACATCCAATGTCCTCAACGCAAACACGATACTTTTCGTGATCCCTTCTTTGGGATCTGTCAAAGTACCGTCCAAATCAAGCAGGATGTGCATAGCGTATTTGTTCATATGGAGTCCCTAATGCCGACTCGCCTGTTCTACTTTGAGATCTTCAATGAGGCTGCGTAACTGCTCGCTCGTCGCTTGATATTTTTCATTGCAGAAGTGGCAGACTGCTTCAGCGCCATCATCTACTCTAATCATGTCTTCGAGTTCTTCCGTGCCCAGGAGCTTGAGAGAGTTGAGCATACGAGCGCGATCGCACTTACAGCTAAACTGCACCAGCTGAGTACCGGGCAACATTTCTAGCCCCATGTCCCCTACCAGCTCATCGATAATTTGCGGCAGTGACTTGCCCGCCTTGAGCAACGGTGTGAATCCGGTCAGCTCACCTAACCGTTCTTCTAAAATGGTGACCAGCAGCTCATCCCGCGCGGCTTTGGGCAATACTTGTAGCAGCAATCCGCCCGCGACTTCGACCCCATCTTCCCCCACAAATACGCCGAGGACCAAGGCAGATGGGGTCTGCTCAGAATTAGCCAGGTAGTGGGTTAAGTCATCACCGATCTCGCCCGAAACGAGTCCTACGGTGCTGGAATAGGGATAGCCCCGACCGATATCACGCACTACGTACAGATAACCATCCGTACCCACTGCACCGCCGACATCTAGTTTCCCATCGGCATTGGGTGGTAGCTCTACATGGGGTTGCTCTACATAGCCGCGAACCGTGCCATCTAAGCCTGCATCCACTAGCAGTCCGCCCAGCGGTCCATCCCCCTTGATGCGAATATTCACCCGAGATTCAGGCTTTTTCATGCTGGAAACGAGCAATAGCCCCGCCGTCATCGCACGGCCCAGGGCTGCGGTCGCCACATAGGACAAATCATGACGCTTGCGGGCAACTTCTACGAGGCGAGTGGTGGTGACGCCGACAACTCGAATCCCACCGTCTGCTGCCGTTGCTCTAATTAACTGATCTGCCATTTTAGATTTACGTTCTTGAAAAGTTAGCGTCTTACCTCCATTGTATAGGTGACGTATGAGCCTACCGACTCTGGAAAATATTTTGGACCATTTGCTTATCGCAAGCTTTTGAGGCGGTATCTAAGGCGCTGACTTCGCCCTCACTAAGTTGCCAGCCCAGCGCCCCTGTATTTTGCTGGGCTTGCTGTAGATTTTTAGCTCCAGGTATAGGGATCGCACCCTTACAAATGCACCAGTTAATGGCGACTTGGGCCATGGTTTTTCCTTGGTTGTTTGCGACCTCTTCAAGGCAGTTCAGCAGGGGTCTTACCCCTGGCAAAATTTGTCCTAGGGCAAACTTTCGCAGTCCTTTCGGTAGGTCAGCTTTGGTTTTGTACTTACCGGTGAGCAGGCCTAACGCCAGCGGACTATAGGCGATCAGCCGAATCCCGAGTTCATCGCACACGTCCTTGAGCCCTAGCTCGGTGACGGGATAGGTAGAAAGCAAGGAATACTGCACCTGTAGGGTTTGAATGCGAATGCCTTGCTTGGCCAAGCGCTGGTGTGCCCAACGGAGTCGCTTAGGGCCAAAGTTAGAGAGGCCAACGCCCTTGGCGAGATTGCGAACTGACAAGTCAGCGCTCGCGCTACCGCACAAAGCCGCCAGTCCATCTAATAGTGGCCCTTCTTGTGGTGGAAAGTAATTGGCGGTGGACCAGTGCAACTGCACCAAATCCAATCGTCCCAAGCGCTGGGCAGAGGCTTCCCCTGCTGAAATCATGGACTGCCGGGTTAGCCGCCAAGGGTAGGGGGCCAGCTTTGTGGCTAGGCAAATCTGTTCTTGGGCGCTACTTTTCTGGGCCCGTGCCGCCCTGAATCTGCCTAGTAGCTTTTCACTTTGGCCGCTCAGCTTACCTGTGCCATAGGAGTCTCCCGTATCAAAGAGGGTCACCCCCTGACTCACACAATGATCAAAAACAGCCTGTAAGTCACTGTCCATCTCTTCTTGGTAATCCCAAAGTAGGCGATTCCCCCAGGCCCACGTGCCGCACCCCATGGTTGGTAAAGCCTTCTGAAACGCAGTGGGAGATACAGGTGATACAGGCACAGATTGCATGGATTAGGCGCAGCCGCTGACAGCTCCGTTATTTTCTCATAAAGCCTCATAAAGCGTAGAGGCCATCTCGCTTTAAAAATGGGACGGTGAACCCTCAAAAAAGAAAAGGCAAAGAAGCTTTAAATAAAGCCGCCTTGCCTTCTGTTGGTTCACGCCAACGCTGAGCTTGTTGTTTTGCTATCACTGGCCGGTCTTACTCAATGGCCGGTTTTACTTAATGGCTAGTCTTACTCAATGGTCAGTCTTACTTAAAAACCATGGTCAGAGCTGAGAGAAACCGAGCAGCCTGCGCCGTGGTTGCAAGAGGGCATGGCTACTTCAACAACAAACGTACCTTCGTAAGGGGCTGTCACGATGGGGAAAGAATCAACCTCATCGTCAGCGTCCACCATGACGCCCATTTCGTTGTAGAGATAGAGGTCGAGATCGCTACAATCTTCGTCACAAATTGCGTAGAGATCTTCTCCTTGAAGTAAATAACCCGTCATCGTTGTGGTTTCGTTATCTCTTAGCCAAGCGGTGCGATCTTGGGCGATCGCAGGACGTACGGCACCGATGAAAGCTACCGAAGCACAAGCCAAAGTACTCAGCACTCTACGGGTTGAAAAACGAACCGATAGACGGGACTTAGAGAAGATAGACATATCAAATTTCCAATTAGAATAGAGATTTCAATTTCAGAAGCAGTATTAGACTTTTCCTTGGCTAGCTTTGCCGTTGCCAGTTTTTGAGTCAGCTTTTCTGTCGCCAGTATTTTCCTCAATCGGTACGCACGTAACCGCTACTATGGAGAACTCGCCTGGTACAGCGTTCGTAAGAACGTGCCTCTGCCAAGCACAAGATGGCCACGCTAACGTCAGAACTACCAATCACCATGGCGAACCCCTAAAAACAGGCAAAAACTAGCCATGGCAAATCGACCTATACGTAAACAAAAGTACGTATAAGCAAAGAAAGACAATAGTCATAATTGATACTGGTGAAGCTGGTTAAGGACACATTTTTCAATCCTTAACGGCAGTCTCTAAAACCATGTATTGCCCAGACTTATTGAACAGAAAAGATTGTTCTCACCCTGGTTTATAAAGTTTGTGTGAATTTCTAACCTACTTCGGTTGTTCTATCTTCCATGCATTCACGGAGTGTATCCGCACAACTCCGTTTCTATAGGGCTTTCGCTGGCATGGCAATTTGCTCTCAGGCCAGTGACGTTCATCTATTCAAGAGTTGATGTCACAGCCTCAGTAAAAGACGGGCTTAGTGCACCGATTGGCTTAGTAACGAGATTGAGTGGTCCCATGTAGCCCAATCGCGGCCAAAATAGCGCTAAGCAATACCCACACACCATCCATCATAAAATTCATCCGATGAATATTTTGTTGGGCCTCAGCGACAAATAATGCTTCGAGGGTCGAAGACTGCTCAATGAGCGCCGTGAAATAGCTATAGTCTTGCTGTAGTTGAGCCCAATCCTGAAAGGCAAAAAAACTGAAAACAACGACGCCAGCAATACCTGGCAGCGTTGTGAAAACCAGCAAAATAGCCTGAGCGACAGAAAAGCGACCGGGAGGATTAATTCTTTTCACAAATCCAAGAAAAGAGGAACAGTTCAACAATGGTGCGACCAAGGCTCCTTATCAAGCCGCTTTGGCAAAATCAAGGTGCTTTGGCAGGCAAAAATTAAAAAAGGTATCTACTGAAATACATACAGAATCTATAGAATCAGCAGAAAGTAAATCCTAGGTAAAATAAAATTGGTAGCCAACCAG
>JBCDAG010000152.1:0-16050 GCA_039186165.1 Cyanobacteria bacterium P01_F01_bin.53
CTAAAACCCTTGTCATATAAGGGTTTTAGGAACACGTTAAATTCTCAACAACTGCCATCTATTGAGAATTTATGACGAAGGATCAAGGGTTTCAGGGCTTGGTTCTATGTGGTTCTCATAGTTGTGTGTACACGGGAGCCCAAAGGGTGCAGCCAGAAAACCAAAACCCATACCAGATAATAGGTTAAAGAACTCTCGCCGAGGACCAAACAAACACAACAGGAAAACTGGTGCAAAGCTTATCAAACTGCCCATGATGAGTCCGACCAGTCCTTGACGCTGAATGGTTCGGCGGGTGCCGAAGGCAGTGAGGCCTAGTCGGATGGCATTGGAGAAAAAGAACAGCGCCGACAAGCCATAACCGATGAGCCAAGGGGTGCGATCGCTAGGGGCCACTTCAAAGCTAGCGAGAAATCCAAACACGCAAAATTCTCCACAGAGATTGAGCATTAGCGCGCTCATCAGGCGGGACAGGATGAGATAGTGGGAAAGGGGCATGGGTGATTTTAGGAAAGACAGCGATGCTTAGAACAGTTACCTGGAGAATTCCCAGAGCATTGTTCTTTTAACGCTGTCAACATCCATCCCCAGATTTTTCCCTTTTAGCCCTATGCAAGGAACAGTTGGAAATGCTGGCGCAACAGGGCTAGGCTCTCAACTCTCCAAGACGACTGGCAGCGTCAGGAGAGTCGTATTCATGAAGCTTTCAGTGCAGTGAGAGATGCTAAATAGTTTGTTGATTCGAGTCAGTAAGCCTGGTTAGCGTTGCTCAATTTTGCTACCAGTCCGTAAAATCTGCCCAGCTAAAATAGCCGCGCCAAAGCCATTGTCAATATTCACCACGCCAATGCCCGTTGCGCAGGAGTTCAACATCGTCAGCAGCGGAGCCAACCCATTAAAGCTTGCCCCATAGCCCACACTGGTTGGCACTGCCACCACTGGGCAATCCGCCAGACCCGCCACCACACTCGGCAAAGCCCCTTCCATACCTGCCGCCACAATCAATACATCAGACTCATCAATCACATGGCGATTGCTCAGCAGCCGGTGAATACCCGCTACGCCGACATCCCAAAGCCGCGCGACCGTAAAGCCACACAGCTCCGCCGTGACTGCCGCCTCTTCTGCCACGGGCAAATCCGCCGTTCCCGCCGTTAAAATGCTTAACCTGCCTGGCCGACGCCCTACCCTCGAACCCTGAGCGGAGTCGAAGGGTGGCTGAATCGCACAAATCTTCGCCATCGAAAAGTAGGTCACCTGAGGCAGCGCTGCCCGAATCTTTTCAGCCTTCGCCTCATCCACTCGCGTTGCCATTACCACAGGATGGTGGGGCTCCATCACCCGCATAATCTCGACGATCTGCGCTGCCGTTTTATCCTCACCCCAAATCACTTCTGGGAAGCCCGTGCGGGCGGTACGCTGATGGTCAATTTTGGCAAAATCACCCACTGACTCGTAGGCGGTTCCGTCGTCAGTGTCATAGCCACCTTGAGCTTCTGCAAAACTGGAGTCTGCAACAGTATCGGCACTCACCTCAGCGGGGCTTAACTTTTCAAAGGCGACTTCTGGGCTAAGGTGGCCTGCGGCCACAGCTTGGAGTACTTTCCGAAGGTCATCACGATAGGTATCACGAAGGGCGTCAGGCTGGGTCACAGTGAGTAATCGTTAGGGACAATTAAAAGTTCAACTGTAATAGGCTAACGTGATCTAGTTGGTTTTAGTTTGTCTTTAGTTTGCCGATTGGTAATATCTATTGCTATGACTGATTCTTTGGCCGCTGCTGCGATCGCACCTCCACCCACAGGTGCTACACATGCCGAACCCATCGATATTGTGATTTTGTCCAACGGCCCCGGCGAAGTGGCCACTTGGGTAAAGCCTGTCGCACAATCGCTACGCCAAAAAACAGCCAACACTGTCGCCAACAACCCCGCCACCAACATTCGCATCTCCGTCATCCTATCCCCCTGCCCCCACGCCTCCGGCCAAGAGCACACCACCGTCGCCGCTTACGACGAAATCGACCGCGTCCAAAGCGCTCCGAACTTCTTCACCTTTCTACTCACCGGCAAAACTGCCGATAACTGGGACTGGCATCCCCAAGGCATCGTCGTTTTCCTTGGGGGCGATCAGCTCTACACCTATCTGGTGGCCAAACGCCTCGGATATCGCACCCTTACCTACGCTGAATGGGACGCTCGCTGGCCTAATCTGATCGATCGCTTTGGCGTTATGCAAGCCGATCTGATTCAAAAAGCACCCCCACGCCATCAACACAAATTCACCGCTGTTGGCGACCTCATGGCCGATGTGCAAGGCGTCGCCAACCGAAAGGAAATTACCGATGCCCTAGAGTGCACCCCAGAGACCGATATTATTGGATTTTTACCCGGTTCAAAGCCTGCCAAATTGAGTATTGGGGTGCCTTTAATGCTGGCGATCGCACGCCTTCTCGACTCAACACCCACCAACACTGAACGCAAGTACGTCATCGGCGTCGCGCCAAACCTAACACTATCGAACTTAATTCACTACACAAATCCTGCGGTAAACCCCGCCGTTGGCATTATGAACGCCCCGCCTGCCAAACTGATTGAACCGGCCACGGGCTTGCCCTATCTACAAAGCGAAAAGGGTCCAAAAATATTTTTATGGCAGCGATTCCCCGCCCTAGATTTGTTCTCCCAATGCACCCTCTGCTTCACCACCGTCGGCGCAAATACTGCCCAGCTCGGGGCACTGGCCATACCAATGATTGTCTTACTACCAACCCAAAAGCTAGACGGGCTCAAAATTGCCGATGGCCTGCCAGGCCTAATCGCTCGGCTGCCGGGTGTAGGTGCGATCGCCCGCAAAATCATTAACCCCATCGTCGTCAGCGCCCTGCGAAAATCAGGCAAAAAATTTGCTTGGCCAAACATTTGGGCCAAGCGCGAAGTCGTCCCCGAACTCTTCGGCCCCGTTACCCCAGCCGATGTCACTGAATTGGCGCTTGACTACCTCAACCACCCTGAAAAACTAGAAACCATTCGCAAAACACTCCGAGAGCTACGAGGCCCCGCCGGAGCCGCCGACAAAATGGCCGACCTCATTTTAGAAACGGTGACTTATCCTAAATAGAGCTGTCTCCCCACGTCCCCATGCCTCTTTCCTACCCAAACACTCGTCAAACGGACCAAACCGACACTTACCACGGCGTCACGGTCACAGATCCTTACCGCTGGCTCGAAGATCCTAATTCAGAAGAAACTGCCGCCTGGGTAGAGGCACAAAATGAGGTTACCTTTGGCCACCTTAACCAGCTTCCGGGACGCGATCACCTCAATACTCGCCTCACCGAACTGTGGAACTACGAACGCTACGGCATCCCCTTCAAGCAAGGCGATCGATACTTTTACTACAAAAACGACGGCCTCCAAAACCAATCCGTTCTCTACACCCTGCCCACCCTAGAGGCCGAACCCACCGTTCTCCTAGACCCCAACACCCTCAGCGAAGACGGCACCGTGGCCCTCTCCGGCATTGCCATTAGTGAAAACGCACAATACCTCGCCTATGGCCTCTCCACTGCCGGGTCAGACTGGGTAGAATGGCACGTCCGTGACATCGCAACGGGCAAAGACACCGACGATCTGATCAAATGGGTCAAATTCTCCGGAGCTGCTTGGACCCACGATCACCAGGGATTCTTCTACAGTTGCTACGATGAGCCCAACGAAGAGAGCAAACTAGAAGACGTCAACTACTACCAAAAGCTTTACTATCACCGCATTGGCACACCCCAATCGGAAGACACCCTGATCTACGAACGCCCTGACCAAAAAGAATGGGGCTTTAACGGCGGTGTGACTGAAGATGGTCGCTATCTGATTATCTCCATTTGGCTCGGCACGGCCCCTAAAAATCTGCTCTTCTACAAAGATCTGCAAGATCCTAACGCCGAAGTTGTTGAACTCATTTCAGAATTTGAGGCTTATTACTCTTTGATTGACTACGAAGGAACAACTTTTTGGTTCCAAACCGACCTAGAGGCACCCAAAGGAAAAGTTGTTGCCATAGACATTACCAAGCCCGAAAAGGCTCACTGGAAAACCCTCATTCCCGAAGCAGAAGAGACGCTCGAATCGGTCGGGCTTCTCAACAATCAATTCATCGCCGACTACCTCAAAGACGCCTACACCCAAATTAAAATATTTGATCTCGCAGGAGCCCCTATTCGGGATGTAGAGCTACCGGGAATAGGTTCTGCGGGTGGCTTCAATGGGAAACGCACTGATACTGAAACCTTCTATAGTTTCACCAGCTTTACCGTCCCTAGCCGAATTTATCGTTACGACCTCACCACAGGGCAAAGCGCCTTGTTCCGTGAGCCCATCGTCCCGTTCGACCCCGATGCTTACGAAACGCAGCAAGTCTTTTACCCCAGTAAAGATGGCACCAAAATCCCCATGTTCATCACAGCCAAAAAGGGGCTCGACCTAAATGGCGAAAACCCTGTTTTGCTCTATGGATATGGTGGGTTTAATATCTCTCTTTCTCCCAGCTTTTCTGTAAGCAATCTCGTTTGGATGGAGCTGGGCGGCGTCTATGCGGTGGCCAATTTACGGGGTGGTGGCGAGTACGGGGAAGCCTGGCACCAGCAAGGGATTAAAACGGCTAAGCAAAATGTTTTTGATGACTTTATTGGCGCAGGTGAGTGGCTGATAGAACAGAAGTATACAAAAGCTGAAAAGTTGGCGATCGCAGGTGGTAGCAACGGCGGTCTGCTCGTTGGGGCCTGCATGACTCAGCGACCCGATCTCTTCGGTGCGGCCCTTCCCGCCGTTGGCGTGTTAGATATGCTGCGCTTTAACAAATTCACCATCGGTTGGGCTTGGGAGTCTGACTATGGCTCACCCCAAAATGAAGATGAATTCAAAGCGCTCTATGCCTACTCTCCTCTACACAATTTAGAGGCTGGCACCACATACCCAGCCACCATGATCACCACAGCCGATCACGATGATCGCGTTGTTCCCGCCCACAGCTTCAAATTCGCAGCCGCCTTACAAGCGGCCCATTCAGGGGATAATCCTGTCCTGATTCGGATCGAAACCAAAGCTGGTCACGGTGCTGGGAAGCCCACCACCAAGCAAATCGAAGAAGCCACCGACAAGTGGGCATTTCTGGCCCATGAGCTAGGGATTGATTTAGCCCAGTGATGCGGCAAATTCTTCCAGATTTAGCTAAATACGGCTGTAAAGGAAAACGTTAGAGCACACGGTCTAGATATTAGGAGCAGGGTACTAGGTTCAGACATTAGGTCCAGACATTAGGTTCAGACATTAGGTTCAGACACTGGGGGATTAGACACTCAGAGAGGATGAACCATATGGTGTTGTGGCATGGTGTTGTAGACAAACATCAATGGTGTTTTTTTGTCAATCTGCGATGTGCCCTAAGCTATCAGTGTCATAATTGACGCATCACACAAGGTTTTCAACGAGATGACAAACGCTTTCCCCACGCTGGAAGAAACAGATGTAGAAACATTGGCTAAGCGATTAGCAACTGACCCAGAAGCGCTTCAGCTGATCGATGTCCGTGAGCCCCACGAGGTAGAAGTTGCCAGCGTTCCCCATTTTGTTAACTTACCGCTGAGCCAGTTTGCCGCGTGGGCCGAGGCGATTCAAACCAAATTTGATCCCGCCGGTGAAACCATTGTGATGTGCCATTTAGGCATGCGGTCTGCTCAAATGTGCCAATGGCTCTCAGAACAAGGCTTTACCAATGTCAAGAATCTCGCCGGTGGCATTGACGCCTACAGCCGCCGGATTGATCCAACGGTGCCGCTTTACTAGTGTTTATGGGTGACTGCAATTAAATGGGTTCCATTCTCCAGGGGAGAGGCTTTGCCAACGCGAATCTTCAAGACTACCGATTGCTAGGGTTGGTTGGGCAAGGCCAGTTTGCCCAGGTATATTGCGCGGTTCATCGCCGCACAGGGCGATTGGTTGCCATCAAGAAAACCCGCCATGCCTCGGAGAATGCATCCCAAGAACCGTTTATTCTCCATGATTTAAAGCATCCTAATGTGATGGGGTGTCAGGCGATATCCCAGGTCAGTGGCGGCTATCACTTCGTTTTAGACTATTGCGAAGCGGGCACATTGCGATCGCACCTCGACACCGCAGGGCCCCTTTCCCTCAGTGAAACCAAATCGCTCATCGGCGATATTCTCCAGGGACTCAGCTACATTCACCAGCAGAGCATCATCCATGGTGATCTCAAGCCCGAAAATATTCTCCTCACCCACGCCGCTGACACAACACACGTTCCAAACGCCTCTTCCGTGGTCAACGCGGCTGTGCTCACAGCAAAAATCGGCGACCTTGGCAGCGCCCGTTTCGTTGAGCTGCCCACTCGCTCCCGCCGGGAAATTGGGTCACCAACCTACGCAGCACCTGAGCGATTTGAAGGCCACTCATCCTATCTTTCCGATCTGTATTCCGTAGGCGTCATGCTCTACGAATTGTTGCTGGGCGATCGCCCATTTTCAGGCAGCCCTGAGGCTCTATGGAAAGCACACCAAATGCAGTCGATTCCGCTGCCTGATACGTTAAGTGAGCCCGCAAGGCGGCTATTGATAAAGGCACTGCAAAAGCAACCGGACAAGCGTTTCCAATCGGCCACAGCAATGCATCTAGCCCTCAAGGAACTCTCTACGGTACACACAACGGCCAAAAAAGCGTTACACACAGCGGCCAACACAACAGTCAAAACAGCGGCCAAAACAACCGACGCGAAAGATGCCAGCCTTGGGCCTCCCGACGACGAGGCAACCGAAGCAAACCCTTCAATCGGTTCAACGGGTTCGACAGCGATGCCGCCGATGCCCCTAATCGTTACGGACATCAGTCAAGCCACCACCCAGCCTCTTACCAGCATTCCAACACCATCGATTACAGAGCCCATCGAAAGCCTGGTGACCATTCCCCAGGGATGTTGCATTATTACAGCGCGATCGCTCCATATCCTCACCCTAAAACGTCAGCTCATTCCCATTGCCCAATTTGAGCAAACCTGCTGGACAGTCGTCGCACCCAATGGTCAATGGTTTGTCACCCTACCCAAACACGCCCAACGCAAAAGCCGGGGTCGCTTATACGCCCTGTCTTGCCAAGATCATTCAGCCACAATTTTTCCGAAAAAGTCCATTACGCTGACAAGTCCCCTACTTACCGCACTCCGCTCTGACATTGTTCAAGTCTTAGCGATTGATAACCGTCATCTGCTGCGCGTCCGGGCCGTTCAATACACCAAAAATTCTAAAAAAAGGTCTAAAACCTATTTGGAGTGTTTTACCCGTCGCGGGCAGTTTATCGCTCAACTGTCGCTGAATTTATCGATTGTCCATATGACGCCCACAGCGATGCCATACCAGTTCATGGCATTAGCACAATCGACAAAGTCGTTGTCCTATGAGTTGGTGCTCATCACCCTAAAACCATTCCAGATTCGGCACCTGCGATTACCCATTGCCCCTGAGCAAGTCAGTGCCTTTCCCTGGGGGTGTGCAGCAAGCAGTGGGCAAGAACTACTCTTGCTCGATCGCGAGTCCGAACCGGTGAGCCTCTTAACACAAATCCCATTACCCCAGCCGATGCGCCACCGAAAAGAGAGCGCCCCTGCGGCCACCCCTGTGACGACCCATGGAGGTTCTAGTGCGATCGCAGCCATGGGCCATAATCAACTACTCATTGCCACAGCCCAAAACGAACCAGCCGCTTTAAATACCAACAGCCCCGAAAAAATCAATAGCCCTGCCACCGATAAGTCACTGGCGGCAAGGCCATCTTCATTAGTGTTAATCGACCTAGCCCAGCTGGAGCTGGGCCTTATTTTTTAGTCTCATTTTTCTAGAGGCCGAATCTTTCCGGGCCTGTCGTCTAGCGAATATATTCTATTCGTACATTGTTGAGGTCATTACGCTCTAGTAAGCGGCGACGATCTTCAGCCTCTTCCTCCGTCGGGAAAGCCCCTACTTGCATCACCGTGCGGCCTTCAAAATTAGTCCTAAAGGCATCGGGCACAACGGATCTCACTTCATCTTGAAGAAACGGATCCGAAGCTTCCACAAACACCCGATAGTACAGTCCCATTGCCTGCGCACGCGAGGGAGGAGCAGGCGGCGCACCTACGCCACTCCTTGGTGCAGAAAAAATCGTAGTAGAGCCCCCACTACCAATCGGAATGGCACTACTGGGCACGGCCAAACGATTGTTGTTAACAGGTGCGCTATTCACGGAACTTTCGTTACTGGCGTTACTAGGCGTCACCTCCGTCTGCTCTTCAGCGGGACGACGACGGCGACGGCGTATAAGGCGTATACTGTCTGGGTTTCCATCGGTCATGGCCCGAGAGGCCATAGGCACCCCAGATTGCAAAGCTTCCAGGGCCGCACCAGGCGCGCCAGCAGGCCGAGTTTCCCCCGGAACCGCATCCGCTTCTAGAAAGGCGTCTGCCTCAAGGGACGATTCGCTGGACTCACTGGCAGGGATCACCGCAATATCTACAGCGGGTTCAGCCACTTCCTGCCGACGACTTAAAAGACGGCCAGCTGGTCGGCTAGCAATCGGTTGAGAAGGGCGACTCGGCTGAGTCTCAGGCTGAAAACTAACGGTATTTAAATCACTAGCACGCTCACTGATTGAGGCACGTGAACTCGGCTCTGGAGCAAGCGCCAAATCAGCGCTGTCTTGCCCCAAATTATCTCCTAAACTATCTAAAACCGGCGGTCTGGAAACAGATGGGCGTGTTGCCTGTAGCCCTGGAATGGCATCAGCTTCCAAAACAGGGGCATTGTTTGTAATGGTGCCGGGAGATCGCGTTTCTAAAGTCATCTGCGAGCCAGGGGTCGCTGGTGCTGGCAAAACGGCCATTTGAACCACGGGCTGAATCGGCTCTAAGGAAAAGTTACCCCTGGAAAAGTTACCCGCTCGCTCACCTGGCACGGCATCTGCGGGTTCCGGAACAGCGTTGAGATTGCGGGCGCGAAGGTCTGCGCCTAAGGTGTCTTCGCTTAAGGCCAGGTCCGTTGGAGAGGCAATATCTTGGGCCCTACCGGCCACTTCCACCACATCATCGCGACGATTCCCCACCATTTGGTTGTCCCTAAGAATAGGGTTGGCATTGCCAATAACAACGAGACCCGCTTCATTATTGGTCATGCGATTACCAATAATTTCAGGAGTAGCCCCTTCCACAACCCGAATAGCATCCCCCGTATCCTCAAAAATATTGCTCTGAACCGTGGCACTCGAAAGGCCAAACACAATCAAACCGGCAACCTCGTTACCAGAAAAGTAATTGCCCTGCACACGGGGCGAGCCGCTCGCAATATAGATTCCCGTTTGGCGATTGCCCACAAAGGCAGTTTCTAAAATGGTCGGACTGACAGATTCTACCCAAACACCGTATCCATCTGGGTTAGAAATGGCGACCTGGGCAATACCGGCACGGTCTGCCGCAATCACCGCAGCATTCTGCCGCGAGCGAGCGGGGCTATTAAAGTTCCCACCGCCTTCAATGATGGCAGTGCGATCACGCTCCCCAGGCGCACCTTGAATCGTCACACCAGACTTCAGCTGTAGCGGAAACACCTCGCCAGAAGCTCGAGTATAACGCCCTGGCGCGAGCACAATGACAGTGTTTGGGGGGGCGATTTCTAAGGCGCGAGTAACCGTCTGTAGCGGCTGGCTCGCTGTACCTTGGGCACTGTTGTTTCCCGACGTTGGATTAACATATAGCGTCTGGTATTCAGCTCGGGTGCGATTGCCTGCGGCAAGAGTCTGTGGCGAACGAGCGATCCCGTAGGTCTGGAAATAGGTCTGGGAAGATTGAGCATTTGCAGGCTCTACCCCCCCCCCCAAATAGCAATGCGCCTGCGGCCAAGGCGCCGACCACAGGGAACGGCACGTGAGACTGCCCATGAGAATATCTAAACAACATACGCTTGCCCTGTGTTCGTGTTCCCAACATACGGTTTTCCAACATGTGAGTAGCCTCGCCCTCGTAAATAGCCCCTGATTAACGATGGTCTGAAATAACGATGGTCTGAAAAAGGTCTGAAAAAATGGGTGAAAAGTGGCCAAGCTTTCTCAATATATCGAAGAAACTTGACGTGGCAGTTGTCTTTGAAATATGCGGCTTAAAGCCTGATGTTGTCAAGTTTTCAGCATCCTCTAAACAGGGCACCAAACCAAGCCAGCGAAGGCCTTTGGGACACAACTTTTGGAGACAACTTTTCGTAACAAAAGGATGACGGTTCTATCGCCTCTTTCCCAGGGCTTGTGTGTAGGATAACTAGTAACCAACCCCCCACAACCTCAACTGCTGGTTTCCCCCATGCCTACCTCCGAGTTCCCGCCCTTCGATACGCCTGACGTTAAGGCCTCTGACACGGAGAACGCTGGCCGTGCATCCAATCCCGCTGACCGTGCATCTAATCCCGATGACACTGCTGACTCATCAGGTCCTGAGATATCTACAGCTGACATATCAAACTTTTCGCATATAAAGTCTTCCCCATTCACTGTCCAAACCGCCAACGAATCCTCTATTAGTGCTAAGGGCATCAGCAATTTGGCTGAGCAGTCCGTCTTTCGCATTCTAGATGCCAACTTAGATCGTGCTCGTGAAGGTCTACGCATTCTTGAAGAATGGTGCCGCTTTGGCCTCAATGATGAGTCAGCCACGGCGCAGTTTAAACATTTACGGCAATCTGTGGCCCAATGGCACACCCCAGCCATTCGCTTGGCACGCGATACCCCTGGTGACTTGGGAACGGCCTTAACCCACCCTCAGGAGGCTACTCGAAGCAGTTTGACTGAGGTGTTGCAGGTGAATTTTGCCCGCACCCAGGAAGCCTTGCGAGTCCTAGAAGAGTACGGCAAGTTACACAGTGTCGAAATGGCAGCGGCCTGTAAGCAAATGCGCTATCAGCTCTACACCCTTGATAGCCAGATTTTAGGTCCCCTGCTGGCAGCCTTAGACCCTCCGGGCAAAGCTCACAAAAACCGGAGCACAGGATTTCAGCATCGCTATCAGAAACTGTTGAAGGCCCGCACCTATTTAGTAACCTCTCCTGTCCCTAATTTTCTGGGTCAGATCGAATCGGCCCTCAAAGGTGGAATTGCCATTGTGCAATACCGCGAAAAAACAGCGGATGATGAAGCGAGACTAGCGATGGCACAGGAGATGCGATCGCTCTGCCATCGTTACGGTGCCCTGTTCATCGTGAATGACCGGGTGGATATTGCCGCCGCCGCCGATGCTGATGGCGTGCACCTGGGTCAGCAAGATTTACCCATGGACATTGCCCGCAAAATTTTAGGCCCTGACAAACTGGTGGGCCAATCCACCACTAATCCGGCTGAGCTAAAGCGAGCCCTAGATGAGGGTGCTGACTACATTGGCGTCGGCCCCGTCCACGAGACCCCGACCAAACCGGGCAAAGCCGCTGCTGGCAATGAGTACGTTCGCTATGCGGCCCAACATGCCACGATGCCTTGGTTCACCATCGGCGGCCTCAATGATGAGAACTTAGGACCGACTTTGGCTGCCGGAGCGACTCGCGTTGCGGTCGTGAGGGCACTCATGGCGGCTGAAGATCCAAGTGAAGTTGCGCGATCTCTCGTACAACAAACCCAACAAGCTTCCGAGCAAGATCAAAGTCTCTAATCTTCGTCTACCGTCTAAACCTGCTCGCTCTTTGTCGCTTCACTTACTTAACTTCTAAATAACTGCTTTACTTCTCATGAACTGCCCATGGACAACGCTCCCAATACACCTCCTGCCAACACAACGCCTCTCAACAGCATTGAGTTACAGGTCAATGGCGAAGTTAAAACCTGCGCACCGGGCACGACACTGCCTGAGTTTCTCGTGCAAATAGGGCTCAACCCTAAGCTAATTGCGGTGGAATACAATGGCGAAATTTTAACGCGATCGCTATGGGCCTCCACCGTTTTACAGCCAAACGATCGGCTAGAAGTTGTCACGATTGTTGGCGGCGGCTGATAGTGACAATGAGGGTGCAAACTGTACGGCAATCCCTTCCTTTTTAGGCCTTGTTTCGCCGCATCTGCACTCAAAAAAGGCGTTAAAGTGATGATAGATATTAAACGAAGAAAAAACCATCCAGACATCAATCATGGTTGAACGCATAGCCGAACGCATAAAAAGCTGGGACCACACCGCTATAAGGCCAAAGCTGAAGTCCCTACTCAAGGGCTGTTTTGTCTTTTCCCTCGCTGCGCTGCTCATTTTCTCCCAAGCCGATGGCGCTTTAGCCGCCCGCTCGGGTGGCCGAATGGGGGGGGGTAGCTTCCGTGCCCCTAGCCGCTCCTATCGTGCGCCCAGTCGCTCCTACCAGCGCGGTCCTTCTAGCTACAGCGGCGGTCGGTACGGCGGCGGTTACTACCCCAGCGGCGGTTTTGGATTCCCGTTCCTCATGCCATTCTTTGGGTTTGGCGGCGGGGCGGGCGGCCTGTTCGGTATTTTCATTGCGATCGCCATCGCCAATTTCCTTATTCGCAGCTTCCAGAATGCAGGTGTTGGTCAAGATGGTGTAGAAGCTTACAGCGCAAATCCCGTCGTCTCTGTGGCTCGGCTACAGGTTGGCCTACTGGCCCAGGCTCGCGATTTACAGGTCGATCTTAACCGTATTGCGCAAACGGCTGATACTGGCACGTCAGCTGGTCTGACAAAGGTTTTGCAAGAAACCACACTGTCACTGCTGCGCAATCCTGAATATTGGGCCTATGCCGATATTGAGTCCGATCAAACTCGGCTAACGGCTGCCGAACAGGCCTTCAACCAATTGGCGATCGCAGAGCGGAGTAAGTTCACAGGTGAGTCCCTCTCAAACGTCAACGCCCAGCTCTCCCAATCAGCGGTTAAAAGCACTTTGAACAGCAGTGGTGAATTAGTCACTTCAGAGGCCGCACCCGATGCGCCAGGAGAATATATTGTGGCCACCGTTTTAGTCGCGGCCCAAAATAAACTCAATTTGCCGAAAATAAGTTCTGAGAGCGATGTGCGCGAAGCGCTCAACAAAATTGGCGCAATTTCCGGTGAGCAATTGATGGCAGTAGAAGTCCTTTGGACTCCCCAAAAAACGGGCGAAACCCTGACTGCAGACGAAATGGTTGCAGAATATCCCAATCTAAAATTGGTGTAGTCTCTAGCACTTACAACCCTCAAAACATCTGCAAATCACGATGTGAAAACGACAGCTATTCCTCAGGCTGTCGTTTTTTTTGTGGATGAAATGGGTTGAATGTGCTTAACTCTTCATCAGAAGTGGTTAAATGAACCCGGTTGGTGTGGACAAAGGATTAGAGAGACGGACATGCTGGTATTGCTCACCCGTGTATTGCTATGGGCCTCTATTGGGCTCCTTCTGTGGTACATCCTCGCTCGAATTATCGACAGAAAATATCTGTCTTGGTTCGGCGGCGTTATTTTAATTCTGCTGCTGGTCGTCTCTTACCTAGAGTCCGACAACGATACGGTACGCATACTTTGGCAGGTCCTATCTTTTCCATTGAGCCCGTTGGGTCTAGTGCTGGTGCTCATTGGTGGCGCACTGAGCGACGGGATCAAAAAAGTCAGAGGGATGCCCATTGCGATCGCCTTTGGCATCCTGCTCATCTCCAGCATTCCTCTGTTCGCCCAATCACTCGTCACCGACGCCGAACAAAAAGTGAATCAAGCCTTCGCTCAACAGTCTGCATTTTGTGGCGACGTTTGCCGTGTGGATGAGGTCCCTGGAGCAAACCTAGCTTCGGCAGGTGCTATTGCGGTATTTGGTGATAGCCGTGATGCAGATGTTCCGATTAATGGTGTTAGGAGCAGCGGTGAAATTGCCGTTAATACCGTTTTAGCGCCTCGGTTGATCTATGCCGCCGACCTCTATCGCCAAGCCCGTAATAGCGGCTCAGATCCCTTAGTCATCGTCACCGCAGGACAAGGTAACGATGATTCACCCCAGCGGGCCACCATCTTAAATATCTTGGAAAGAAGCGGTGTACCCACCCGCAGTATCCAAATTCAAGATACGGGTCTTAACATCCACAGAACAGCAGAAACCGTTGATAAAACCCTTCGAGATCTCGACATCCTTCCCGCTCCCGATAAACGAGGTAACAACGAACAGCGGGTCGTGGTCGTCGCCCCTGCTATTTTGATGCCCCGGGCGGCGTTGACCTTTGAAAGAATGAACCTAGATGTCATCGCTCGGCCCACCGATTTTTACTCCGCTCGGTTTAACTCCGGCGGCGGCACCCTGGATAAATTGCCCGACCTGCTGCCCTCTGTCGGGGCCCTTCAACTCACGACCCAATACTGGAATGAGCTGCTTAATTCCATGTACTACTTCCTCAGGGGATGGCTACCTGACTTCAACTTTGGTTGGAACTCTAGTATCGAAATTTAGACAGCCTCACTGGATATGTACCGCCGGAGGAAGCCGTTCATGGTGACTATGAACGGCCAGTCTGTTGAAAAAATAGCGTTCTGAGCATAAGCGCTATCCTAATAGAATTGGTATCACAGGCAACACTATCTCTCTTGCCCGTACTTCTTCCTCTGTCAGTCCTCCTCTATGGCTCCATCCTCCTCTTCCAAATTTTCGCGTTTAGTAGGGTACCTCCAGCCACACCGTCAAAAAGTCATCCTGGGCTTAGTCGCACTGCTAGTAGTGAATGCCATTGGCGTCAGCATTCCGCTCATCATTGGTTACATCGTTGACGAACTAACGGTGGCGTTCTCTTTTAGTCGATTGCTACGCTACGTAGTCCTGGTTTTAGTACTTGCTAGCGTGATGTGGGTCATTCGGATGGCCTCACGTATTTTTCTCTTTGGGGCAGGTCGCCAGGTTGAGTTTGATCTTAAGCAAAGAATTTTTGAGCATTTACTCACCCTCGAACCCGCCTACTTTGGTCGAAATACGATTGGAGATCTCATCAACCGAGCCACCAGTGATGTCGACAACATTCGCCGACTGTTGGGGTTTGCGGTACTCAGCATGGCAAATACGCTCTTTGCCTATTTGATGATTGTGCCCGTCATGGTCAATCTCAATGCCAGCGTTGCCTTTTTCTCGTTAGCGGTGTATCCGTTTATGTTTGCGGTGGTGGCTATCTTTGGCAATCGTCTGCAGCGACAACAGCTAGATGTTCAAGAAGAAATTTCTAACTTGAGCGATCTGATTCAAGAGGATATGGGTGGCATTTCCCTGGTTAAAATCTATGCCCAGGAAGAGAACGAACGCTTTGCCTTTGCACGCCGAAATCAGGGCTTACTGGAAGCCAACCTGGCGTTAGCCAAAACACGCAATACCCTATTTCCACTCCTGGGTGGATTTGCCAGCCTGAGTTTAGTCATTGCCTTGGGCATTGGATCTCAAGCCATTGTGGCAGGCAGGCTTTCCCCTGGCGATTTCGTCGCGATTATCTTGTTTATTCAACAGCTTGTTTTCCCAACGGCCTTGCTCGGCTTTACGATCACGGCCTATCAGCGTGGGGAAGTGAGCCTGGATCGCATTGAGGCCATTTTTGAAGCCAAGCCCACCATTCGCGATCGCTCAGGTGCGATCGCCCTTGCCACCCCCGTTGGTCGATTGCAAGCCAAGAATCTGACCTTTACCTATCCAGGCTCTACTCGGCCTGCGTTAGATCGCGTCAGCTTCACCATTGAACCAGGACAAACAGTCGCGGTCGTAGGACCCATTGGGTCAGGAAAATCAACCTTAGCGATGGCCCTGCCACGCCTCTTAGAAATTGATAGTAATGAACTGTTTTTAGATGGTCACGATATTACACAAATTGAGCTGTCGGACTTGAGGGGGGCGATCGCATTTGTCCCTCAAGATAGCTTCCTCTTCAGCACCACCATCAAAAACAACGTTCGCTACGGTGATCCAATAGCCGACCAGATACAGGTAGAACACGCTGCCAAAGAAGCCCAGCTCTACAGTGAAATCCTTAACTTTCCCAAACAGTTTAA
>JBCDAG010000153.1:0-15971 GCA_039186165.1 Cyanobacteria bacterium P01_F01_bin.53
CCCACATTACGCGCTATGTCATCACCCTTTTCCACAGCTGGCTCAGCAACTAATGCTTCTCAGCCCAATATTTCAACAGGGGCTTCTCAATATTTCAGAAGCCCCCAAGCATCTGGAGACACCGAACAAACAGTGCCTCTGGGGAAGGTCTACTTGGTTGGCGCAGGCCCAGGCGATCCTGGCTTACTCACCGTAAAAGCAAAAACGCTGATTGAATGCGCCGATGTGATCGTATTCGACGCACTTGTGAGCGACCCTATTTTGCAGCTGATTAATCCCCGCACGGAAAGAATCCATGCGGGCAAACGACGCAGCCGGCACTCTATGTCCCAGGAGGATATTACTCAGCTTCTGTTTGAGAAAGCCCATGAGCATGCCGTTGTCGTCAGGCTCAAGGGAGGCGACCCCTTTGTTTTTGGTCGGGGCGGCGAAGAAATGAATGACCTGATGGCTGCTGGGCTCTCCGTAGAAGTGATCCCAGGCATTACCGCTGGCATTGCGGCCCCTGCCTATGCAGGTATTCCAGTCACCCATCGGGGCTACAGCTCTTCGGTAACCTTTGTAACCGGGCACGAGTCAGCAGGCAAATATCGCCCTAAAGTCAATTGGGAAGCGATCGCCCAAGCCTCAGAAACCATCGTGGTCTACATGGGTGTGCACAATTTACCCAGCATTACCCAGTCACTCCTTAAGGCAGGCCTACCGAAAGACACATCAGTGGCATTAATTCGTTGGGGCACACGGCCCGAGCAGGAAGAGCTGGTTGGGAATCTCGCAGATATTGTGGAAAAAGTTGCAGCCAATGATTTTAAGGCACCTGCGATCGCCATTATCGGCAAAGTCGTTGAACTCAGGGATCATCTTGCATTGGCATCCCCTATCCGCAACGAACATTGGCTAGCTACTCAAACAGAACGAACCCAGGACACTGAACACGACTGAATCAAACACCCAAACTAGCCAAACACCCAAGCTAGCCAATTGCTAACACCTGGCAGTAATAGACTAGAGGGAGTATTTGAAACACATTCCCTCTTTTCTTCTTGAGCAAGCCAACCGAAGCAACCAGCGCAAATGTTATCCATACCGCTGTAGAAACCTTGGCGCCCACAAGGTTAGATCGGTGGTTGGCAGAAAATATTGAAAGCCTGTCTCGAAACCGGGTACAAAAGCTGATTGAGCAAAACGCAGTGACCGTTAATGGTGTTATCTGCGATCGCAAAAAAGCTCTCGTGAGTGAGGGTGATCGCATCACCATCACCGTCCCTGAAGCTACACCGTACGAACTCGTCCCGGAAAACATTCCCCTCAATATTTTGTATGAGGACGATCAGCTCCTGATGATCAACAAGCCAGCGGGCATGGTGGTGCATCCTGCCCCAGGCCATGACACCGGCACCCTAGTTCACGCGCTGCTATTTCACTGTGGTAATGACCTGACAGGGGTAGGCGGTGTACAAAGACCGGGCATCGTACACCGCCTCGATAAAAACACGACAGGCGTGATGGTGGTCGCCAAAACCGAAACCGCGCTTCACAGCCTACAACAACAAATCCAGACGAAAACGGCCCGCCGGGAGTACTTGGGCATTGTGAATAGCGCTCCACCCACTGAGCAAGGTACGGTGGATCAGCCCATCGGCAGACATCCCAAAAACCGAAAAAAGATGACCATCATCCCCGTAGAACAAGGCGGACGGGCAGCCGTTACCCACTGGAAAGTCGTCGAACGGTTAGGCAACTACACGCTCATGCAGTTTCAGTTAGAAACCGGACGTACCCATCAGATTAGAGTCCACAGCACATTTATGGGCCTGCCCATTGTGGGAGACCCTGAATACGGCTCTGCGAAAACAGCAAAGGTAAACCTGCCTGGGCAGGCCCTTCATGCCTTTCGTTTGACGCTCGCCCATCCAATTACCCAAGCCACGATTGTGGGAGAAGCGCCACTTCCCGAACGCATGGAAAAATTGCTCAAAAGGGTGCGATCAATACAGCACTCCTAAGAAACACATTCGATAGAAGAAACTTGCTGACTCTAACGGATTCTATGTCTAACCCGAAAGAGACGACGAAGGAATAACCTTTTCGGCTCCTCATACGTTCAGTGTTTGGCGAAAGAATCAACGGTAGATCAAGGGATAGAACCATGTGACATAGAAAAAGGTAGAGTCAGGAAACTTGAGGCACGAGGTCAAACCCAAATACCTGAGCCTTGTGCTGCAACTGCTTGAGCACTCGTTCGCGATACTTCTGCTCATAAGTGTCAACACCAGGATCAACATAAGCGTCTCCCGTTGACCAGACATCAACATAAGCGTCTCCCGTTGACCAGACATGGTAAAAGACGCGAGCGATTTTATGAGCGGTTGCGGTAATGGCTTTGGGTCCCCCTAAGCGTGCTTTCATCCGTCGATAAAAAGCCCCCAGAGCCGATTGACTTCGAGAGAGCGTTTGGGCAGCCATACGGAAAGCATTGGCAGCACGATTAACGACTCGACGGGTTTTAGAGCTTTTGACTTTGCCCCCTGTGATGCGACTGCCAGGACACAGCCCGAGCCAGGAGACAAAATGCTTAACGGTCGGGAACTGAGAGGCGTCTAGGCCGACCTCGGCAAGGATAACGAGAACAGAGAGTGCACCGAGTCCAGCAATCTGAGTCAAATCTACCCCAGTAATGCGGTACAGATGCGTCCGTAAGTCGAAGTCAGGGGCATTACCGGGCTGTTTCTTCCCCCGTCGTTTAGGTTTGGGGGGCGGATCAGTGTCAGGGTCTACTTGGTCAGTAAAGTGATTCAGGTGTTGTTCAATCTCGACATCACAGGCCGCTAACTGTTGCTGATAGATTTCATAGAGTTGTAATTCTTGCTGCAAGATAAATAACTGTTCAGTCCGATAATCACCGGTCAACGCAGCAGCCATGTCGTCAGTGGATGCTTTAATTCGTCTATCCTTCATCGCTGCCAACACCTGTGGATTCCGCTCACCTGCGACAATTGCCCTCAGAATTCGTAGCCCAGTCGTGCCGATGATATCGCTAATCACCCGGTGTAGTTGTACATTCATTTCAGTCAGTGCCTTCTGCATGCGGAGCACATGGGTGCTAGCACTTTTGACCAAGTTATCCCGTTGTCGCATGTAGCTACGCAAGACACAAATCGGGTCTTCTTGACGAAACGAACCGGACAGCAAACCATAGCTGTGTAACTGCTGTAACCATTGGCAATCGAGCACATCACTTTTACGTCCCGGTACCGTTTTGACGTGGTGAGCATTGACTAAATTGACCTCAAACCCTTGAGTTTCTAGGATTTGAAACAAGGGTATCCAATACACGCCTGTAGATTCCATCGCGACCGTTTCAATCTGGCATTGTTTCAGCCAGGCTGATAATGCATACAGTTCAGCCGTAAAACAGCCAAAACTACGCACACTCTCAGTGGCCCGACCCGGGGGGACACTCACCCAGTGTCGATTAGCGCCGATATCGATACCAGCAGCGTTAGAGTGAATCGTGGGCAAGTTCGCTTCGGACGGCTTCGAGCTTGGCATACCGTTCTCTCGAAGACAACAGATGAGGTGTGCTCTGCCTGGTAGAAGCGGATCGATTCATTCTCCTAAACGGGATAGGGATAACCCTTCACCAATGGTTTATTCGCTTAGCCCCAGAACCAGGCTGAGATACGGGCACTTACGCACCAGTGTTAAATCGGTCTTAACTGCCAGAACACCCTCACAGCCAGAGCCTAAAAGTCGTGGCCTAGCGATAGCGTTTCTTACAGGTTTATCGAACAGCATCGCTGTTCGTAGAAGGCTTAGATCTAGCAACACAGACGTGATCACTATCGAAAAACATAAAAAAAGCCGAGGTGGAAAACCACCTCGACAGATAACCTTTTGAGGAAAGAAAAAATCTAGCTACTCTCGCAACTGCACCTTACTTACTATGGCCTAGTCGCTAGAGGGACCAATAGAAACGTTCAGCTTGCGGTAGGGAACAGAGCTCATGCTGATACTGGCAGTGCTAACACCATTGGTGACTTTAGGTGTCAAATTGAGACCTTTAGCCATATCCATGTAGAGAGCAGGGTCACCAGCCTTAGGCTTCTTATCTTGAGAAACATAGCTGCGGACTTGCTGCTGCCAAGAAATATTGCTCTTGGGGAAGCCCAATATAGTCCGGTAGTACTCGTCGTAACGAGGTGACTTGATGTTGAAAGGAGTCTCACCCGTAGCACGGCCTGGTAGGTTACGACGACGCTGATAAGGCACTATGTCGTATCCAAAATTTTCGAGATACTCTTCGCTATCTAACAACTCATCAATGAAGCCAGCAGGCCCTTGAGAAGCAACCTTAATAGACCAAGCAAGCTTCTCGCGCTCATTGTAAGGGTCACGACCCAGCACGCGTTGTATGCACTGCTCTACAAAGCGATAGTTGCTATTTATTGCATAAAAAGTGCCCAAGAAAGTGTCGGAGAGTAACAAACCTCTAATAAAATCACGAACGGTGATTTGATTGTTCTGAAGCTGCGACTCCAAGAAGGAGTCACGGTCTGACTCGAAGGCATGGAAGAAAATTTGACGATAAGCTGCATCAATCAAATCTTCCATTTCGCTGTACCCGAGTAGAGTCTCAGCATTATAAATCCTGGGCTGGTCATCACCCTGAACCTCGTAACCGTCAATTCGGGAGTTTTGAACGGCGGAAGGGTAATTCAATAAGGGAAGAGCCACGCTTGATTCTCCAGAGACTTTTGTAAACAGCTGCGAATAGTATTCCTTAATGATAAAGGAGCCCGGCCCTTGAGCTAGAGGAGTCTGAGGAAATCATTACACAGCTTAACATTTAACAAAAGGGCCATAGGTCAAGGCTTTAGAGCCAACAGATTCGCGTTGCCAACCCATTTATCGGAGGTATTTCCCCTAAATAAAACCCAGCCTACTCATATATCACTATTAGTAAAGCAATCATTCGCAACAATCGAGCTCACAGGCATCAAACCGACAAGGGACGATCTTCACAGCTAAGCTTACAAAATTTGATCTGAGAAACTGACTCTTGCCCAATCCTGTGGCGTGTTGCAATTGAACAGCATTTGCTCAGGAACATTGTGGTAAGGAATCACCGAGATACCGGCCAACCATCCTTGAAAAGAGCGACCACCCTTGAGCATATAACGGTGCAATCCTGGCAAGCAGTTGCGATGGTAAAAGCCACATAGAGGCTCCCAACCTTTTTGACTAGGCACCAATGAGGCCATTGACAACGCGTCCTTCGTCACCCGCAACTCATCCCACCAGTCCTGTAACACCACCCCTTCTAGATACGGCAAGTCGCAAGCCAACAGCACACACCAATCCGACGACACCTGTTCCCATCCTTGGGCAAAACCGCCCAAAGGGCCATGGGGAGGAGTCGATAGCTGCTCTTGAACGAACTGAAGTTCAAAGGCCGGGTCAAATTCAAAGGCCGACAGCATTTGACGACGATAGCGCTCTGGCCAAGGCGTCACAATCCATACCGAGGGCGTCAGCAGACGAGCCATTCGAACCGTTCGGGAGAGCAGAGACTGCCCCTTTCGTGTGGTCAATAGCGCTTTATCTTGTCCCATGCGACGGCTTTGCCCACCCGCCAAGATAATCGCAGAGACAGACATCGAGGCGTTCACGGTATCAGCATCAAAAGTTGACTATCCAATCATTCATTCAAGCTAAGGAACTTTACGCTTCACCGTAGGCCTAACAGGCGGCGAGGAGGGCGGTGGATTCTTCGCCCCTGCGGATTGGCGATGAACTTCAGCCCAGTCATGGCCCTTAAAGTAATAAATCAGCCCTGTAAGCGCGGCAATCGTCATATACATAAAGCGAACCACCCAACCGACCCGCTCAAAGATAAACGCGGCGAGATCGGCCCTAGGGTCGTTATAGCTAGACAACTCTTGGAGCAGGGCCTGATTAGGGTTAATCGAGCGGGAAGATTCGAGGTCCTGTCGGCGGGTAGGTAATTCGGCTAACTGCGTACTAAAGGGGAAAAAGCCAAAGAAGCCTGCACTGCCCGATTCTCGCTCCAAAAATGAGTTGGTAATGTTGCGGGCATCTCGGTAAGGAATCTCAGCTCGAGTCGCCACTCGCTGAATCCACTGGTGCTGCTGCACCATGTAACTGGCACTAAAAACAAAGGGACTCAACACCGCCAGAAACGCTAGCTTGGCACGATGATTCCACCTGCGGGGAAGCCAGTAAGTCGCGGCACCAATGCCTGCGCCCAATAGGGAAAAGGCCACTAAATTTGAGATTTCAACCAGCTCAATACTCCGCAAAAAACCACCTATCCAAGGCACAGAGTAAAGATACGCATGCGCTAACCAAGCTGCGATCGCCTTCAGCCCGGCAGCAGCCAGACTCAGCCCAAAGCCAACGGCAAAAAACAGGGAAATGCGTGGTTGCTTGGAGTGAGTGGGCATGGGGGAATGCGTGGTTTTCAGCAAAATGCTTCTTTTATCAAATCACTGTGTGGCCATCAAATGCAAAAGCACCCAGACACAGTGACTTGATTTCCCTTTATTTTTTTAGTACATTTGAACTATATCTGTTTTTGTTTAGCCGTTATGTAAGTTGGCGTCCTATGAGTATTGAACAAACGAACCAGTTAATTTTGCTCATTTTAAATTCGGTGCTGATGAGTTTGCTCTCAGCCATGCTGTTGGGGGGCGCATGGCTTAGGCAAAATAGCCTCTCCCAGCAGCTCCATCAAGTGCAGCGACGCTACCGCCAAATGACGCATCAAACGGCTCTTAACTTCGCTATTGCGTCAGTCACGGGGTCAGATTCGCCAGAGCAAACACCAGATCGCACTGCTGGCGTACCCCAGACGATCCATCAGGCAGTGAATCAGGCTCAGGCCAAAGCAGACTTAAAAAAGGTGCGCGATCGCCGTCAGCAACTCAGCACCCAATACCGCTGGAGCCACATCGGCATGCTCACGCTCCACAGCGTATTGATGATATTTGGGGTGAGTTTGTTTACCCTGGCCTTGCGATCGCTCTTGGCCATTGACCTCCTCATTTCGGCAGCCCTGTTTCTATTTGCCCTTGGTGCAGGTGGACTGCTGGCAGGCACGGGCTGCATTTTGATGGACCTGGCCCAAGGAAACAGCGGCGGCGACTCTATCGGACAGGCTCTGGGCAAAGCCATGATCGAACTGACACACTGGTGGAAAAGCCAAGGCCGTCAGACTTTTGTCGGGAAGCCCTGGGCTAAGCCAACCATGGCCATGCTGATGCCCGCCAAATCTTCATCGGGGCAGGGACGACCCATCCCTCGCAAAGCTGGCCGATAATGTATGGCGGATAGGGACTAGAGCAATGTTAACGAAGGGCTAGAGGCCACCGTTCCGCTCAAACCAAAACTACGCAGAAAAACTATGCAGAAAGCCAGCGATGAATTCCTCACCGCTGGCTTTCTGCATACCTGCAAGTTACCCAGCACCGATTGACTCAACACCGATTCGGTAACGAGAACCCAATAATACCGACCAATCTAAACCTGCTCGGCCAATCTGCGTTGAGCCTCACCCAAAGCAAATTTCTTGAGAATGCGCTCGGCCATTTGAGCAGGCATCAGACCTAGCTCAGCTTTAGACTGATCGGGAGAAGCATGGTCTACCAGCTCATCGGGTACACCCAAACGCAACAGATCAGGCGTCATTTTACGATCGAATAGCTCTTCTGCCAGGGCAGAGCCAAAGCCCCCCATCAAGCAACCATCTTCCATCGTCACAGCGCGGCCAATTTTATCGATCAGAGGCAGCATCAGGTCGGTATCTAGTGGCTTCGCAAAGCGAGCATTCACCACAGTCGCCTCTACACCGTGTTCACTCAAGATTTCTGCCGTTTGCATGGCGGGATACACCATAGAGCCGTAGCCAATGAGCAACACATCATCACCTTGGCGCAGCACCTCAGCCTTACCAATCGGCAACGGCTCCCAACCAGAGTCCATCAGCGGTACGCCATAGCCATTACCACGGGGGTATCGCACCGCAATCGGCCCGTCATGTTCAACCCCAGTGACAACCATGCGCTGAAGCTCTGCTTCGTCTTTCGGTGCCATCAGCACCAGATTAGGAATACACCGCAGGTAGGCAATGTCGTACATGCCCTGGTGGGTGGGTCCATCCACACCCACGATGCCCGCACGGTCTATACCGATGAATACGGGCAGCTTTTGAATACACACATCGTGGACAACCTGGTCGAAGCCACGCTGTAGGAAGGTGGAATAAATCACCGGTACAGGCTTCATCCCTTCACAGGCAAGACCGGCAGCCAGGGTGACCGCATGCTGCTCAGCAATCCCGACATCGATGTACTGTTTGGGCAGCTTAGCCTGGAGCAAGTCCAGACGGGTGCCGGTGGCCATCGCCGCCGTAATCCCCACAATCGTGGGATCTTTTTCCGCCAGAGTAGTGAGCGTTTCAGCAAAAACCTTAGAGTACCCAGGCGGCTTAGGCTTATTCGCAGGAATTTTTTGCCCGGTTTCAATATCAAATGGAGACTGGGCATGGTAGCCAACCTGATCTTTTTCAGCGATTTCGTACCCTTTCCCTTTGGTGGTTACGACATGCACCAATACGGGACCGCCATGGTGATGGGCTTCTTTAAAGGCCGTGATTAGCTCGGTCAGATTGTGGCCATCAACGGGTCCCATGTAAGTAAAGCCGAGTTCTTCGAACACCGCACCGACTTTAGAGACCGCCAGCCGCTTCATGCCCTCTTTGAACCGGCTGAGTTCAGGGGTAATGTTTTGGCTAAAAGGCAGCTGTTTGAATTGCTCTTCGAGGTTGTCCGTGATGAACTGCATCGGCGGACTGAGGCGCATTTTATTCAGGTAGCGAGGAATCGCACCGACATTGGGCGAAATCGACATTTCGTTGTCGTTTAACACCACCACCAAGTTCGTTTTGGGCAGGTGACCGGCATGATTAATGGCTTCTAGGGCCATACCGCCTGTGAGGGCGCCGTCACCGATAATGGCCGCAACTTTGTAGTCTTCGCCTTTGAGATCACGCGCGATCGCCATCCCTAACGCTGCCGAGATACTGGTCGAGGCGTGACCGGCACCGAAGTGATCGAACCGACTTTCTGAGCGCTTGAGATACCCAGCAACACCATGCTGCTGGCGAAGGGTGTGAAAATCTTTGTAACGGCCTGTGATGAGCTTATGAGGATAGGCCTGGTGGCCAACATCCCAGACCACCTTATCCTGATCGAGATCGAGCGTTTGATAGAGGCCCAGGGTGAGCTCTACTACCCCCAAACCGGGACCGAGATGCCCACCACTGGCCGCAATGGTCTGTAGGTGCTTATCACGAATTTGTTGAGCAATTTTTTCTAACTGGGTGACCGATAGGCCATGCAACTGGTTTGGGTGTGTGATTTCACTCAGATGCATATCAAATCCTCTCTTAGGCTTATATCTTCGGAGACTTATATAGCGTGGCCCCATCACTGACGAAAAACCAGTACGGGAAGCAACCATGACAGCGACTGCGTCAAAAGCGCTATGTGTTGAAAGCGCTAGGTAAGGGCTTCACAATGGGGTGCAACCTTTACGGTCCAAAAGCGACAAGCAGCAATACCTCAAGCACCTGCCTCTATAGCTACCGTCCTGATAGCAGGGAACATTTGCTGTACGTATCGTTATCTTCTCTCTTTCACTGTAGATTAGATTTGAGCGCACGTACGCATTGAAGAGGCTCCCTATTAAATTATTCACGACTCCACCTTTATCGTCGTCTCCCCCAGTTACAAAAGGAGTAACTACAAGAGGAGGTAAAACGATACAACGGATGTCTGTCGCGCTGGCCTTTGGTGCTGCATCTGTAGGCAGCGCTCTCTTAGGCTTGGGCACGGTAGGCGCAACCGCCGCCGCCGCCGGACCTGACTATTATGGTTGCACTGTCGGCATGACCCACGCGGGCATTTCAGAAGCCGATGCGATCACCGCCTGCGCCAATGCTCGTCACCCCCAAGATTTGAGCAGCTGCGTGGTCGATATCAATGACATCACTGGCCTAACCTCCAATAGCGCCCTTTTGATGTGTCAGCGATCACGCCGCCCCATTGAAGTCGCTAACTGCACCATCGATATTCACGAGGGCCTCCTAGAGACCTCCTCCCAAAAAGTTCTGGAAAATTGTGGTCGCAGCGTCCTACCCGAGCGCTACAGCAACTGCGTGATCGATATCGCCGAGGCCGCTCAAGTCGGCGTCGATGAAGCCATGACCCAATGCATTCGTGCGGGCTATCGTCCTTGGCAGATTCAGCCTCGCTCATAGCACCCAGTCTGGACACGGAAACTGGATACCAAAAACAGTCTGCGACCCAAGAAACGTGGTCTGGCGTGCTTAGGGTATCGAGAATAGTGAAAACAAAGGCCTGAGCGATGTGCGACTAACGCATAGCTCGGGCCTTTCGTTTAAGTGCGATCGCCTCAGGCATCTTCACCTCTAGCTTCAGCGCCTCTTCAGCAGATGCGATCGCCTCATCTATCCGCCCCAGCGCTATCAAAGACTCGCCCCTTTCCACCCACACTTGGGGCGTCTCAGCCGAATAGTCTAGGCCTTCATCGAGCCTGGTCAAGGCTTCTGCATAACGACCTAGCCCATTCAACGCCATGCCCTGTCCCAGTCGAATCGTCACGTGGCCTGGCTGCATCTGATCGGCCAAGGCAAAGAGCACCAGGGCTCTCTCGTGCTGACCACGCCCGGTCAAATGCATGCCACCAATCGCCACGGACACAAAACTATCGCTCTCGACACCGGCGGCATAGGTACAGGCCTGCAAGGCCTCGCCATCACCCAGCTGATACAAACTCAGACAGCGCCCCCACTCTACAGCCTCATTCAAGGCGTCATTATCCAAGTCCAGCTCTATACCCAGTTGAGCCACTGCATCGTATTGGGAGAGCGCAGTGGCATAGTCACCCTCGGCATAAGCCTCTTCGGCAGCAGATAAAGGAGCACGTACGGCCTCAGACAACGGCCCCTCAAAATTACTTTCAACATCACTATCAAAAGTTGCAGATCCACCAGCAGATCCAATAGTGACGTTGCTACCAATCACAACGGTACTATCAGCTGCAACAGCGTCCGTCACAGGACGCTCCGTAATAGAAGCCGAATTCACCGAACTGGCAACAGCCAAATCATCGGTTAACGGCGTATTGACCAAGAAATCACTGACACCAGTGGACGACGACGCTTGCCAACGAGTGACAGCGAGTCCACCCAGGCCTAGGACTGAAAGTAACGACGCTCCCACTAAGAGATTTTTAAGGGGAAGGCCTTGCTGCTGATTGTTTTTTTGAGGACTAACAATTTCCCCTTCTTTGAATTGATTATCCTGACTCTGGTTCGACCTCGCATTGAATGCTGCGACAGTAGGTAGTTCTGAGAGTCTCTCGGGCGTGAACCTCACCGTCGGCACAACCGAGGGTGGCAAATACGTTTGCGTAGGGACCGTCGCTAGGGTTTGCGCAGGTAAATCGCGGAGGCGTTGTAGAGCCTCAGTGGCATCGGTAGGGCGATCGCGCCAGTCATAGCGCACCATGTGATCGAGCAGAGCCGCAAACGGCTCGCTGAGGTGAGGGGCGTGCTGCCGCCACACGATTTCTCCGGAGGCATCGTCTGGAACCAGCTGATACTGCCCCACACCTGTCACCGCCTGAATCACAGTCATCCCCACCGAGTACACATCGCTGCTAAAGCGAGGCTTACCGCTCTGCTGCTCGCTAGGCATATAACCAGGGGTTCCAATCGCAATAGTGAGGCTGGTTTGATTACCTGCTACTGGCAGTTGGGTCGCAGACTGAACCGCTTTCACCGCGCCAAAGTCAATCAGCACAATCCGGCCATCGGTCTCTCGCCATAGCAAATTAGCGGGCTTAATATCGCGGTGAATGACGCGCTGCTGATGGACAAAACTGAGGACTTGAAGAATGTCTTGGGTCAGTGCGATCGCCTCGGATTCAGACCACTGCTGACCCAGCACCAATAACGCACTCAAGGGCTGACCTTCTACCAGCTCTTGGGCTAAATAAAACTCTTGATCTTCCTCAAAGTGGGCCAACAGCCGAGGAATTTGGGCGTGCTCACCCAAGGCGTATAGCGTCTTTGCTTCTTGATCAAACAGTCGCTGGGCCGTTTTCAGCGCAGCTGGATCACTAAACTGCGGCTTTAGCTGCTTAATCACGCACAGCGGCTGCCCCGGCAAATGAATATCACGGGCCACAAACGTTTGACCAAAGCCACCCGCCGCCAGTCGCCGCTCCAGCTGATAATGGCCACCGACTATTTTCGACATTGTTCAACTATCACCGTTACATCAGGCAGATTCACATCAGGGAAAGCATTGCAGGCCGTAGGACAAATGCATTAGCCAATAACGACCAGGCCCCATAAACAAATACATCACCTGCTCCAGTAATCCCCTAAGAACGCTCCCCGACGCTTCTCCTCGCAGCCGAGTGCGTTATCCCCGCGACACCTTTGCCAGCAAAAACAAGCCTGAGCCCAACCCCAAACTCAGGGGCAACCAACCGGCAATCAATGGGCTCACCACCCCGGCTTCGCCCATCGCAGCCGTGATAAAACTCAGCAGGTAATAGCCAAAAATAATCACAATGCTAATACCAAAACTCGTGGCCTTACCCGTGCGCTGGGGCCGAATGCCCACCGCTGAGCCCACGAGGCCAAACACAACACAGGCAAACGGTACCGAATACTTATTTTGAATACGCACTTCTAGCTTACGCACGGCTTTCTCATCGCCAGTTTGTCGCAATATCGCTAGATACTCCTTGGCTTCAGCAATATTCATTTCATCGTCTTTTTTCGTGCGATTGGCCAAATCAAGGGGCGTCCGGGGCAGCTGCAAATCCTGTTTCTCAAAGCGGATAATTTGCCGGAAGGATCCATCGGGCGACACCGCATAGATGGTGCCATTGGAAAACTCCCACAGATTACGCTTAAAGTCCCACCTAGCCTCATCTGCGTTGACGATTTGCTGAAGGCCGTCTTGCTCTTCTTCTTGGGAAAAGTCCACCACGGTAATGCCACGCATGACCTCACCGTCAAAGTCACGGGCATGGAAAAATCTCACCAGCTCATCGCCAGAACCATCTTCGGCAAGCTGCTGCTGCTGAAAGGTAATATTTCCTTCCTTAAAGGGGGGTTTTTCCTCATCGAGTGCGCGTGCTAGTAACACCTTTGCGCGCTCAGTACTCACGGGCGCAACCACTTCATTTACCACAAAGCTCATGCCGGTAATGAACAAGCTCAGCACCACCGCTGGCACGATAATGCGCTTCACACTGACCCCACAGCCCCGCAAAGCGATCAGCTCACTGTCGCTTGAAAAACGGCTGAAGGTCATCATCGTCGCCAACAGCGTGGACATCGGAAAAGCCAACACCACAAACTCAGGCAAACTCAGCAAAAACACTTCAAAGGCCAACGAGGCAGGCAGACCAAATTCGGAAACTTTGCGAATCAGATCAAACAGAGCCCCGACGGACACGCCAATGGATGAAAAAGCACCTACGCCAAACAGAAAAGGAAAGGTGAGCTCACGGGCAATGTAGCGATCCATGATGGGGATACGCGGCAGCCATCGAGCGAGGCGCTGGGCAAAATTGGGGGTAGCGGCCATGCTCATAGCTTAAATCCCTCGCCCAAATAGTACTCTCGGACCAGTGGATTATTAGACAGGTCATCGGCATTACCCGACGCCAAAATCTGGCCCTCGCTCATAATGTAGGCCCGGTCAATAATTTGCAGGGTTTCGCGGACATTGTGATCGGTAATCAGAACGCCCATATTGCGATCGCGCAATTCCGCCACAATCATTTGAATCTCAGAGACTGCAATCGGATCCACCCCAGCAAACGGTTCATCTAAAAACAAAAAGTCCGGCCCTTGGGAGCCTGCCGCCAGCGCCCGTGCCAGCTCTGTGCGTCGCCGCTCTCCCCCAGACACCTGAATCCCCAGCGAATTCTTCACGGTCTCTAACCGAAATTCTTTGAGCAATCTTTGCAACCGATCCTCCCGCTCATGGAACGGCACATTTGTTTGCTCCATTACCAGGCGCAAATTATCCTGCACGCTGAGATTACGAAAAATGCTTGCCTCTTGAGCTAGGTAACCAATCCCTAACCGAGCCCGCTTGTACATGGGCACATCGGTGACGTTCTGCTCATTTAGCATCACCTTGCCACCATCAGGCCGCACCAACCCTGTCGCCATATAAAAGGTGGTCGTTTTCCCAGCCCCATTGGGGCCTAATAGGCCCACAATTTCGCCTTGGGCAACCGATAAGCTAACCCCCTTTACAACGGTGCGTCGACCGTATGTTTTTTGCACATTGTCGAGAACCAGCTTTCTCAAAGGAAGTGTTCCAGAGGGCGAGCTCAATAGCTCAGAGTTTATCTCAGATTGCATAGACGGTGACGCCATAGCGATTGCACCAAAAAAAGAGGGGCCTTTTTAAAAAGGCATTCTAAAAAAATCATACTCGCCAATCCAATTTGGGGCAGTTCAATATGCACCCGCCCAGTAGAAGCCTTCCCAGCCAACGCATAGGCCATCAAAAACTATGGACGATTAATAGGACCCAGCTCAGCAGGCAGCTCATCTGGCACAGCTGGAATAGACAGCGGCGCAGGTGTTGTGGGCGATAACTCTAGTGTAGGTTCTGGATCGGGATCTTCCGGCAAAATATAAACCGCTTCCACCTGATTTTGGGCACCAGGGGTCGCCACAAAGCGACCTTCATCAATTAGGTAGGTCACCGTTTCAGCCTGAAGCGTATTCCCCTCTTGCACGACATCCACATTGCCACTGAGCACAATGCGTTGCTCTCGGCTGTAGTACTGCGCCTGTGCTGAGGTCGCAAAAATCTGACGGCTCGGATAGTCAATCCGGACATTGCCAATGGCTGTAACCACGCCCGTGTTGGAATTAGCCTCCACTCGACTGGCCTTAAGCTTAATCGCACCTCCAGACTGGTCATTCGACTGGCCACTAGATTGAGCCTCAGCCCGATTCAGACTAGACAACACGTTCCCATACAACACAATTCCATCCGGTCCAACTTCTGGCCACGAGACCTGCGAAAAAGCCGTTAGCAACAGGGCTCCCACGAAAGCGCCAAACAGTTTTGAGCCAGTCATCTTTGGACCTACTTTCACGAAAAACCTTAAAAAAACTACCTTAAAACCCTGAGGGTGATGGGAACTGAGTGGTAAAGACGCCCGGAGGAAAACCCAGAGCAGAAGCGAAATACTTAGTGTATTCAAGCAGCGCCAGCCCATCCCTACAAGCCATGCCTCTTTCGCAACTGTCAGGATACCGTTAGGGAGGTTCTGAAGACAGCAGACATACACTCATACCTGGCTGCATGCAAACGTGCATACACCAGTGTCGGACCATTATGACGCTTTCATTCATTGTTTGACCGACGTTCCAACACATCGGTTCCTTGTAATACATCTGCCCCTTCGATATACATCAGCATCTTCGATTGAGCTGTATTCCATAGAACGGCATGCGTTAGCGCTACCCATTAGAGTAAGGCTCATTGGATGGCAACCATTGGATTTGAGGCAATGGCCTAGGAAAGTCAGCCATGATCCCACTGAGTCCCTCTGGGCCAGCTTCTTGGACTAACTCCAGCCATTCCATAGCTTCATCGACCAAAGCTTCCACATTGACCTGTTCATGATCAGGCTCAAACTTTCGCAGGCGGCTCATGCCTTCCCCCAGCAAAATCGCCCCACCGCGCCAGTTGAGGTTGCCCAGGTGATAAAACGCCACTGAAATTTGTAAAATGCCTTGATAAAAAGGCTTCTCAGCATTTTCAGCAGCCATCCAAACGGCTTCTAAGGTGTCATGACAGGCATAAAATTCG
>JBCDAG010000154.1:0-15960 GCA_039186165.1 Cyanobacteria bacterium P01_F01_bin.53
GAGCTCTCCAGACAACAATCACAGAATAATGGATATCCCAGTAGAACTTTGACATCCACCCTTTGCTATGGCAAGGCGGATATCCGTCGGAATTAAAATGATACGTTAGTTCTATCGCAGATCCTAAAATTAACCAACCGTATGGTGACGGTAGCTGCTATTGGCACTGGCAGTCGTTGAAAAAGTGAGACGCTGCTATGGATTGTCACCGTCTACGGGCGGTGATTGCCTGAAAATGCTACGGTTAAGCAAATTTTGAAGGTGTTAGCGCCTTGCACACCGTAATCGTCGCGTTCTGCCCCTATGCGAATTCTCCATATTGATCTGCGCACTCTGGATGGTGACTATGTGGACCTGCGTTATGGCTGGGAAAATCCTAACGACTTCCAGTCCCGCCGGTTGCTTCTAGCGGAGATTCAAGATCTGATAGAGGTCATGGAGCGTGACTACTACGTTGATCGTTTAGTGAAGGATCTTGTAAAAACGGGGCAGCGGTTGTATCAGTGGCTGGATGGATCAGATCGCTTTCTTGCCCAGTTACTTGCCGAGGCCAAAGCGGGCGTGGTCCTTGCTATTGCAACTGAGGCGAGGCTGGGCCATCTCCCTTGGGAGGTATTGCACGATGGTCAAAGCTTTTTAGTCGCTCGGCCTCATCCGGTGGTGGTGCCCGTGCGGTGGCAGGGCGGCAGTGAAGGCAGTGGTCAGAAAAAGGCTCTGAGCTGGCGTGAGGAGGCGGTGCCCAACCGTCCGTTGCAGACCCTGTTTATGGCGACTTCTCCGATTGGGGTAGAGCCCGTGCTCGATTTTGAGGTGGAGGAGGCCCGCATTTTAGAAGCGACTCAGCGGCAACCGTTGACGCTCACCGTGGAAGAGAGTGGTTGCCTAGATGAGCTGACCTATCTGCTCGATAGCCATGAGCCGGGGCATTTTGATGTGGTGCACCTGATTGGGCATGCCGGGATTAGTGAGGCGGGGCCAAGGTTTATCACCGAAAGTGAGACTGGGGAGCGGGTGTTTGCGAGTCCGCAGGATATTGCGAAGGCGTTGCAGTTTCGCTTTCCTGAGCTGGTGTTTTTATCGGGGTGTCGCACGGGGCAGAGCGGACGGGCGGGTGAGGTGCCTTCGATGGCGGCGGCGCTGATTGAGTCTGGGGCGAGGGCGGTGCTGGGTTGGGGCCGTCCGGTGCATGATGCGGATGGCATTTTGGCGGCGGAAACGCTGTATGGGGCGTTGGCGGCGGCGAAAACGGTGCCGGAGGCCTTGGCGCTCACCTATCAGGCGATGATTGAGGCGCAGGCGCAGGATTGGCATTTGCTGCGGCTGTATGTGACGGGGGAGCTGCCACAGAATTTGGTGACGCCGTTGAGAACGCGGGGGCGGGCGCGGGCTCCGAAGGCGTCGATGACGACAGAGTTTTTGGATACGGCGGTGAAGGTGAAGGTGCCGGATCGGGGTAGCTTTGTTGGGCGCAGGAGGCCGTTGCAAAATTGCTTGCGGGCGTTGCAAGGCCCGGATGGATTGGGTGTGTTGCTGTATGGCATGGGGGGCTTGGGCAAGAGTAGCTTGGCGGCGAGGATTTGCGATCGCCTGCACGACTACACGCGCATTGTGTGGTTTGGGGCGTTGGATAAGGCGGCGCTGGTGAATCGGCTGGCGGATGTTGTGACAGACCGCGAGTTGCGGCAGCACTTGCAAGACCCGAATGAGGAACTGAAGTATCGGCTGCGGGATGTGTTTTCAGCGGAGACGGATGCGACGTATTTGCTGGTGCTGGATGATTTTGAGGCGAAATTGGAGGCGCTGGCAGAAGGCTATCGGCTGAGGGCTGAGGGTGCTAGGGTATTGGGCGCTTTAACCTGGGCGATGGAGCAGGCGGCTCTGGAACATCAGGTGGGGCATCAGCTATTGATCACCTGTCGGTATGAGTTTGACTTTTCGGGGTTGGCGAATGCGTATAAGCAGCCTTTGGCCGGGTTGCAAAAGGCGGACCTGCGGAAAAAGTGTGCGCAGCTTGAGGCGTTTGCGCGTAATTCTCAGATTGAAAAGGGGCTGCGGGAGCGGGCGCTGGTGTTGGCGGATGGGAATCCGAGGTTGTTGGAGTGGTTGGATAAGGTGCTGTGCTCTCCGGGGGATGTGAGCCTTGGGATGGTGTTGGATGCGCTGGAGAATGAACAGCGGGGGGAGCTGCGGGAGCAGGTGTTGGCGGCGTCGCTGCTGGCGCAGATGGATGAGCCAATGAAGGCAATGCTGGGGCGGGCGTTGGTGTATGAGTTGCCGGTGCCCCGTGAGGCAGTGGTGGCGGTGTGTGAGGGGGTGGTGGATGTGGAGCGGCTGGTGGACCGGGCGGTGGCGTTGGGGTTGTTGGAGCAGAGTCCGGATGGGGCGTTGCGGGTGCCAAGGGTGTTGCCGGTGGTGTTGGCGGATGAGGAGGAGTTGGCAGGGCAGGCGGCGCAGGTGCTGTATCGGATTTGGTGGGAGGAAACGGAGAGTTCGAGTGAGGAGCAGAAGTTAGAGATTCATCGGTTAGCGGTAGTTGGAGCAGTGGGGGAAATCGCTGAGAAAATTGCTTTAAATATTTCCACTAGATGGCTTTATGGCAGTCGTTTTAGAGAGTCTTCAAAGCTATTAAAAGAGACTTTAGATGTGCAAGAAAGTGGAGCAATTCTTTATCGATTAGCTTCTGCACAACAATCTTTAGGCAATACATCAGAAGCCTCAGATTTGTTTGAACTGGCAATTGCTAGCTTTCCAGAACATTCTGACTCGGAAGAGGAAAATGGAGCGAAAGCCGCGACCCTGCATCAATTAGCCGGACTCAAAGCGCAATCGGGAGATTTGGAGGGTGCGATCGCTCTCTACCAACAGTCCTTAGAAATTCATGAAAAAATTGGAAGTGGAACTGTCAATAGGGCAAATACTTTGTGGTGGCTAGGTCACCTTGCTGCCACTGCTCAAAACAACCCAGGCCAAGCCCTTATTTATCTCCAACAGTCCTTCGAGATTTTGCAGCGTATCGGCTCACCCGATGCTGCCAAAGTGCAAACCCTCATCGATAAAGTGAAAACTCAAGATGCCTGAAACGTTTCCAACAGCCAAGCCCCCACCTGCATTTGATCCATCTCTCGGCTACGCCGCAGGGCCTCCTCCAACACAGCCATCTCAAACCCCGGCAGCAGTGCAGACGTGCGTATCCGTTGGCTACCCTGCCCCGCAATCTCAAAGGCAGTGACCTCCATCGACTCCACATTCACCACCCAATATTCAGCAAACCCCAGCGCCTCATACAGTGAGCGTTTCGTACCCAAGTCGTCAAGAATAGACGTTTTAGAGATTTCAACCGCTAAATCAGGTACCGGTGACTTGTCCAAATAAACAACGCCTCCCGTCGCAGGGACCTTGTTGGCATTATCGCCAACATAAACCGACAAATCAGGCTGACATTCATCATAGCCAGCCTTCCGATAAGAACAATTATCAAACATCCGCATCGGAATTGATTTCAGGATGCAAAACAAATTAATCGCGTTGCTCGTCAAAGCATGATCACCCGCATGCCCACGACCAACTGGCAGCATTTCAAACCTCCCATGCCCCTGAAAATAATACCCCTTCGCCTTCTCCAACTCAGGCAACGACCCGTAGCTCAAAAAGCTATCCCACGCCATCGGAATCCAGCTATCCGTCAGAATCTGCGTATCAACAACACTCATCACCCAGCCCTCCGCACAAACAGGAAAGAAAGCCTACCTACATCATTCTGACGTTAGCTCAAAACCAAAAAACGATCCCATAACGATCACCGCCTAAAGTAAATCCCTTTTGGGAGCGGTGCGACCCTGGCGAATCGAATTCGCCCAAGGAACGCGCATCAAGATAGGGGTGGCCCGCAGGGATGGGGTGGGTATGCACCCTATGCCACCCACCAGTTAACCCATCCTACCGCGCCCTACTTTCCGCGCCTGCTGCGCCTACTGTGCCCGTTCTACTGCGCCTGTTCTACTGTGCGCGGATATGCTCATACACCCCTTCATACTGGTCCCCAGGCAGCTTCCAAGAATAGTCATAGGCCATTCCCTGCTTCGCCAGCTTCTCAAATAACGTCGGCTCCTTCTTATACAAATCCAACGCCCGACTCAACGCCGACTCCAGCGCCGTATGGTCATTCTCATAGAACACAAAGCCATTGCGCTCAGCAGGCTCATGGTTCTGGTCATAATCCCAATCGAACACCGTATTCACTAGGCCGCCCACACCGCGTACCACCGGTACCGTGCCGTACTTCATGCTGATAATTTGCGTCAGCCCGCAAGGCTCATAATTACTCGGCACAATCATCATGTCCGCCGCCGCATAAATCAGCCGCGCCAAGTCACCATCAAAGCCAATCTCCAAATGACAATCCGCATTGTCATTCAGATGCGTTTTCTCTCTCCAGAACCAATCATTAATGCCCTGCTCCGAGGCCGAGCCCAGCATCACAAACTGCGCCCCATGCTCCAAGCAGTAATACAGCGCATGGTGCACCTGGTGCATGCCCTTTTGCTGATCCAACCGGCCAATGAAGGCTACCAGCGGCTTATCATTCGCCGCCAGCAATAATCTCTCCCTGAGCGCCTTCTTATTCAGTGCCTTATTCTCAAAGTCCGCAATGCCGTAGTTTGCCGCAATCTTCTCATCCACATCCGGGCTCCAGATGGAATAGTCAATCCCGTTAAGAATGCCGCCAAACCTATCTTGGTGCTTTTCGAGCACCCCTTGCAGGCCGCAGCCAATGTCGCTAAATCGGGCCTCCCAGGCATGGTGCGGTGACACCGTGTTGATGTAGTTCGCATAGGTAATCCCGGCCTTCATAAAGTTAATGGCCATGGGATTGCCTGGATCCTGCAACTTATCTTGGGTGAAGTAGTACTCATGCCGGTTTAGCCCCACCGCCGTGAGAATTTCTGCACCCCACACACCCTGATGCTTGAAGTTGTGAATGCTGTAGCACACCCGCTGATTCGGCATGCCGTGGTGGGCATACATTTCATACAGCATCACCGGAATTAGCCCTGTTTGCCAGTCATGGCAGTGGATCACATCGGGCCGCTTACCACTCTTTAGCAAAAACTCCAGCGCCGCCTTGCTAAAGAAGGCAAAGCGCATTTGGTCATCACCTTCCCCGTAAAACTTGCCCCGATTAAAGTAATTGTCCTGGGAGTGCGGCTCAATAAAAAAGCACAACCGGCTATGCACCCAGCCACACTGCACCGAGCAATGCACCACACCGCCAAACCAAGGCACCCACAGGTCACGATACGCCTCATGCATGCCCCACACATGGTCATACCGCATGCAATCGTACTTGGGCAGCACTAACTCTACACAGTGCCCGCGATTGCCCAGCTCACGACTGAGGCCAAACACCACGTCACCAAGACCACCGGCCTTAATGACGGGTGCGCACTCAGAAGCAATTTGGACGATGTACATAGTGTTTCCCCTGGTTCAATCCCTAAAAGTTGTAACGAAAATTTATGTTATATGTCCTATTCAAGCAGAAAGTCGGAAAAAATTTGCGTAAATCCTGACACATTCCTGAGGAAATTTGCTTTTGCAGTGAGCCCATCCCCTCATAAAAAAAGGCCTTTGGCCACCGTCTTAATAGCAGCAATACGAAACGCAAAAAGCCTTGATGTTACTTATTACACAACTTATTAGAGCTTTAGCCAAAGCCCGCAAAATCTGCCCTATCATCTGAATCTCTGACAGGTCCATTTGGATAAGTGGACCGACCTTCAGATCCAGACCGTCAGAATCCATCAGTTCCAATGGATCTCCACAAAATCTAGATCCATTGGACAAACACCATAGGAGCAAACCCCTTAATGATCGCAACTGCACCTACATCTAAATATCCAAAGCTCAATGACACCCGCGCCGGATTACCCAATATTTGCGGCTGGGAAGAAACCATTACAGATCTGGTTAACCATGACGACCCTGTCTTCCTACCCAACACCAATTTAGATATTTCAAAGGTGACCGCTGGCTTTGCCTGCGCCCTTCACATGCACCAGCCCACCATTCCAGCAGGGCCGAACGGTGCACCCATCAGCAACCTCCAGCACATGTTCGAAAACCAGGGCGATGGTGACAATCACAACGCCTCCGTTTTTGCCTGGTGCTACAAGCGTATGGGTGAGTGGATTCCTGAGCTAGTGGCCAAGGGTGACAATCCCCGCATCATGCTCGACTATTCTGGCAACCTTTTCTGGGCTTTCCGCCAAATGGGCCGCGAAGATATCATTGATGACCTTAAGCGCCTGTGTGAGCCCCAGTATCAGCCCTACGTAGAGTGGATGGGCACCATGTGGAGCCACGCGGTGGTACCCTCTACCCCCATCCCTGACATTAAGCTGCACATTCAAGCCTGGCAGCATCACTTCGCCGCCCTCTTTGGCTACGACGCCCTCAAGCGGGTAAAAGGCTTCTCGCCCCCAGAGATGCACCTGCCCAATAACCCCGACACCCTGTTTGAGTACATTAAGGCCCTTAAGGACTGCGGTTACCGCTGGTTGCTGGTGCAAGAAGACTCCGTTGAGCGCCTAGAAGGTGGCGGGATTCACCACGACAATAAGTTCATTCCCAATCGCCTCGTCGCCCGGAACTCACGGGGTGAGTCCGTCAGCATCACGGCTTTGATTAAAACCCAGGGCTCTGACACCAAGCTCGTGGCCCAAATGCAGCCTTACCATGAGGCCGTTGGCCGGGGGCGCCAGGATATTGGTGGCGTTTCGGTACCTTGCTGCGTGTCTCAAATCGCCGATGGTGAAAATGGCGGCGTGATGATGAACGAGTACGGTCGTGACTTTGTGCCCTTCTGGTCCGGCATTCGTGACAATGGTCGTAGCGCTGAAGGCACCGTCGGCCTCAACGGCACTGAGTACATTGAAATGATCGAAGCCGCGGGTGTAAATCCAGAGGACTACCCGGTGTGTCAGGCCGTTGGTCAGCACAAAATTTGGCAGAAGGTAAACCCTGACCAAGCCACCCCAGAGACCGTTGCAGCTGCTATCAAGGAGCTGCAAGAGACCGATCACCAGTTCCATATGGACGGGGCCTCTTGGACCAATGATTTGAGCTGGGTGAATGGCTATGAAAATGTGCTGGAGCCCATGAATCAGCTCAGTGCCAAGTTCCACCAAAAGTACGACCGGCTGGTGCAGGCTGACCCGAGCGTTACCCAGCGTGAGGATTATCAGGCGGCGCTTTTGTATCTGATGTTGGTTGAAACCAGCTGCTTCCGTTACTGGGGCCAAGGCACTTGGACGGACTACGCCCAGGAGCTATATCGCCGGGGTGAGGCGGCACTTCAGTAGACAGAGGGATAGGAAACTCTACGAGACAACGCCTGGTTCCCCTCCGCTGGAGGGGATGCCCGTAGGGCAGGGGTGGGTCGGCAACGTACGCTAATCATCGAAAACCCACCCCTGCGCCCCTCCCTCTCGACTCAGCTCGAGGCAACGCCCAGAGGGGAACTTCAGGCTAAATCGCTAAAAGTTTTGAAATGAAAAGGATTGAAGTTAAGGGCTTAACCCGAACTGAGGTTACGCCACTTATCGATTAACCCCAAAAAGCCGCGCCCGGGCGCGGCTTTTTTATGGCTGAATTCGATTCGCCAAGCTGCTTTCCTCTGGCTCCAAAACAGTCTCGTCTATCAGAGTATTTCAGCGTTTTGCATTGATGGATATACCGATACCCATGCCGATATCGGTGCATCATGTTGTCAGTTTCCCAGCTGAAAAGGGGCAGAGGAATGTGATACTTTAGACCCAATTTAACGACTGAATGAATGGTAGTGCGATTGTCTTAGTGGATATTTGGTGTGACTGTTTTGTTCGACTGTTCAGAGCAAATGGCCATTTCATTTGGCCATTTAAATAGTCAGTTAAATGACGAGTTAAACGACTGAGCACGGGCCTTGCAGCAAACTATGTCTTCGACTGATTCCTCGTCATCCCATCTTTGTGACATTTTGGGTCAGCTCATTTTGCGAGTGTGCACGGCTCAAAGTGAGGCCGAAATCTACACTGCGGTGGCCAAGAATTTACCCCTACTCATACCTGCCGATCGGGTGAGCGTTGCCTTACTCACCCCCACCAAAGATGAGATAGAGGTCTTTGCCTTAGAAGGGCTCATCCTAGAATTACCCCAGGGCGCCTGCATTCCTTGCACAAATCAGACCCATATTGGACATACGATCCTCACTCAAAAACCCACCTTGGCGACAGCGACAAAGGATAGTAACTATCCAGATTTGGCGCACTTGGCTAACGAAGGCTTGGTCTCTACGATAAAAGCGCCCTTGTTAGTATCAGGCGAAGCTTTAGGAACGCTCAATGTAGGCAGCTGTCAAGATGAGCTATACGGTGATGCAGACCTGGCAATCTTGACCCAAATAGCGGCTTTAATGGCGACCAATATTGAACGATTGTGTTTAATTCAGGCCGCCCAAGCGTCCAGCGCTCGCCATCAAGACTATGCTGAACGGTTAGAAATTCTCAATGTGATCGGGCAGCGACTCTCTTCTGCCATAACAGAAGAGTGCACATTTAATATTGTTGCCGACGCGATTGAACAACTCTTGGGTGCCGATCGCGTTAGCTATGTGATTTCCAATCCCGATGGGGTGTCCTGCCAGATTTTGGCCCTGATGGGTAACGATATTATCCCTAAATCTACTAACTATCCGCTAAAAGGCACGGGGATAGCGGCGGTGTTAAAAAAACAACAGGCTATGGCTTTCTTGGATATGGCAGCCTCTGATTACCCAGAGCATGTCATGTTGGTCTCTCAAGGGCTCACCATGGGGTGGTCTGTTCCGATAACCGCAGCAGGCGAGATTGTTGGTGTTCTCAATGCTGCGGTTATCACCCCGGTGCCTTTTCCCTATGAAGTGTTAACCCTATTGGATGCGCTAGGGGGCTTCATGGGCACGACTCTTGAGCGGATTGATGCGCAAAAAAGGGTGAATATAACCTTAGAAGCGCTGGAGCATCAGGTACTCCACGATAGGCTTACAAGCTTGCCAAACCGTGAACAGCTTAATCAAGCTATGCTCCGAGAGATTTCTCAACAGCCGACGGGTCAGTTTGCTGTTTTGTTCATTGATTTGGATGACTTTAAGTGCGTGAATGACACCCTGAGCCATAGCGTGGGCGATCAGTTGCTTTGTTTGGTTGCTCAACGTCTACATCAACATATCAAACACGGTGATTTGGTCGCCCGTATGGGCGGCGATGAGTTTGTTGTTTTACTCAAAAATATAGTCGGTTCCCAGAAGGTCATGAACCGGGCGCAACAGCTCGTTGAGCTATTAAGTCAGCCCTTTATGATTGGCACGCAGGCGATTGAGGTCGGGGCCAGTATAGGGGTGAGTTTGTTCCCTGCCCATGGACAAACGGTGGACGAGCTGATGAAGCATGCCGATATTGCGATGTATGCTGCAAAGTCTGAGGGGCGCAATCATTGTCGGCTCTATTCCACGCGAATGTCTGAGCTATTTCAGCAGCGTTTGACCTTGGAGCGGGACTTGCGTTGTGCGATCGCAAATAAAGAATTTTTCTTACTCTTTCAGCCCCAGATCGCTTCAGGCCACATCTTTGCCGTGGAAGCCTTACTTCGCTGGCAACATCCCACCCGAGGCACGTTATCGCCTGGCACATTTATTTCTGTTGCAGAAGAAACGAATCTGATCGGAGAGATTTCTCTCTGGGTGTTAGAAGAGAGCCTAAGAACCCTCGCTCATTTGCGTAGCCAACAGAATGAACTGTATGTGTCGGTCAATATTTCAGCCCATGATTTGGTCAGTCCGGCGCAGCTCACCCAACGCATACAAACCCTGCTTCAGCGCTATCAGCTACCTGGAGATGCCCTAGAGCTAGAACTCACAGAAGGTGTTTTTTGGGAACATCCTGAAACCGCCGCGGCGATTATTCAGGTGTGGAAAGAGCAGGGCATTCGTCTGGCTATTGATGACTTTGGCACCGGGTTTTCATCGCTTAGCTATTTACTCAACTTACCGATAGATACCTTAAAAATTGATCGCACCTTTGTCGATTCGATTCATACTAGCCCCCGTAAGCAAGGCATTGTTAAAACGATCCTTGCCCTTAGTCGGAATTTAAGTGCAAGCTGCATTGCTGAAGGGGTAGAAACGCGAGCACAGTTGACGTGTTTAAGTCAGTTGGGTTGCCATAAAACTCAGGGCTTTTTGCTAGGCAAACCAATGCCAGCTTTACGGCTAGAGACTTTTATTGATCGCAACCGTTTGAGTCCTGTGCAGCCTGTCGTCAGATGAGAGATGACCTGAAGAGATGTCCCGAAGAGATGAGGTGATGGATATGTCCTGAAGAGCTAACACCGGGATGCCGTTATACTGGTGAAAAATATTACACTCCGATTTTATGGAACTGACGACAGTTCACCCTACCCAAGGGCCAAAAGAGATTATATCCGAGCTTGACTGTCACCTCTTTGGTGAAGGCAAACACCACCGCATTTACGAAAAACTAGGCGCTCACCTTACCCAGCAAACGGGCACAGCAGGGGTATATTTTGCCGTGTGGGCACCGAATGCACAGGCAGTTGCCGTCGTGGGTGACTTTAACAACTGGGAGGCCAATCAGTGTCCTATGCAGCGCAATCCCATGGGGATTTGGACAAGGTTTGTCCCAGCCATTCAGCCGGGTGAAAAATATAAATATGCAATCACCAATGCCCAGGGACATCTTTCCCTTAAAACTGACCCCTACGGTTACCAGCAAGAACTACGCCCCGATACCGCCTCTATCGTCACCGACCTCACCTACACCTGGAATGACGACACCTGGCTAGCCAACCGCGCTAAAACAGACCCAAAAGCCGGCCCTATCTCCGTATACGAAGTCCATCTGGGATCTTGGCTCCACGACAGTATGGACAACCCACCGACTACGGGGCCGACGATTCCTGTTGCAAATAAGCCGGGCGGACGATTTCTCACCTATCGAGAGCTGGCCGACAAACTCATCGCCTACGTGCAAGATCTGGGCTACACCCATATAGAACTTCTCCCCATCACCGAGCATCCCTACGACGGCTCCTGGGGGTATCAGGTCGTCGGCTACTACGCCCCCACCTCTCGCTATGGCACCCCTGAAGACTTTATGTACTTTGTCGATCGGTGCCACCAGGCAGGCATTGGTGTGATTATAGACTGGGTCCCCGGTCATTTCCCCAAAGATGCCCACGGCCTTGCCAACTTTGATGGCACCCACCTCTACGAATATGCCGACTGGCGCAAGGGTGAGCACAAAGAATGGGGCACCTTGGTGTTCAACTACGAGCGTCACGAAGTGACTAACTTTCTCATCAGTAGCGCACTCTTCTGGTTCGATAAGTACCACATCGATGGCATTCGGGTAGATGCTGTGGCCTCCATGCTGTACTTGGATTACCAACGTGAAGAGTGGATTCCTAACATTTACGGCGATCATGGCAACCTTGAAGCGATGACCTTTATTCGCCAGTTAAATGACGCGATTTTTGAATATTACCCAGGGGCATTGTCCATCGCTGAAGAATCCACTAGCTGGGCAAAGGTATCAGCCCCCACAGCAGAAGGTGGCCTGGGCTTTAACTTTAAGTGGAACATGGGCTGGATGAACGATACCCTCAGCTACATGCAAGTGCAGGCGCAAGATCGCTCCAATGTTCATGGCACCTTTGCCCTCAGTCTCTCCTATGCCTTTGAAGAGAATTTTGTGCTGGCGCTCTCCCATGACGAAGTTGTTCATGGCAAAGGCCACCTCTGGCAAAAGATGCCGGGTAATAGCACCCATAAACTCGCCAACCTAAAGGCCCTTATGGGCTATATGTTCACCCATCCTGGTAAGAAAACTCTCTTTATGGGGATGGACTTTGGCCAAACCGAAGAGTGGAATGTGAACAATGATTTGAACTGGGACTTGTTGAATTATGAGCCCCATCAACAGCTTCACCAGCTCGTGAAAGACCTGCACCAGCTTTATCACAATCAACCGGCCCTCTACACGGACGACTTCACCGACGGAGGGTTTGAGTGGATTGATGCACACGATATGGCCCGAGGGCTGATTTCTTTTATCCGGAAGGATAAGCACTCTGATGAGCAGCTAATTGTGGTGTGCAACTTTAAGCCCAACGTGTACCAAACCTACTGGCTGGGGGTGAGAGAGCCAGGGGCCTATGTGGAACTGCTCAATACCGATGATGGTAAGTACGGTGGGCATGGTCAAACCAATCCGAGCCTTGAAACGCGTCAGTGGAATAGTGAACCCTGGCCCCATGCCTTAGAAATTACCGTGCCCGCGTTGTCTGCCGTTGTCTTTAAGCAAGCCAAATAAGCCCCCAAATAAGTAGGCCACGGATATGGTCCGAGGCAATAGATATTAAGTTTTATAGTTAAAGGCCGTTGTAAAAACAGCAGATTGGAGTATAAAGGGTGATGCCTTAAAGGCTTAGCTTAACTGGCTTAGCTGAGTTTTAGGCATCCTGGTCACCCCTTTTTCAATCAATGCAAATTCTACACGGCACTTGGATTCCAGATATCAATGATGATTTTGTCCAGGCTGGAAACTTTTATTTGTGGGTAGAGACGCAGAAGGTTCGACGTTTTAAAAAAGGACCCTCGGGGAAGCCCTTTCGTTATACCCGACAGCTTCAGTCAAAAGAACTGGCGGCTTTTTTGGAAGCTGAATTGGGCTTTTCTGACTCGTACTATGACCTTAGTAAAGATATTTCGCCCAAATTTTTTCAGCTGCCTACCGCTGGGAGCTTGAAAGATGCAGAGCCGCTGCCGTCTTTAGAAATGGCGCGTTACTTAGAAACGGATTTGCCCAAGGCCTTTAGTTGGCAAACTTGGCAGATTGACTGTTATAAAATTGGTCGCTGGTTTCATGCCAAGGGAATCCGTCGCTATCCGAGTATTAGCGCGGTGCTTAGCCAGCTTAAAGAGCTTCATTTTATTGCACAGTACCAGCTAGCAGAAGTGCAGATTGGCGCTGATTTGTTGTTTTGGTATCACTATACTCAAGCCTTTAAGTCGGTCATTCTGAAAGATCAATATATCCCCGCACTGAAGTATAGACGACTTGCGATCGCATCAACTTCAGGCAACACACGCCTGCAAAAGGCCCGGTCCATCGCTGCTAAGGTAGAGCGAAAAATGACGATTCGAGAGGGTGCAGAGGCAACACTCTCAGAAGGAACATCCTTTGCCATTTATCCCCATTGGGAGATTGTGGGGGAGGCCTATGAGGACATGATTCAACGGTATGTTGAACATATGCCGTTGGTGTGTTGTTCTGGATTTTCTGTGCCGTCTGGGGCCTCTTCGGGGGTGTCTGCGGGGGCTTCTGCTAAAAAAACTGGGCAGGGCCAGCTCTACGAGCCCGAAACGCTGTTGCGACATTTTTCTGAATGTTTGTTGTATGACGTGATTGCGCGTACGCCGCGATCGCAAGCGTTTGAAAAAAAGATTGTGGGTTCTTTTATCCATAGTGCCTTGCAAACTAAACCCTGGTTGCCGGGGACTGGATTAGAGACGTATCAGCAGTGGCAGGTGTGGCGCGATCGCATTACCCGCACCCAAAGCACGGTTCCCTTTTACTTTTGCTTTCACTTAGAATCTCCCGCAGAGCCCGATGCGTTTTGGCAGCTGAACTTTAAAGTCGCGCCGAAAGAACATCCCTCTCTGCGCATCTCATTAGAAGATTATTGGCAGCTTGAGCCGCACCAACAGATGGCCCTCAAGCTACAGCTAGGAGAGAATTTTGAGAAAGATTTGTTGTTGACGTTGGGAGATGCTGCCCGCATTTATACAGCCTTATGGGTGGGGCTAGAAACGGATGAGCCGATTGGCATTGAACTTGGGGTGGATGCCGCGTTTGACTTTTTGAAAGAGGCTGCTTGGGTGCTCGAAGATGCGGGCTATAAGGTGATTGTGCCTGCGTGGTGGACGCCTCAGGGGCGTAGGCGAGCGCAGCTTAAGCTGAGGGCTAGCAGCAAGTCGCTGGGGGCGAATGACAAAGCGAAGAGCTATTTTTCAATCGATACCCTGGTGGAATATCAGTATGAGCTGTCGATTGGGGGAGAGAAGGTCAGCGCGAGTGAATGGCAGCAGCTGGTGAATGCGAAGACGCCGTTGGTGCAGTTTCGGGGGGAATGGATAGAGCTAGACCAGGCCAAAATGCAGGAGATGATGACTTTTTGGCAAAAGCATCAAAAGGATAATCCTGGTATGGGGTTGTTGGAATTTATGCAGATGGCGGCGAGCCAAGGGGACGAGGTAGAACTCGACTTTAGCCGCGATCGCACTCTCCTTACCATGATGGATAAGCTAAACCGTACGAGCGCCATTGTCCCGATAAAAGATCCTAAAAAGCTTCAGGGTAGCCTCAGGGACTATCAAAAGCGGGGCGTTTCTTGGTTGCAATATTTAGAGAGTTTGGGCCTTAACGGCTGCCTCGCTGACGATATGGGCCTGGGTAAAACCGTGCAGGTGATTGCCCGATTGGTGCAAGAAGAGGAGCAGGCCAAAACGGCGAAGGTGAGTATCCCTCCGACCTTGTTGATTGCGCCGACCTCGGTGCTGGGGAACTGGAATAAGGAGCTAGAGCGGTTTGCGCCGCATTTGAAGGCGGTGGTACACCATGGGGGCGATCGCGTTAAAACGAAAAAAGAATTCAAGCAGCTTTGCAAAAAGCACAATCTGATTATCACCTCTTTTTCCTTGGCCCGCCGCGATAGCGACTTACTGGATGGCGTTGCCTGGCACCGCATTGTGCTTGACGAAGCGCAGAATATCAAAAATCCCAAGGCAGCCCAAACCAAGGCCATTTTAAAACTCTCGGGTCAGCATCGTTTGGCGCTTACGGGTACTCCGGTTGAAAATAGACTGTTGGACCTTTGGAGTATTTTTAACTTTCTCAATCCTGGCTACCTGGGTAAGCAGGCGAAATTTCGTAAGAACTTTGAACTACCCATCCAAAGGAACAACGACAAGTTTCAGGCAACTGTGCTGAAAAGACTGGTGGAGCCGTTTATTTTACGTCGGGTGAAAACAGATGAGGCCATTATAAAAGACCTGCCCGAAAAGGTAGAACAAAAGCTGTATTGCAACCTTACGAAAGAACAGGCTTCGCTATACGTTGCTACGGTACGCGATGTAGAGAAGCAGTTGAAAGACTCAGAGGGCATTCAGCGCAAGGGGATTATTCTCTCCACGCTGATGAAGCTTAAGCAGATTTGTAATCATCCCAGGCAGTTTTTACAGGATGATAGCGACTTTACGCCAGAGCGATCGCACAAGCTTAGCCGACTTACCGGCATGGTGTCTGAAGCTATGGCTGATGGTGATAGCCTGCTTATTTTTACCCAGTTCAAGGAAATAGGAGATGCCCTAGAACAATATTTGCACCATACCCACCACTACAACACCTACTATTTGCACGGTGGCACCACCCGCAAAAAGCGAGAGCGGATGATGGATGAGTTTCAATCTCCTGAGACAGGCCCTTCCATTTTTATTCTGTCTTTAAAGGCAGGTGGTGTGGGTATTACCCTGACTAAGGCCAACCATGTTTTCCACTTCGATCGCTGGTGGAATCCGGCGGTGGAAGATCAGGCCACGGACCGAGCGTTTCGGATTGGTCAGAAAAAGAATGTCTTTGTCCATAAATTTGTCACCATTGGCACCTTGGAGGAGCGCATCGATCAAATGATAGAAGATAAGAAAAAGCTGGCTGGCTCCATCGTCGGTTCGGATGAATCGTGGCTGACCGAGCTGGATAATACGGCCTTTAAGAAGCTCATTGCACTCAAGAGACCGCGCCCCGGAGTATACGACCGAACTGAGCAGGGCAAAGAACCTGACGCAAGACCAGCTCGACAGCATGC
>JBCDAG010000155.1:0-15848 GCA_039186165.1 Cyanobacteria bacterium P01_F01_bin.53
CAACCCTTTGAATCAATGCCAATTGATTCCTTTTCGCAAGCATTGAAGGATTGGGCGACTGCCGTTGACCTCAATCGCTTCAAGTCTTCACCCAGAGGCCCTAAGAAACCGAAGCAGAAAAAGAAATTTGACCCCAAGCATACTCATGTTGCTACTGCTAGGCTCTTACGGGAAAACAAGAACAGACGTTCACCTTAACAGGGGTAGTGCCAAAGGGTTGCTGATGCGCGATCGCGCACTAAGGCATCGGGCTGCTTGAGGTCTGTGAGCAGCTGCTCTACCCTATGGTTTACCATGGGCCTCATCAATACAAAACATCCTAATTATAGCGATGGGCTCTCATTTAGATTAGGTGCTTTTAGATTAGGCGCTTTAAAAAGAAAAAACTCGGCGACCCAAGGGTCACCGAGCTTCGGAGCTTAACTAGTTAGCTTAAAGTCTCTCTCACATTGTCTTGGCTACGCAGTGGAAAAATAAAGGCTAAAGCTGCCCCCCAATGACAAACTTTACCAATGCTTAATAGTCACTGCTTCGCTTGCCAGCGGCTACGCACGGATGGGCGGCCGAAGGCAAAAGACATTGGGTTAACTTAAGCGGACTGCTTACGCTTGATTGCACCTAGGCCCAAGGCTGCAACAGCCAAACCTGCTAGGGTTGTGGGCTCAGGAACTTTAGCAGCAGTATCGTCGTAAGATGCGACCTTCTTAACGGCAACACCACCTTCAGCTTCAGGACCGCTTGTAGAGGTCTCCAGCATTTCGGCAAGATCCGGCATTCCACTTTCGCCGGTAGCAACCACGTCTGCAGCACCGTCAGAAGACACAACGCCTTCATCAAGCTGGAATGCAGAGGGAGAGCCACCTTCGCCGCAAGCAGTTGCTAGCAGAAGTAGGGGAAGCGCCGCTTTCAATCCTTGCTTTTTAAGAATTTGGATCATCGGGTTTATGAATTCCTCCTTTTTCAGAGTATCGAGAACAGACAGAAATACGCACAGCTGGCTTAAGCATTTACTCAAGCAGCAGGAGTGCCTACGTATATCTATTCATAAATCAAAGGAAAGATCCGCAAAAATGACCATCCTTTATGGAGGCTAAATATCCCGTTCCGTACAACTACTGAATGCCCTTGATATATCGAAAACTCTAAAACAAGTTTGATCGATAATGATTAAATATTTTTGGATTAAGTAAATCCCTTGATGAGAAAGGGATTAAAAGATTTTTATCTAATGCTTTTTAGCCGTGTATTTCGCTATTCTTGTATGTTTTTGAGACCGAATTAAGGCTAATAGAAACCTTATAAAAATAAGCCGTTATTTGATTTGTTTAAGTGTCATTTGAGTGAGGGGGGAGACCCCTCTTTGAGCCCCACAACATCAGCGCATCAGCGCGCAAAACAGCCGCAAATGCGATCACTGCTCTCCACGCCGCTCTTCACTCCACGGCTAACGATACCCGGCGTCCACCGATGCTTCTGAGTTCAGCAAGGAGGGTGGCAATGTCGTCGTAGGGCAAGGCTCGGTCAGCCTTGAGCATCAGGCTACCGTCAGGATTTTCGGTGAAATAGGTCTTAATAACCGGGGCGAGTGCCTTCAAATCGGTGGTTTCGCCGTCGAGTTTTAAGTCCTTGTCTGCGGTTAGTCCAATGACGAGAGGTTTGTCTTCTTTGCTGTTTTCGGTGATGTTTTCATCGGCCCCGTCGACGGATTGGGGTAGGATGACGCCGTTGATTTGTACGCCGGTGAGCCCCATAGAGATCACGACAAAGAAAATCAGCACCGTCATCAGCACGTCCATCATGGGTACGAGGTTAACTTCGGGGATGCGGCTAGAGCGGGGGCGTCGGGTGCGCATGAATTGAGGTCTCGGTGTTGCTTACGGTTTTTCGCCTGACGTTTCGTCTGATGTTTCGTCTGGTTTTTCTTCGAGCGCTAAAGAGATGCGATCGCCGCCGACGTTCCGCATATCGCCCAAAAAACGCATGACCTGTTCATAGGGCAACTCACGACTCGGGACCAGATATACGATGCTGTCGGTATTGCGCGCTAGGTAACCCTCAACTTCCGCCGTCAATTGGTCGGCAGCAATGGGATTCCCATTGAGTAACTGCTGGCCATTTTCGTCCAGCTCAATGATGAAGGGCTCTTGTTTGGTGTCTGGGGGTGTGGGGGTAGCTTCGGTGCTTTCGGGTGGCAGGTCCACCTGGATAAGTTGCTCTGAGCCCAAAGAGACTGAAATGACCACGAAAAAGGCCAAAACCCCCATCATTACGGTCAGCATGGGGATCAGATCAATGCTAGGGATCCCACTTTCTTCAGCGGATTGGCGAAAACGCGAGGATTGGCGAAAACGCATAGGGCTCAAGGCAGGGTTTAGACCTACCCAATGCAAACAGGACAGAGTGAGAGAAACTCAAAAGAGCTGGACTCAAAAAATCTGGGCTCAAAAAATCTGGGCTCAAAAAATCTTCGGTTCAGTGGTGGCAGCAGCAGGCGGGGTTGCAGGACGTTGTGCCCCCTGAGGTGGTGTCTGCTGATGTGGGGACGGATGTATGGCCTGACGAGGGACGGGTGCTGCTAGCGGTAATCGGTCTGTCTCAACCCAGTACTCACGATAGATGAGTTCTAATTCATTTCCAGCTTCAGAGAAATAGTCCATTTGCTGGGCTTGCAAGGTCACCATAATCCGGAGGACCAAGAGGGCCAAAATGGCCACGACCATGCCTGCTGCGGTAGTGATGAGTGCCTCACCAATACCTCCTGCGGCTTCGGTCGCACCGGCTGCACCGCCGCCGCCGCCAATGTTGAGGTTATTAAACGTCGTAATCAGACCTGTCACTGTGCCGAGCAGGCCAAGGAGCGGTGCGACAGCGACTACGGTTTCTAGCAGCTTGTCGCCTTTGCGCATTTTGACGAATTCCTTATCACCCGCATTTTCTAGGGCAAGGCGAAAGGTGTCGGGGGATGGATTTTTGAGGTTGAGGGGGGCGAGGAGGAAGCGGCCAATGGGTAAGTCTCTGGCTCTTGCTGCGATCGCTGCTGCCCCATCCAAATCCCGACGAGCCGTGTCTAGGACATCGGCAACCACCTTACCTTCTCGCTTCAGGAGATTGGTCCAAAAGGTTGCGCGCTCTAATGCGCAAGCCACTGTAAAAACCGACGCGCCTACGATAGGCACCATCACGGGGCCACCTTTTGCCAAAAAATCAAATACGGTTGTCATAGGCTCAAAAATTTTTATCTAAATGAAGAAATCTGTGTGCCCGAAGGCAACCCCTGAAGGGTGTTGAAGGGTGCGAGAAAAGTGGTTTAGATGCTTGGTTAGATGCGTCGGTGACGTTAACGGATTGCTCGCTTATAAGGCCTAAATTAGAAGGACTATCTAACTAAAAGAACTAAAAGAACTATAGGTGGGTTAGATTACCCCTTTGGTAAACAGAAGATTAAGACCATGAGGATACGCGCCATCCCTCGTTATCCGTTTGTCTATATCAGCACCCTATATCAGGGCCTGGTTTTTCATTTCACTCAAGAGCCAGTTGGCCATCGTTGCCCGTCGGGTGAGCCGAGGAACAAGTTGATCAATGGTGTATCCCTTGAAACCCAAAACCGTTTTCAGGAGTTGCTTATTTTCTTTCGGGATTGAGCGGGTTAACTGGACGGTTGCAGGCCTGCTTTCAATAAAATTAGGAGGTTCAGGATATTTTTCGGCCCAATGTGCGTCTACCTTATTAAGCGACCATTTTTGGGTGGGCTCATCATAGCGATATCCTAGGGTATACCACACCAGTTCGTTAACGGTGTCGTCGGGCAAGTCATCATTGAGAATGACCCACAGTGTTTCAGTGGTTAGGGGAGGGAGGTTCGTCATCATAAAATCGATCATACCAACCCAGGATGAGTATGCAACTGTGGCCAACAGCCCTCTTCCAGAAACTTACTCAGGCATGAGTCTTGCAAAAATCCAGGCCGCGTTGAAAACTGATGGACGTGATTTGGGGATTGCCCCAGAATTCAGACAACTTCAGCCACAGTTCGATATCAATCTTTTTGAGCAACTACCCTCTACGAGCACCCAGCTTTGGAGCGTGCTTGATTCAGGTGCTGGTGGCTCTGGCAGTGTGGTCATTGCCCAACGCCAATCCGCGGGGCGAGGTCAACGCGGACGAGTTTGGGACTCTGCGCCTGGTGGCCTTTACCTTTCACTCGCCCTAGAGCCTGATTGGCCAGTGACCCATAGTGCTCAACTAACCTGTTTAAGTGCCTGGGGGATTGCCACCGCCTTCAATAACTTGGGCATTCCAGTGAAAATCAAGTGGCCCAACGATTTATTCTTTCAAGGCAAAAAACTGGGCGGTATACTAACAGAGACTAGGCTGTCACACGCTGAGCCTGATTCGCTAGGGCCTGAAAAGGGCGAGAATCCCTTGCCCCGCATACGTCAGGCCGTGATCGGTGTAGGCATTAATTGGCACAACCCGGTCCCTGAAACCGGCATTACTCTGGCACAAATACTAGAGGCGATGCCTGATGCCCCTGCTAAAAACAAAATAAATTGTTTGGAGATGCTAACTGCCCTGGTTCTTAAGGGAATTCTACAGGGGAGCTTTTTCCAGCGCCGGGTTGGGAGTCAAGTTTTCATGAAGGCATACATGAACCTACTGACACAGGCTGGCAAAGTTGTTTCACTGGATAAGAGTTTAATGGCCCTAGCCGAGCCTGCCTCTCTAGCCGCTTGCTCTCTAGCCGCCTGCTTAGATACACCGCTGGGCGACGGTTCTACGGACAGACAATTAAAAAACTGTTCCGGAGAAGTCATAGGGGTTTCAGAAGAGGGTTACTTACAGGTCGCTGTACGAGGTTCTCCAGCTGAGCTTGCTCATGAGCGTGCCTCTAGGCCTTCCGCTTCTGGACGTTCTGCCTCTGGGAGTCACACCCCTGAGAACGCACTTGAGAGAGCATCGAAGCCATTGCCGGAGCCATTGCCTGCTAATACTGGCAGCATTTTGCTGCTTAAGCCCAGTGAAATTCACATTGAGTGAGGCTGTCCAGGCTGAGAAACTGGTGCAGCAACTGGCACTAGGCTTTCGGTTTCGGCTTCGATTTCATTTTCTAGGTCTTAATTGTTTAGGACTTTGAAAGACGGCAATGTAGCGTGGACTACTACCCAAGGTGTACGTTTCCAACGCTTGCGTTAAGATTATTTTTGGGATTATTTTAGGTTATTGAATATGACTGCGCCCCAGCATACTGCCAAGCCAAAGACAGACGAAGAGGTGAGCAGCCCAACAATCAATTGCAAATTGCAACACTACAAATTGCAAAGGTGTTTGTTTGTTGGCATGGGGCTGCTCAGTAGCTTTGGCTTTATTGCGAGTCAAATGGGCTTTGCCTTTGCCTACTCAGGCAACGATTTTATTGTTAGCGATTATGCTGCCGATACAGACGCCGGAGACAGCGTTGGTGACAATTACATCATGGCCGATGCCAGCTTGACTCATGCTGTGCCGTCATACGAGACCGCTGACTCTCAGCCGGTCCCTGATGCTTTTATTGAGGTATCTCCCTCGGCAGCTTCTTGGACTGCCGAGCCAAAGCCTGCTGCGCCAGTCGCGGCGGCACCCGCTGCACCAACCTATGTCGCTCCAGCAGCGCAGGTTGCACCCCAGCCTGTTGCTGTCCCTGAGGTTTCCCCTCAGGCGACAGCTCAGCCAGTAATTTCTCCGGCAGCGCCTGCAACGACACCTCCGCCAGTTGAAGACCAGCTAAGAGTGATGGCGACAACTGCGCCTGTTTCGGCAGTAACACCCGAGGTGAGTGCAGTGGCACAGCCAGCTTTCACAATCGTGAAAAAAGATACAGTCGCTAAGGCAGTACGGCGTTCTGGCCCCTTAGCGGGGCTGATGGAAGCGAGTGCCGTTGCTGCCCCCCTTTCGGCTTATGTGGCAGGGCAGTCTCGTACACCCGGTGTGCTTGCAGTTGCCAACACTAGTGCTGGCGATGCCCAGAAAGGCGCGACCGTAGTTGCGATGGATGCGGGCGCTGATGCATTGGCTCCTGAACTGGACCCTGCTGCGCCACAGGCTGTACCTGATATTTTGCCAGAGGCGATGCCAGAGGCGGCTTCAGAAGCTTTGCCTGTCCCTGGATCGGTGGCTCCGATTGTGGAAATTGCTCCCGAAGGTGCCTCCCCTGTGGTTGAGGCCCCTCCGGTCGTTGAAGCACCACCTGTGGCTGAGATTGAGGCGCCGATTCAGGCCACTGAGCTAGTGCCAGGATCGCTCCCTGATGGAACCAGTGTTTTTGTAGATCCTACGGACTATAGCGTTGGTGCTACGACTTCTCCTGATGCGCCCCCCGATGTCGTGATTTCTGACCAGTCTACGGGCTGTGAGTTTACGGTTGGGGCCGGACAAGGTGTCCCTAATGGTGCTTGTGGTACTGCTGAAGGTGGGTTGGTCCCTGCTCCGGCGCCTTTGGCTGTGCCTAATTCTTCGCAAGCGCCCATTGCCAGCCAGCCGGTTCAACCCACGGCTCAGCCTGCGCCAGTGGCCAGTGCGCCTTCCGTGAATGTGGGTCCGGTGAGCTTTAGTGCTTCCGGTATTCAGTTCACAGGGCCTTCTACGACGGCGGCGGGTCGCGATTACCTTAACCGGTCAGTTCGCCCTTTGGTTAACTTGCAAGCTGCTCAACAATTCATTTTTCCCTTGTCGATTCCTGCGCCGATTACATCGCTGTTTGGTTTCCGAATTCACCCGATTACGGGCGATTACCGTTTCCACGGTGGAACTGATATTGGCGCTGAGCAGGGTACACCCGTGTTGGCTGTTCAGGATGGTGTGGTTGAAACCGCTTCCTACGTTGGTGGCTATGGCCTGATGGTAGAGCTTAGCCACGAAGTAGAGGAGACACGGCTTCGCACCCTTTATGCTCACCTGGCTGATATTTTGGTGGAGCCGGGTACGGAAGTGAGGAAGGGCGATGTGATCGGCCTGGTCGGTAGCACGGGTCACTCTACAGGGCCTCATCTGCACTTTGAGATGATGCAGGCAACCGCAGATGGCTGGGTTTTGATCAATACGAATGGCTTGATTCAGAACTCCTTGGCGAACTTGGTGAAGGCCTTGAACAATCCAATGCAGGCCATGAGCTTCAGCTTGGCAGACTTCAATTTGAATCTAGGTAATGGATTAAATGCAGATTCTTTAAATACAACGGTTCAGCCCAATGCCTTAACTGAGACGCCTCGCCCTGGTCAAAATGGCATTTCCTTCCGTCCTGCCCAACCTAACGCCAGTTAGGGCATCGGTGAAGTTAGGCATCGATTAAATAAATAAAATAAATCCACCTTTACGATGCTCGTAGCGGTGGATTTTTAGGTTTGAGGGGGAATGTATGGCATTTGTGTATTCTCGGGTGATTCGTTTTCATGAGACGGATGCCGCTGGTGTTGTGTATTTTGCGAACGTGCTGACGTTGTGCCATGAGGCTTATGAGGCGGCGTTGGGGGCAGCTGGCATTGATCTGAAAACCTTCTTTTCGGCGGCAGGTGGTGTGGCTGTGCCGATTACACATGCTGAGGTGGATTTTGCTCGGCCCCTGTTTTGCGGAGATGCGATCGCCATTATCCTCACCCCCAAAACGCTAGATGCCCATCGTTTTGAAATTACCTACGAGCTCGTCTACGAATCTGCCCAAGAGCCCAGTAGCGTCGCTAATCCTGATAGCTCAGCATCCACGGCAGGATCGCAACTGCAACCTCTGGCGCGGGCGCTCACTCAGCATGTGTGCATCAATACCCAAACGCGTCGGCGCCATCCGTTGACGGCTGAACTGGTGGATTGGATAGCTGCGCTAACTGACGCAGAAGCTGCGAGCGATTGAGCTTGCCCTGGGCATTTCGTGGCAGGGTGGCGACGGCAAACCATTGTTTGGGCTGCTTGTAACGGCTAAGTGTGGGGATGTTTGTATCTTCGGCTGGCTGTGTCAGGGCGTGCTTGAGGGTTTCGGGAGAAACGTCGTGATGGGTAGGAACGTAGATGGCTGTAACCGCTTCTCCCCATTGCTCATGGGGAAAGCCCACAACACAGACATCACTAACCTGCCCCGTGCTGCGCAGGGCGGCTTCGACTTCTGCTGGAAAGATATTTTCACCGCCGCTGATGATTTTCCCGCTGGCTCTACCGGTGATATGTAACTGTCCGTCGTCGCTGAGGTAACCCAGATCGTCGGTATAGAAAGTGTTGGGCGCGAAGGCTGAGGAGCGTTGATGATCAGTATCGGGGGGGTAGTAGCCCTGGGCGATTGCACGAGAGCACACCACAATTTGACCTAGGCTTCCAGGTGACAGCGACTCAGGCAGCAGCGACTCATTTTGAGCCTGTACTGGATTGATGATTTTGATGGAGGCATGGGGCATGGCCCGACCGCTGCCATGCGGGCCTTCATGCGCTAAAAAAAACTGTTGGCTAGTGGCGGTGACCATCGCGCCAGTTTCGGTCATCCCATAGGACAACACGAGCGGAATTCGGTGTGCCTTGGCGAGGGTCAGTAGGCTCTGCCAAGGGGGCGCACCGCCTAGGAAGACGGCTTGAAAGGTGCTGAGCCATTGGGCCTTGCCTGCTTGGATGAGCCGTTGGAGCTGGGTGGGAACGAGGGAGATGAAGCCGTTTTGGTGACGTAATTGAGGCGTGAGTGTTGGCGCAGTTTCTAATTGTTTGAAAGGGGTGATGGTGACGTCGGTATTGCTGGCCCAGGCTCTGAGGATTTGCATAAGGCCGCTGACATGGTGCAGGGGGAGGACACAGTATGTGTGTATTGGCCTGTCAACGCTGTAGGCAGCTGCAAAATGCTGACGGAAGCCCGTGACCGCAGTCATCAAACTAGACCACGTGTGGTAGGCGAGTTTGACATCGCCGCTGCTGCCACCCGTGGGAATCAGAATGGTCGGGTTGTGGCCTGGGAGGCTCGACGGTGTTTTTTGGTTGGCAATGGCTTGGATAGGTACAAGCGGCCCCCAAATGAGCTGGGGGGAAATGAGCTGGGCCAGTGAGGTCCATTCCTGGCTGCCCCAGTGGGGATTGGCCAGGACGATGTTCCAGCCTTCTAGCGCGGCGGCGAGAAACCCAGCTAAAAAATCAATGGGGTCGGCTTCGGCGATGAGAACGAATGGTGCAGTTGTCTGAGCCTTGGTCGTCTGAGCGTTGGAAGCGGTGCTGGGCGTTTGGGTTATTTCTGATTTAGTTATTTCTGATTTGCAAGAGGGATGGAGATAGCTATTGAGTTTGGCGCGGCGATCGCACACCTGTTGAGCCCAGCGTTTCCCAGCCGCTTCCGTGCCCCAAACGCTGAGCCAATCGTGTCCTAACCCTTGCCATATGGCCTGGGGCGTTAATCGATCTGAGTCAAGCGCTGCCACAGTGCCTCCCAATCTGGATCATCGAGCCCATCATTGGGTAACCATTGCTGGGTGCCGAGACCTAAGACACGGTGTGGTGAGTTGGGCAATAAGGTTTCTAGCTCTACGGTGAGATCGATCAGGGCTTGCCTGCCAATGTCTGTTTCAAATACCGATGAAATGACAATATCAATCGGGTGCTCTAGGCAAAATTGCTTGAGCCGACTAGGGGAGCCGAGAATGGCGGCTTTGAGCACATAAATACCGGGCCATCCTCGGTAGTAGTGGGCCTTGAGCTGATCGAGCGTGGTGATGGATTCGTCTAGGGCAATGGGGGTGTTGTAGCGGTTGGTCAGCTTGAGCAGTTGGCGAAAGTTGCTCGGTGGCAGTGGCTGCTCAATAAATTCGATGCGGTGACCCAGGCGATCGCAATGGTCCAACCAATGGTGTGCGGCTAATTCATTCAGTCCGCCATTGGCATCTAACCTGAGTTTGGCTCCCAAGGGGAGTTGCTTCATCAGTTGGGAGAGCCAGGCCAACTCAGCGGCCACCGGCGCAACGCCAATTTTCCACTTAAATATACGGTGACCGAGCGCCCACAGCGTGGGCCAGGTAGAGAGAGCTGCTTTCCCCGTTGGCAGTAGGGCACTGTACTGATGGTTGGCCAGCTCGGCGCAGTGGATGTCACGGGCAATATTATTCAGCGCGATTTCAAAGCCAAATTTGCAGGCAGGTAGCGTCGATAAAATCGTGAAGACATTGTCTTCGTAAATTTGTGCGGGTAGCTGCTCGCAAAACTCGATGGCCTGTGCTTGGGTTTCTGTGCCAAACCAGGGCAGAGGGGCCACCTCCCCAAAGCCCGACCTTCCCAGTTCGTCAGTGAATTTTAAAATGATGCCTTCGCGGTGCTTCCACGCGCCATGGCTGGTTTTTAAAGTTTGGCGAAAGGGCCTGCGGTAAGGGCGAAATTCAAAAGATAGCGGTTGAGAATGGATCATGCGCTGGCCAATGTGGTCCCGGTGGTAAAAAGGACCGCTAACATTAAGTTGTAACCGGGATGGGGCCTTGTCGGGACGTTTTAAGAGCCTGTTTTGCTAAGCGAGGATGAGGCCCAGGGTAAGCAACAGTCCGCTCCAAAAGTGGAAATGAATCGCTAAAAATTTTGAATTACTGACGCGTTGAGGCTGGTCGTGAAAGCTTAAAACGTGGCGGCATAGTTTAACCGCTACCGGTAGTGAGCCCCACAATAGCGCCGTGCTCCAGGGTAAGCTGCCGCTCACAATTGAGATGAGCGAAACGACGAACACCCCGCCACAGGCGAGAGGTAAAAGTTGCGCTCCCCGGCGGGTGCCGAGTCGCACGATAGGGGACTTTTTCCCTGCGAGGAGATCATCCTCGACCTGATGAAAATGGGAGCAAAAGAGGACCAGGGTTGTGGCGATGCCGACAATGAATGCAGTCGAAATCAGGGGGTTTTGACCGGACCAACTGTGTCCCCAGCTCAGATCTTGCCAGCGTTGTGTTTGGGCGTAGTAGGCTGCGCCAACGGCCAGTGGTCCAAAGCTGAAAAAGCACAGAATCTCTCCAAGGCCTTTGTAGCCCAGGCGAAAGGGAGGGCCCTGATAAAGATAGCCCAAGAGGCAGCAGGTGATTACCATGGCCAGCACGGTAGCGTCTCGCTGCCAGAGTGCTATCCCCAAAATGCCTGCAATCCCTAGCAGTAGGGACAGATTACCCAGCCAAAAAATCAGGGGCCGGTTCTGGGTGAGGTTGACCAGGGAATGGTGTTTATTTTTATCGATGCCAGTGGTGGCATCAAAAACGTCATTGCTGAGGTTTTCCCACACGAGGAGCAAGATGGCCGAGAGGGCAAAGGTGAGAAAAATGCCTGGTTTGAAGGTGTCAGTTTGGGCGTAGGCCACTGCGCTGCCGACGCAAATGGGCATCACAGCGACGCAGTACATTGGGGGCTTAATGGCCGCCATCCAAAGCTTTCGCCGCTCATTTTGCTGACCGGGCTGCTGGCCGGTTTGCGGTGTAGCAGGCGGAACCGTTCGGGTGGTCATAGGTATTTCAGATAGCTATTTCAGTTTGTTATCGGATGCTTACGGGTCAGTCTTGCGTTTTTCTGTAGGCCTTTGTTTCTGTAGGCCTTTTTTATTGGGGAATCCGGTGGCCTTTTGGGGGTGGCCTTTTGGGGGCGTTGGCTCAAGGGGGAATTGGCTCAAAAGCTAGCATAGCCTTTTGTTTTGGGGCGGTGAGGCAATGGCAAAAAAACGCAAAGTTGCTGGTAAATATCCCAGCCGAGCTTAAATGAAATAACTTTGATGGTTTAGGTATTTCTACCGTCACATTTGCCAAGTTCTCTGCTACAGTTCATGGCGCTGGGCCACTAAACTGCACTAATTTGACTGCACTAGTTTGCAGACTTGTGGGCCTAGTCGCTAGAGAAAGAACCGCTATTGAAGATACTGAAGATCAAAGATTGAATTTAAGGTAGCCAGACCCTGTGAGCTCTAAATTTTCATTGCGATTGCCTAAAAAGCTGCCCAAACTACTGCCCCTCGGGGCGGCTTTTTTGATTGGGGGTGGGGCGATCGCCTATCTGAACTTTGCCCAAAACGGCTCGAAGAGCCTGTCTCCAGCCGGAACGCAGCTGGTTCCCCAAACGGCCTTGGCGACGCTCACGGTGACCACCGATGAGCTGACCTGGACGAAGCTGCGGCAGTTTGGCACGATGGAGACGCAGCAGCAGCTTGATGGCCTACTGAGCCAGTGGAAAAATCGCCTATTTACTGACAATGGCTACAGCTACAAGCGAGATATTAAGCCCTGGGTAGGCGATCGCGTCACTTTAGCGGTCCTGAGCCCTGGGGATCGCGATGAGCAGTTGCCCTCAGATGGTAGCCTGGCGGCGGCGACTCAAGACCTCGTACTGGTGGTTCCCATTGCCGATCCGCTCAAGGCCAAATCGATCTTGGGAGAAGGCCCTCGCAATCCCCGCGTGAGCTTGGAGAGCCGCCGCTACAAGGGAGTGGATGTGCAGACTCTTAAGTCCGCTCAAGGGGGCGCGGTTGAGGTGGCGGTGATCGGGACCAATTGGCTGCTGTTGGGAAATACGGCGGCGGGGATTGAGCAGGCAATTTCAACCTATAAAGGAGGGAAATCGCTCATCAATGCCCCGGGATATCGCAAGGCTGCCAATCGCATCGCATCACCCCAGCCGCCTGGCAAAAACTTTGCCCAAATTTATGTGAACATTCCGGCGGCGAGTAAAGCTTTGGCGACCCCTTCTGGGGCCTCCGCTGGCAGCAGCATTTTGCCCTTGCAGGGGTCTGAGGGGCTGGTGACCACTGCTCTGATTGAGTCCGAAGGCGTTCGGTTTGAAGGGACCAGCTGGCTATCGCCAAAAAATGACTTGGCCTACAGTGAGCTGCGCAATGAGTCGGGCGATATGCCTCGCCGTTTGCCCGATGACACGCTGGTGATGATGTCGGGCAGTAACCTTCAGCAGTTTTGGAAGGGCTTTCGTGAAGGTAATACCTCGCCGCCGTTTTTCCCAAATCCACAAAACCTTGAGGCCGGGCTCCTCACGCAGACAGGCTTAGATTTGCAAGAAGACGTGTTGCCCTGGGCCGCAGGGGAATTTGCCCTGGGGGTGTTACCGCCAATTGCTAATGAGACTGCTGAGGGGGCAGAGAATCCGTTAAGCAATGCCCAAGCTGCGGCTGGGGGCACGCAGCCTGTCCCCGATGACGATTCGGCTGATGGCGCGACTGGCCAGGCGGCAATTGTCAGCGCCCCCCTGATGATCATGGTGCAGACGAACGACCGTCAGATGGCGGAGTCTGTATGGACTCAGCTTGATGAGGTGATGGCGAGTCGTTATCGGTTCAAGGTGGACAAGTCGGAATTTGAGGGTGGGTCGCTGACGACCTGGTCCTCTCCATTTCAGGGCGTGCAGTTTAGCCACGGCTGGCTGCCGGGGAATGTGGTCTTTTTTGCGGTGGGTGAGAATGTGGGCAGTGCGATCGCCCCTTCTCCAGACCGTTCCCTTGCCGAAATGCGTACCTTTCAAACCGTAACCAATCAGGCTCCCGATCCGAATAATGGTCATTTTTATCTGAACCTGGCGCAGATTAATGGTTTGGATGGCGGAGTGTTTCCCTTACCCCAACTGTCGGAAGACGCCGCGACGGCTGCGATCCAAACCATCGGCCTGACGGCCACGGTGGACAATCGGGCAATGGACTATGACCTGTATGTGAAGCTGGCAAAGGGGGCAAAACCCGGTCCACTATAGGAATCGATCGTAGGAATCGACCGTTACTTAGGCACCGTTACCCACGAATTGACCAGAGGAATTGAACTAGCTTGCTGGGGAAGGCTCTCTGGTCAATTGTGTGATGCCTTGGTGCGATCCCTGGCTTTATACCTTCCTGGTCATGCCTCTAGTGATGATCCCAGAGCATGACCTGTAATGTGACCTAGGATACTTAGCCATTAGTCAGTGATCTCGATACCTGTGATAGGTAGGGGTTATGGTGGCGATTTCTCTGTTGATGGCTCAGATGGACTTAATCGCCCACGTCTCAGTAGAGCCTGTGGGGCTGAACACCTTTCCTAATGGTTGTTTCATCCTTCTAAAAGATGGCAGAATCCCGACTTTTTTGTCGATATTTTGACGGCTGGCAGGGGCTGATTTGCTCAGGGCTGGGATCGCCTGGTTGTTCGCTGCGAGCATTTTGCTAACGGTGTGTTGGCTTTAGCTGATAAACTCAAAGCTGGTCTCGTAAAGATTTAAAGACTCTTTTAAGATCGGCTAGATTCGGCAGTTTGGAGGATAAATACCCCGTGGAAACCACCCTCGGTTTAGAGATTATTGAAGTCGTCGAGCAGGCAGCGATCGCATCTGCTCGTTGGATGGGTAAAGGCGAGAAGGACATCGCCGACGAAGTCGCTGTAGAAGCCATGCGTGAGCGCATGAACCAAATTCACATGCGCGGCAAGATCGTAATTGGTGAAGGCGAGCGCGACGATGCGCCCATGCTCTACATCGGTGAGGAAGTCGGTATTTGCACACAGCCAAACGCTGATGAGCTTTGCACCCCTGACGAACTGCTAGAAATTGACATCGCTGTAGACCCTTGTGAAGGTACTAACCTTTGCGCCTACGGTCAGCCTGGTTCCATGGCTGTATTGGCAATTTCTGAAAAAGGTGGCCTGTTTGCAGCACCTGACTTCTACATGCGCAAATTGGCTGCGCCCCCAGCGGCTAAAGGCAAAGTAGACATCACCAAAACGCCTGCTGAAAACCTCAAGATTTTGGCTGAGTGCCTCGATCGCGGCATCGATGAGCTTGTCGTTATCGTAATGAAGCGTGAGCGTCACAATGACCTGATTAAGGAAATCCGTGATGCTGGTGCCCGGGTTCGTTTGATCAGCGACGGTGACGTTTCTGCGGCGATTTCCTGTGGTTTCGAAGGCACTAACGTCCATGCTCTAATGGGTATTGGCGCAGCACCTGAGGGTGTGATTTCTGCTGCGGCAATGCGTTGCTTAGGCGGTCACTTCCAAGGTCAGCTCATCTACGATCCTGCCATTGTAAAAACTGGCTTGATCGGTGAGAGCAAGGAAGCTAACCTAGAGCGTTTGGCTTCTATGGGTATTACTGATCCCGACAAGATTTACACAGCTGAAGAGTTGGCTTGTGGTGAGAACGTCTTGTTCGCAGGTTGTGGTATTACACCTGGCACCTTGATGAACGGTGTTCGTTTCTTTAACGGTGGTTACCGCACTCAGAGCTTGGTTATCTCTAGCCAGTCTCAGACTGCTCGCTTTGTGGACACCGTTCACATGGCCGGTAACCCTAAGCGTGTCAGCCTAAATTAGACCGTTTATAGCCCCTCTTTCGAGGGGGTGAGAGCAGTACTTTTAAGGTCTACTTGAGACTGCTTGATACAAAGCACTGGAGCAATAAGCCCCAGTGCTTTGTAGTGATTCTAGACATGGCTTCTGTGGGCTTATTTTTTGACCAAAAAATTATGAGATTGCCTGCTTGTCAAGTTAAGAATTGATCGGGTTTTTGTCTCTCAAGATAGAGTTTTGTTTACATTCCTTGAGATAGGCCTCGGTTATTTAATACTTTGGAAAGAGGGCACAGTACTCGCCCAATCTAATAGATAGAAAACTCTTCATAACAGACTCCATAGGAAGCCGAATGAATATTGCCGTCATTGGCCTCAGTCACCAGACTGCGCCGGTTGAAGTTCGAGAAAAATTGAGCATCCCCTCTGCTCAAGTTGCCGATGCGATCGCTACCTTGCGCGGTTTGCCAACCATCGAAGAAGTTTCTATCCTCAGCACCTGCAACCGCTTAGAAATTCACATCGTCGCCACTGAAACAGAATCTGGTGTGCGCGATGTAATTCGTTTTCTCTCTGGCCACAGTGG
>JBCDAG010000156.1:0-15701 GCA_039186165.1 Cyanobacteria bacterium P01_F01_bin.53
AACCGTTTCAGGGGAAAGCTGCTTTGAGCACGAGGTTGAGCACGAGTCGGGCACCGAGCGTCGGTATGGCCATGTAAAACTAAAGCTCGTCATTACCCCAGATTCCGAGCAGACTCAATTTGAATGGAAAGTCGCGCCCAGTGCACGCCCCGGCAAGACGATTCCCTCAGCCTTTGCTCCGGTTATTTATGATGCGATCGCAACCCAGCTCGAATGCTACGCCCAATCAGGCCTGCGGCTAGTCGATGCCAAAGCCGTTATTTGCGGCGGTAGCTTTCATCCCATGGCATCCGAAGCCCTCTCCTACAAAGTCGCCGCCACACAAGCGTTAAATTTCGCCATTAACGGTGCCAGGCTCCTCGTCGTTTAGTCCTGTTTCAACAGCTCTCATAACAGTTTTGCTAATAAGACAAATAAATAAAACCAATGAGTACAGCCAATGGATGCAGGGGCTCCAACCTAGGACTAGTAATCCTAGCAGACGAACCGAACGGTCTATAGGTCTTACGCAGGGGCTCTTGAGCAATTCCTAATGTCTGTTTAAACGCTTTCATCACTGTGCATGGTGAACTTGCGATGCGTGACGGGGAGCCTAACTTGACCAAGCGACTTCATGGGCACTTGATATTTCTCCGGATAGAGAAAGTCTAACCCGTAGTTTTAATTGCAGCTGATGCTAACGGTTACACCAACCAAAACGCTCAGCCGCGAGTAGGACATCTCCTCCCAAAGAAGCCTGATCATCATCACTCACAACATCGCGGTCTTTTTATCCTAGGAGTAAAGGATTTCAACCCACATAAATAGTTTGAAAATAAGGCCGTTGACACTTCAGATCCCCAGCTATGAAAAGAACCCCCGCCTATAGGGGGTTTGCTGTGGACGACAGAATACCGCATCCCCTCATCGCTTGACCACACCTGGCTGAGGTCTACTCCTCATAAATCTGCTGCCCATAAAAGTGCACATGCCTATGCGCTATGTCTCTATGCCTTAGGGATGTATTGGCTTGTGTCCACTGGTGGGTTTGGTTATGACTTTTGAGCCTGTGTTTTGAGCTGGTACAGCGGGGATGTTGATTGCTTCTTTGGGACTCACGTTTAGTACCTATATCCCTTAAGAGAAATCCATGCAGAATAGTGCATTTGAACAAGAAGTCCTGAAGCTCACTAATGAGTTTCGTAAGCAAAATGGCCTAAAGGCACTGGCTCTTGATAACAACTTGGGCAAGGCCGCTAGGAAATATAGCCAAACGATGGCCGCAGGAGACTTTTTTGCCCACCAAGGTGAGGATGGTTCTAGCCCCGCAGATCGTGCTAAAAGAGAAGGCTATGAGACTGGGTTTGTTGGAGAGAACATTGCAGCTGGCTATCGCACGCCGGAAGATGTGGTCAATGGATGGATTAAGAGTCCTGGCCACCGAGCTAATATGCTGAACACCCAATATAACGAGATTGGATTGGGTTATTACTTTTTGCAGAACGATACAGGTAGTGTCAACTACAACAGTTATTGGACGCAACTGTTTGGCAAGGGCAACGTCACCTCTAATCCTAGCCCTACCCCTCAGCCACCAACACCCAAGCCTCCTACGCCTAAACCACCTGTCCCCACGCCAACGCCCGGCTTAGATAACCGTCGTTTTATCAAAGGAACTGCACGTGCTGATCGATTAATTGGCGGTTCTCGAAGCCAAAAAATCGTTGGTTTTCAAGGCAATGATTATATTGATGGCAAAGGCGGAAACGATCGCCTTGAAGGAAATGGCGGAAACGATAATCTCTCAGGTGGTTTAGGTGCTGACCAGCTCTATGGTGGTGGTCAGAATGATCGGCTCTCTGGGGGCGATGGTAATGATAAATTACAAGGAACTTCGAGCGGCCATAAGAAAGAGAAAGATATCTTGACGGGCGGTAGGGGTAGAGACACCTTTGTCCTCGGAACTTCTTCAAAAGTTTTCTACGATGACCGTAATGCAAGATCGGTAGGGGCACAAAACTATGCTTTCCTTACTGACTTTAATCAGGCCCAAGGCGATCGCATTCAGCTCAATAACGATCGTAAGTACCGACTCGGCTCAGCACCTAGTGGTGTAGAAAATGGGCGTGGCCTCTTTATCGATAACCCTTCCGGTCAATCAGACGAATTGATCGCGGTGATTAAGAATGGAGGTAATCTCCAACTGAACAGCAGCGCGTTTAAGTTTGTCTAAAGCGAAGTGCTGATAGCTCTTTGCACCTAGGTATATGTCGTTCGGCTAGGGATCTCTAGCCGAACGACATTTTGTTTTTACGGGATGCCTTTGCTGAAGTCTGCCCCTAAGCTTTCGCGTCTGCCAGGGCTGTTCGGGCCATGGATGCGATCGCCTTATCGGTCGCCTTAGGCAGCTGATAATATCGTCCCCCAGCGACCTTGGCTAGTTCCTTTCCAAAGCCGGTGGAAACAAACTTTCGCTCGGTATCAATAATCAATGTCTGGTAGCCGGTCGAGCGAATGCTGCCCGCAATCTCCAGCAGTTCCGCTTTAATATCGGGCTTTTCATCGCCCTCTTCAGGCTCATCGCCCAAGGAGCGTGAGAGCGGGACATTGCCGCGACCGTCGGTAATCGCAACAATCACCACACTGCCCACATCGCCTGATTTTTGGGCATTGGTGCCAACACGCACAGCCTGCATAAGGCCGTGGGCTAACGGCGAGCCGCCGCCGCAGGCCATGGTTTCTAAGCGACGTTTAGCGGCTGTGATAGATCGTGTGGGCGGCAATAACACTTCAGCTTGCTCACCTCGGAAGGGAATGAGGGCGACCTGATCTCGATTTTGGTAGGCGTCCGTGAGGAGACTTAAGACCGCGCCCTTAGCATTTTGCATGCGGTTTAGGGCCATGGACCCTGAGGCATCCACCACAAAAATAATCAGGGAACCGGCTTTGCGGGCGAGGCGCTTGGCCCGGATGTCACCTTGTTCAACAATTACTGTTCGGTTCGGTTCGCGCTCGCGGCGGGCTTTTTGGTAAGGGGCAGCGGCGCGAAGGGTGGCATCTACTGCGATGCGGCGGGCCTGACCTGTGGGGATAAAGGGCTTAATGTATCGGCCCCGTTCATCGGAGAAAATGACGCTGTTTTTACCGGAGGAGCCTTGCTTTGTGGTGGACTCCGCAAAGGAGAGAAGTGACTCATCTAGCACTACACCTTCGGCATCGAAGATAAACTCTTCGGGAATAGAAGGGGGCTGTTCAGGTTGCTCCTCTTGTTCTTCCTCGTTATCGTCGTTATCCTCGTCCGACTCGTTGTCCTGATCGTCTTCGGCGTCGTCTTGATTGTTCTCTGGTGGTGGTGGAGGCGGTGGCTGATTTTCATCTTCTTGCGGCGGTACTGCGCTGGACCTGGGCACAATCACCAGCTCTACGGCTTTGCGGAGGTCATCAGCAACAACTTCTGTGCGGCCATCTAATGCGGCGCAGGCCTTGGCTACTTTTACGGCAAAGAGTTCGGCGCGGTGCCCCATCACACCGCCACGCAGGGCCTCGGTGACCAGATAGTTAATTTGGTCAGTGGTAATCACCACATCTTTTAGCCACTCGCGGGCCAAAATAATTTGCGTTCTCAGTGAGTCAATATCCTCTTCGTACTCAGCGAGGAAGGCGGCGGGGTTGTTGCTAAAGTTGTTGACCTGCTCTACGGCAGCAACGCGATCTTCGAGGGTGAGACCGGTGTCTGCCGAAAGGGCGATCGCAATCCGATCCAACAAATGTTCTCGTAGATTCCCTTCTTCAGGATTATAAGTCGCAATCATCAGCGGCTTGAAGGGATGCTGAAAGCTAATGCCCTCCCGCTCAATCTGATTGCGCCCTTCGGTGAGGGTCGACAGCAACAGATTGCTGATCTGATCGTCCAGCAAGTTCACTTCGTCGATATATAGGACGCCCCGGTGCGCTTCTGCTAATAGCCCAGGTTGGAATACGCTCTCACCGGTACTAATCGATTTGGCCACATCAACCGAGCCCAGCAGCCGATCTTCAGTAACGCCCAACGGAATTTGAATGAAGGGAGCTTTGACCACTTTGGTGGGCAAGTCATCAATGGGGGTATCGGCAGCGATACGGCTGGCGGTTTCGTCATCCCACTCCGTGGGATTGGTGGGGTCACAGTTACAAGAGTCTTCAATAATTTCGATAGGGGGCAGGAGTTGGTAAAGTGCCCGTGCCAGCACTGATTTAGCCGTGCCTCGCCTACCTGCAATCACCACACCGCCCAGCCCAGGATCGACTGCTGAAAGCAACAGTGCAAACTTAATCGAGTCTTGACCGACCACAGCCATTAGGGGAAAGGTCTCGGGTGTGTTTTCGGTAAGAAGCGTTGGCATGGGGCTGGTATGAGTTTTTTAACGGTGGAAGCTTTTTATGGGGGAGCTGTGAAATTTGATTATTTCGCGGCTGTATTTAAGTATAGATAACTATGCAAGCCCTGATAAGTCTGCAAAACAATAAGCGCTGTCAACAGAGCCGCAAGATAAGCAAAAGCAGTACCAATCCAAGGGAGAGATACTGCTTTTGCCGGGTTCGCTATTACTTTATTTCGACGACCTTATGTCTAGCCTAGGGTAGCTGACGCCCACTGGTGCTGCTACCAGGAACGATGGGCACTTCTACAGCTTCACGGAAAGCCTCAACGCTCTCATCAAACTGAATAGGCAGAACGCCAATGACGTTTTCGTGGGGACGAGGAATAATAACCCAAGTTTCAAGTACGCCACCGGGCGCATTTTGTGCGGCTTCCACGCCGGCTTCCATAGCCGCTTTAACTTCTGAAACGTCGCCTCGAATATTAATGCAGAACCGGGCACTCCCAGCTCGAATGTAGCTAACGAGGGTCACTCGACCGGCCTTCACCATGGCATCTGCGGCCGCCAATACGGGGGGAAACCCTTTGGTTTCAAGTGATCCAACTGCCTGTCCCATCTATGCTCTCCTAAACTGTATAGAGGCCATGCTATTGCCGCTATGAACTCCATCAATGATTGTACGGGAGAAGGGTCACGGCCTCAATTGGGTTCAGACATCGTGATTACTTATCACAAATATAAACAAATTATTGCTTGCTTCCTGCCCACTGTCTGTGCTTAGGACATGCGCCCAGTATGGGCTACCAGTACGGACTATTTGTGCGGATTATGATTGCGGCGGGACCAACCCCATTTCTTCGGCGAAGGGCATGGCATCTTCCGTGAAATCTAGCTCCAGTGTTTGAATTACGTTTGCCGTGGGGCGAGGAATGAGTGTGTGTGCATAAGCGCCATCGCCATAGCATGCGTTGGCTGCTTTGAGTCCAGCTTCTAGAGCCCTTTCCACTTCCGCATTGGGACCGCGAACCACAACATACTGGTGACCACTGTCAGCCGGGGCGATTTTGATCAGGGTGACTCGGCCTGCTTTAACCATGGCATCTGCCGCTGCGAGGGAGGCGGGGAATCCGTGGGTTTCGATAGTGACAACGGCAATAGGCATGGGAAAAAGTATGAACGCATGGAGGATGAACGATCGGTGGAAAGTGGCTGTGCCTTTTTCGGTCGTTCGAGCTGATTGTACCGCGATGGCTGACAGAAAGGTTTGACACAATACGTTGATATCAACATAATGGGTGCATGACTGACACAAACCCTAGTCCAAAACAGGTTGCCAAACAGGTCGCTCACGTTCAGCGGACTTGTTTATGCTTACACTTGCAAAAAGCTTCTAGAACAGTTGCAAGACGGTTTGACGAGGTGTTTCGTCCCCTGGAAATTACCAGCGGACAGTATTCACTGTTGGTGGCGTTGGCTCGCCCTAATCCACCGTCTATTGGTCAACTAGCCCAGGCAATGGGGATGGATAGAACAACGATTACGGCCAACATCAAGCCTTTGAAGCGGCGAGGGTTAGTGGACATCGTGCCTGCTCCCTCAGATGCTAGGAGTCGTCTTCTGACGCTGACGCTGGAGGGGAAAACCTTGCTCCAGCGAGCATTGCCGCTCTGGCAAACAGCTCAAGACCAAATGCTAGAAGGGCTTTCTGCCGAAGGGGGTGAGGGTGAGCAGCTACTCATGATGCTTCGTCAAGTGGCTGATTAAGGGTGTGTGGGAGGATTGTCTTCGAGGTGATGCGCTGGATGCACTGAGATGCTTTGAAGGCGTGGTCTCCAAGACTTTATTTATTTTCCGATTAGGTTGATATCAACTTATTTTGAGGCTAAGCAAAAATGACTCAAAGAATAACTATGTATAATCAATTTCCGAATCGCAAAGTCTCGCTGTGCTTGGGCATATGTCTTTCGCTTTGGGTGGTGTTGGTTTCTATTGCTGCTCAGTCAGGATTTTTGTCTCGTTTAGAGCTGTCGGTGACTGCGTTAATTGTTGTCTCGACGATTGTGCTGCCGACGCTGTTGTATTTCCGTTCTTCAGCGCTTCAGGCTTGGTTTCGTTATGTTGGGCAGCGCCGTATCGTTGCTTTTCATATGTGGCGTATCCCGGCGGCTCTGCTGTTTTTCTACTTTGGTTTTCGCGGAGAGCTGCCAGGGGTGTTTTGGATATTGGCTGGGGTGGGTGATTTTATCGCTGGTGCCCACGCGATGTTTATGACCGCGAAAAAACATCGAACCCCTAAAGATTACAGGCGGTTCCATTTCGTTGGCTTTGCTGATTTTGTTGTTGCTGTTGGCACGGGGGTGACGTACACACTGCTACTGCAAGATCCTAGGATGGTCGTCATTACAGTGTTACCGATGGCTCTAATTCCGTTCTTTGGTGTCGGTATTTCTGGGGCTTCTCACCTAATCTCTTTGGATATTCTGAAGCAGCCAAAGGAGTGAGTGAGGTGTTGTCGTTACATCTGCTGTTGTACCTGTTGTTACACCTTGATGCCGCTGGGCTGGGTTTGTGTGGCGATAATCCGATCACACCCTGAATCAGGATAAGCCCAAGCGTAATAGCTCTCTTTCGGATTGCCCCAGCACAGCAGCAAATACAGTTCATTGCGGGTGGCTTCTATATCGGCCCATTCTGCGTTTTCTATGAGAGCTTCAACGCGATCACTCTCAATCGGCTCGGGAGGATTCCCAGCCCGCCAAAGATTTAGTCCCCCGATAGCCTTTTTCCAAAAAGCGATCACGGCTCCTTTGGCTGCGCCGAGTCGGAGCTTGTCTTCGGCGGTGGCGGTGAGCTGAGGGTGAATTTCAGGGAAGCGGATGCTGTGATCTTTGAAGCTGCATTCGCGCCAGACGATACCGGAGACGCCTTCGGCGATTTGATACTGGTGAATTTGGTCGCGGAAGTCTTGGAAGGCGTAGATTTGGCTGAGCTTTTGGGGGCCGATGGCTTTGGTGATGACCGGATTTTCTAGGCGGTGATCGTCGTTGTGGAGGAGGCGATCGCCCCGCACGGCTGCTTTCATCTCAGCGTCGAGAATTTCTAACAACTGCGCGGTGGTGTAAGCCATGGCCTGCTAGGGATTTTGTGGGGTGCGTATTGGTAGTAATTCTATCAAGAATGCTCGGTGCTAGCGCTTGAAAGTTGACAGCTCGGACCATTGTGTTTTCTCAATGGTCCGAGCGCTTATTGGGTCTATCTCTCAATGGCTCGAACTTCAATCCTCTGGAATTAAAAAGATTGAGTCTTAATTCTCCGTAAGCGCAGAAAGTGCTGTGAGCAAAAGATCGTAAATCCCTTCAGTATTTACGCTTTCTACCACTTGAATCGTGGAGTTGCTGCCATCACCATGCCAATCCACCACGGTTCGCCCGAGTGTGTTTTCTCCCTGGGTCTCTACGGTAACCTGAACGCGGCGAGTGGTGAATAGCTCGGACTTTAGCAAATAGGCGATCACGCAGGGATCGTGCAGCGGTGCACCTGGTAATCCATAGCGCTCCAAATCACTTTGTCCATAAAAGGCGAGCATACCCGCTGCGGCTGTGCTGATGGGGCCTCCGATGGCGCGGATGGCGTCTAATCGCGAGGAGGTTGTGAGTACTTGGTGGGTCGTGTCGAGGGTGATCAAGGTCGTGGGAATGCCTGCGGTGAGAACCACTTGGGCGGCATGGGGGTCCACATACATATTGAACTCGGCGGATGGGGTGATATTCCCCTGCCCTCGGGAGCCGCCCATGACTACAAGCTGTTTAATGCTCTTGACGATCTGCGGACATTTAATCAGGGCGACGGCCAGATTGGTCAGCGGCCCCAGGGCCGCAATCGTGATCGGCTCTGAGGTCTTGAGCAGCTGCTGGATGAGGTAGTCAACGCCGTGTTGGGCTTGCTCTGGGGCGGTCGGCTCTGGTAGGTCTGCCCCTTGCAGGCCCGTGGCACCGTGGACCTCTTCTGCGGTGGCGAGGGGGCGGAGTAAGGGGCGTGGACAGCCTGCGAATACGGGCACCTCTGATTTGTTTGCTAGGGTGCAGATTTTGCGGGCGTTTCGGTAGTTAAGGGATAGGGGCACGTTGCCAGCGACGGTGGTGATGCCCTGAATGGGGAGTTGATGACCAAAGCCGAGCAAGAGAGCGATCGCATCATCTACTCCAGGATCACAGTCAATAATGACCGGGCCTTTGGTGGCTTCTCTGGTGTTTCCTTTGGCGGGGTCGAGGCTCGATTCGCGTGATGGGGTAGACATTATAGATTTTCGTACAACTCTCAAAGGAAGACCAATAGTACGCTAGCGTAAGAGCCATATTGTAAGCATTCAAATTTTTGGCGCTGGTAATGACTCGGACTTTTTTGACTAATCGGTTTTGGCTGTCTTTAAAGCGAGCTTCCTTGCTCTCAGGGTCTCTAATTTGTTTGTTTGTAATAGCTGGATGTTCTGGTAGTCAGCTGGGTGACACGCTGGGTCAAAGACTAGAGCCCGACCCTCAACTTGCTGATAATGAGAAAACGCCCACAGGTGGCACCGCAGATGCGGACGGTCAAGCTGGGGATGGCAAAACTAAGCCCACGACTACGCCTGATTCATCTGATGATGCAAAGACGCCTGCGACTAGTACAGCGGACTCATCGGATAGCTCAGCGGATGATGACAAAAAGGCTAAGCCTGCTGAGGATGAGGCCACCGCGCAATCCGAAGACCCTAAGGTGGTGGGTGGTGACTATACGGACCTCGCCAAGGCCCCAGAGGAATTGCAGCCCTACCTGGTGGACCTGCTCGAACTTGGACTGTTGGAAGTTCGTCCACCTGCGGCAGCGCCAACCCCTGCGCCCAGTACGGCCAGTTCTGACGGAGATAGTTCTGACGGGGCTGCTGCGCCTGCTAAGCCTAAGCCCGCTCCGGCACCTCCTAAAGCGGATGAGTTTAGGCCCAATCAGGCGGTAACTCGCAGGGAATATGCCCGTTGGTTATTGGCGGCCAATAACCGTTTTTATTCTGGGCAACGCACCCGCAAAATCAGCCCTGGTGTTTCCAGTGCCAAGCCAGTTTTTCAGGATGTGAAGGTCAATGACCCCGATTTTGACGCGATTCAGGGCTTGGCAGAAGCAGGCATTATCCCCAGTCCGCTGACGGGCAGCAGCACGACAGTAACCTTTCGCCCGGATGCTCCCCTGACTCGAAAAGATTTGCTGCTATGGAAAGTTCCCCTCGATACTCGCCAGTTGCTACCCCAGGCGACAGCGGCAGCGGTGCAGCAAGCTTGGGGCTTCCAAGACGCGGGCAAAATTGAGCCACGGGCTTTGCAGGCCGTGCTGGCCGATCACCAAAATGGCGACTTCTCCAATATTCGCCGGGCCTTTAACTACACCACCCTGTTTCAGCCTGATAAGGCGGCGACTCGGTCTGAGGCGGCGGCGGTCATTTGGCGATTTGGCAATTCGACTGAGGGGATTACGGCGGCTGAGCTGCGATCGCCTCAGATAGATGCTAGTGATGACGACGCTTAGGTTTTATGGCTAACGGTTGGAGTGAAGACCGCTTCTTTGAAACGATTGCTGAGCTGGTAATGCTGCACTCGCCCAGTGGAGTGGAAACGGAAGTAAACACCTATCTGCTCAATCACCTTCAGGGGTTGGGCGTAGAGCATTGGCAGGATGCCGCAGACAACATTGTGGTGCGCATTCCAGCAAGCCCAGACTATGCCGATGCAGAGAGCGCCCGCTCAAACACCACAGCCGTCCCCAATTCACCTGACCCGAAGGCTGAGCGTAGTCGAAGCCTGGCAATTACCGCCCACAAGGATGAAATTGGCGGCATTGTAAAGCGGGTTGAGCCCCATGGTCGGCTGGCTGTGAGGGCGTTGGGCGGTGCTTTCCCCTGGGTGTATGGCGAAGGGGTGGTGGATTTGCTGGGCGATCGCGCCACCATTAGCGGCATCCTCAGCTTTGGATCGCGCCATGTGTCCCACGAGTCGCCGCAAAAGGTGCAGCAGGAAGGCACGGGGGTGGAATGGCAAGATGCCTGGGTAGAAACAAAACTCTCTGACGAAGAACTAGAGGCCGCGGGCGTCCGTCCCGGCACACGAATGGTCGTGGGCAAACACCGGAAACGACCGTTTCGCCTGGGCGATCACATTGCCAGCTACACCCTAGATAACAAGGCCTCATTGGCGATTTTGCTGGCGTTAGCGGAGCAGGTAAAAGAGCCCCCGATTGATGTGTACCTGGTGGCCTCTGCCAAAGAAGAAGTTGGGGCAATTGGCGCACTGTATTTCACCCAACGTCAGCGGTTAGATCAGCTAATTGCGCTGGAGATTTGTCCATTATCTAAGGAGTACCCACTGGAAGATGGTCCGGCCCCGGCGTTGTTTTCACAAGATAGCTATGGCCTGTATGACGAAGGCTTGAATCGGGAAATTATGACCGCGGCCCGACAGGTGGATATTCCGTTGCAAGTTGCTACCATCAGCGGCTTTGGCAGTGATGCCTCCATTGCCATGAAATTTGGCCATGTGGCGCGGGGGGCGTGTTTAGCCTTTCCCACGGAGAATACCCACGGATACGAAATTGCGCATTTAGGGGCGATTCGCAATTGCTATGAGGTGTTGAAGGCGACAATTTTTGCGGCCTGAAGAGCGGTCTAGGAAGTGGCCTAGGCGATTTATGGCCTCGAATCAACTGTTACAGCTCAGCGATTGTGCTCTTTAGCAGCGACCGTGCTCTCAACGATCGCGCTTGTTTCTATAGCTGTCGACTCTGTTGTCGGTAAAACAGGTGAGGGGAGAGTGGCTTCATTGGTCGGTTCGTTCTCTAATTCGTTGGCTTCGTTGGCGGCGAGTTTTTCCATCGCAGGACATTGCTGAAGGGCTTTGTCTAAAGCTTCGCGCTTCACTGGTTTGCTCAGGTAGTCATCCATCCCGGATTCCAGGCAACGCTGCCGGTCCTTTGCCATGGCATTGGCCGTCATAGCGATAATCCAGGTTTTGGCATGTTTGGGGAGCTGGCGAATTTGACGAGTTGTTTCGATGCCGTCTAGTTCAGGCATGCGCATATCCATCAAAATCACGTCATAGGATTGCCTTTTTAAGGCTGCTAGAACTTCTATGCCTGAGTTTGCAATATCGGCTTGGTAGCCAAGTATTTCTAGCAGCCGGATGGCAACCCGCTGATTGATTTTGTTATCTTCTGCAATCAAAATGCTGAGGGCAGTGCGACGCCTTTGTTCTTCGAGGGACCGCGATTGTGATGCGTTGGACGATGTGATAGTTGGAGTAGTTGCTAGGCTGGTGGATGATAGTGGGGGGCTTGATTTTTTCTGAGTCGTCGAATTAGCCGTTAACGTCCTGACGCCCACTGAACACAACGCCTGAAGTGCTTGGTAAAGCGAGACTTGTTTGACGGGTTTCCACAGAACCGTAACGTTCTCCTCTGAGTCTGTTGCTGTTGCAGCAGCGATATCTTTTGGAAAACTGTTACTGGGCAGTTTGCTGGCTGGTTTGTTTTGTGATCCGTGGTCTGGTTCGTTTTTTGCTAGAGGATTGAGTTTCAGCGTTTCTCTTTGCAATGAGCACAGCATAATCACCGGTATTTTGGGGTTGCGTGCAGCTTGGCGGAGGTTGGAGAGCGTGATTGCATTTGTCGATTTCATGGGCGTGATGGCCGCATCGACGATCATGCCGTCAAAGGTCGGCTCGTTTTGTAGGAAGGTGAGGGCCTCTGCGAGGGACGTTGCCTGAGCCAAGCTAATGCCGAGGGGCTCTAGTGTCCAAGTCAGGCGAGCCCTGCGAGTGATGTTGCGATCCACGAGCAATATGCGAGAGCCCGCGAGTCCACGGAGTTCGCTAGGACGTAGTGCCTGCGTGTTCGCACGTTGGGCCTGCACCGTAAAGTAAAACGTAGAGCCCTCGCCCAGGTAGCTTTTGACCCAAAGGTTGCCGCCCATTCGCTCGCTAAGGCGTTTACTAATGGAGAGTCCGAGGCCCGTACCACCATACTTTCGGGTGGTTGCTGCGCTGACCTGACTAAACGGTGTAAAGAGCCGTCCAATTTGTTCAGAAGGAATGCCAATGCCGGTGTCACTGACGGTAAAACGAATCTGATACAGGGGTTGGTCACCGAGTGGAATGGTTTGCTGATGTTTGTGGACTTGAAGTTGCCCTGTTTCTGTTGGGAGGGGTCCCTCAGTATTTGGCGGAGGGGGCTGCTGCTGTTGCCTAAGGGATGGCCTAAGGGACTGCGCTGGATTGAGCTTGAGCTGTTTGCTAGTGTTGGGATTGTTGGCAGCCTTACTTGTTAACTGTGGACGGCTGCGGTGTAAAGGGCTGCGGTGTGAAGGGCCGAGTTGTGAAGGGCCGAGTTGTGGCCGTCGCTGTGGCCGTAATCCTCGTGACAGTCGCTTTTTCAGATATTGGGTGAATCGCCATCGCCGGATGGAGAATATCGAGGTCGATTGGCGGGGGATGGGCAGGGCTTCTACCTGGATGGCAATCTCGCCCTCGTCAGTGAATTTCACAGCGTTACTGAGCAAGTTCAGCAAAATTTGCTGGAGCCGAACCGGGTCGCTCATAATCACCGTTGGGGTAGACGGTTTAATGGAGTACACCAGCTCTAGCCCTTTTTCAGCGGCGCGGGGAGCGAGAATTTCAATACTGCGCTCTAGGGTGGTGTGCAGATTAACCGGATACTCTTCCAGCATGAGTCTGCCGGACTCAATTTTAGAGAAGTCGAGTACGTCATTAATCAGTGCCAGTAGGGTTTGGCTACTGTTGTTAATCGTGTCGGCAAACTCTCTTTGCCGCTCATTGAGGGGGGTCTCTTGGAGCATTTCTGAGAGATTCACGATCGCGTTGAGGGGGGTGCGAATCTCGTGACTCATGGTGTTGAGAAAGGCCGAGCGGACCTGTAGCAACGCGTTAGATTGCAAACGGCTTAGGACAATCACGGCACCATCAATCATGGCGATCGCAATCAGCGGCGTCACCACCGGTAGCAGATAGTTCACGGTCAGTGCGCCATAGCATAGAAAAATCCAGCCTATGGCCAGGCCGATGCCGGTGGCCAGCTGTACCAAGCTCTCTCGCCGGTAAAGGACCCATCCCAACAAAGGTCCCAGGGTTAGTAAGGCAATGGTGAGGGTATTTTCTGACAGGGAGCGCAGCCAGCTTTTTTGCAATAAATTATCGATCACCGCGGCATGCATATAGCCACCGGGTATGGGCGTGCGTTGGTCAAAGGGCGTGCGAAGCTGAGCTTGGCCTGTGGTGGCACCATAATCAACAATGACAATTTTGTCTTTGAAGTAGCCGGGTTCCACCCGACCTTCGAGGATATCCACCAGGCTAATGGTGTTGAGTTTTCGAGCTCTGCCAGGCCAGTTTATTTGGATGCGGCGAACGTCGGTGGGAATGCTCACCAGCTCTTGATCCAGACTGTAGGCTTGGATGGCGGCAATGCCCAAGGCGGGAAGTTCTTCGACCGTGACATCTACCCAGCGGGTAATGCCATCGGGGTCGGTTTGCAGCCGGAGGTGACCGGAGGCAATGGCCGTATCGGCCAAGAGCGCAACGGGCTTAATTTCCTCGCCGCTACGTCCCCACGCCTGACCAATCACAACCCGGCCATGGGCGCTCATTGCGGCGGCGAGCTGGGCATTGGCCGCGCTGCTGGCTTCCAGATCGCCTGCGGCGACCTGATCGGAAAACAATAGGTTAAACACCACCACGCTGGTTTCTTCTTCGCGCAGGTACCACAACAGATCGGCATAATAATTGCGCGAGATGGGAAATTGGCCGAACTCATCGAGGGTTTTATCGTCGATGTTGACCATGACGATGCGGTTATCCCAGGCCCCTGGTCCCCGCCACCGCATCATTTGGGTGGTGACCATGCGCTCTAAGGGCGGCCAGGCATGGAGCTTCATGAGCACGACAACAAGGATGCTTGCTACTAAGCCCGGCATCATTCGGTTTAGCCCTTTAACATGTCTGCTAAATTGCATTACGGCACAACCAACTCGTAGAGTTGCTCCGTTCCCAAAGGTGTAGTGACAAGCGCCTCAATACGACGGTTTGGCGTGAGGCTGACTTCTAAATCAAATTTACCGTCTCTTTCCAAGGTTTGCAGCTCTTGGTTGATCTCTAATAAATTGACGTTATCGGTATAGCCCACAACCCTAGCTTTGCGAGTCCCTGGAATTTTGGCGAGCGTTTCGATAAGGAGCGTAGGGTCGTCTGTTAGAGGGGCCGGGGGCGTGGGCGGTTCACCAGGATAAATGATGGATTGTGTCTCTGCCGTGACCATTACGGTTTGCCCCTGAGCGCGAGCTGCTATGCTCCCTTCACGGGTGGCAACGCCGGTTTGTCCATTGGGTTGTACGGCGACGCCAAATTCCGTGCCCCGAACACCGCTGACCCCTGCGGGCGTATGAATTTCTATGCGGGTATCGGGATTGGTGAGGCGTCTGATGCGTAGTCGAACCTGGCCTAGCGTGACGGCGATTTCGGTGACCCGTCCGCCGGTTGTGGTAATGCTCAATGTCTGCACGCGCAGCTGGCTATTTTCAGCGACGCTGACGTAGCCTGCCTTCTGATCGATCTCTAGGCGTGCTGAGGAATTGGCTCCGGTGAGTAGACGATCGCCCACGCTGACTAAGCGATCTCCTGGCACTGCCTGACGTCGCTCGCCCTGGGCTGTCATGAGCTCCACTTGGCCGGTCACTTCTGTAACGGCTAACCAGCGATCACCACGAAGGGTCAGTGCTTGACCATAGGCTGCGGCAACACTGATAAAACATCCTAAAATCACTGCTGCGAGGAGTGATCTGCGCGTTTTGAGCATGTTAGGGGGAGAGGCTCATGTTAGAGGTGATAAAAAAGACACGCTGTCGAGTATCTCAAGAGTCATTTCAATCGTTATTTCATCAATCGTTATTTCACTATGCCATGACAGCTGAAGCTATAAACCAGTAGACATTGATTAGCGAGCGAATCTTCGCCAAAACTTTCTAAGATCACATATTTTCAGTGTTCTTGATGGGGTGGCTTCTTTCATCATGCGGGGCTCACCAGTCGCCTTGACACCAGTTTCTCTACTTGGGACTTCTCCAAGGCCGACTTCACTGCTGCGGATTTTTCTGGTGAGCTAACGCTGGTGACTTACACACTATTTGCCTAACACTAGTACAGTAAGTATAAAACAATGAAACATACGCGGAGCTATGAAGCGGGTTGAGATTCACCTCAAGGATGAGGAGCGCAGGCATCTGGAGTTGCTCAGTAGCAGCGGGACTTGTCAGGTGAGAGTTCTCCAGCGAGC
>JBCDAG010000157.1:0-15520 GCA_039186165.1 Cyanobacteria bacterium P01_F01_bin.53
AAAAAGAGCTCTAAAGGATTAGCCCTCTAAGAGTATTAGACCGTTAGGCTCTGAAGATATCCCAAGCGCCTTGTTCATGGGATTGGCGGCAATATCATCTTCTCGCTATGGGTCCTTGCATTTTCTGGGCCATGCTCCTGACATTATCAGGGTCGGTGACAGATGATATTGCAGGCGATAGCCAATCTCAAATTGAATAGCTACGTGTAAACAAAGCCGTTTCAATCACAATGATTGAAACGGCTTTTTATTGCCTTGTTGTGCTTCCCAATGCTGGCGCTCGGTATAGTTTGCAGTTTGCCACCAATTTGCGGTTTGCCAGCAAGAGGTCCACTAACCTGCGAAGCCCATTAGTCGACATGTGATGTTTCAATCCGGTTTCGACGCATTGTTTGGTACATGGACAAAAGCCCTAATGATTCAAAATGTTGAGGCTATATGTGCTTGTGTAACAAAAGTATGATTTTTCTGAGCAGGCTCTTTTACCCTATGCTATTGGGGTTTGAGCTCTTCTGGAGGGTCTTTGTAACGGATTGTTGCTTTGTTTTTCATAAAGCGGACTGATGGGCGCTTCATCTTTTATTGTGATTTCACTGGCCGCAAAGGCTAGTTGCTGTATTACGAAGAAGGAGAGCTTAGATGCTTGACGCTTTCTCTAGAGCCGTTGTAACGGCTGACACTAAGACTTCCGCTATCGGTGGTGGTGAACTCGCTGCTCTTAAGAGCTTTGTTGCTGAAGGCAACAAGCGCTTGGATGCTGTAAGCTCCATCGCTTCCAACGCTAGCTGCATCGTATCCGACGCAGTTTCCGGCATGATTTGTGAGAACACTGGCTTGATTCAAGCTGGTGGTAACTGCTACCCTACTCGTCGCATGGCAGCTTGCCTCCGCGACGGTGAAATCATCCTGCGCTACGTTTCCTACGCATTGCTCGCAGGCGACGCTTCCGTACTCGATGATCGTTGCTTGAATGGTCTTAAGGAGACTTACGCTGCTCTAGGCGTGCCAACTGGTTCTTCTGCCCGTGCAGTAAACATCATGAAGGCGTCCAGCACAGCTCACATCACAGGCTCCAACAGCGAAGCAGCTGGTGGCGGTCGCTACAACAAGAATGATCAGCCCCAAGGCGATTGTTCTGCACTAGCTTCTGAAGCAGCTGGTTACTTTGATCGTGTTGTATCTGCAATCAGCTAGTCACTCGAAAGAGATTAGTTGTGCCAGATGAAGCACTCGACTTTTGTTAGTTGACCGATCAAGAACATCAAATTGGAGAAAAATAGATCATGAAATCAGTTGTTACTTCGACAATCGCTTCGGCTGATGCAGCTGGACGTTTCCCAGCAGCATCCGACCTTCAGGCAGTTCAAGGTGGTTTGCAGCGTGCGGCTGCTCGCCTAGAAGCTGCTGAGAAGCTAAATGCTGGTATCGACCAGGTAGCTCAGGAAGCATACGATGCTTGCTTCAAGAAGTATCCTTACCTAACCTCTGGCGAAGAAGCAGGTAGCACCCAAGTTAAGAAGGACAAGTGCCTTCGCGACATCAAGCACTACCTCCGTCTCATCAACTACTCTTTGGTAGTTGGCGGCACTGGTCCTTTGGACGAATGGGGCATTGCGGGTGCACGTGAAGTGTATCGCACATTGAACTTGCCTACAGCTCCTTATGTAGCTGCCATGCAGTTCACACGTGACCGTGGTTGTGCGCCTCGTGACATGAGCCCACAGGCTTTGGGCGAGTACAAAGCGCTGATCGACTATGTAATCAACTCCCTTTCATAGGCCTCTATGCGCCTCTGAGTCGTTTAGGTTAGCTTGCTAGCCTGAGCGTCAGGAAGTGAAAGGACTCCTGGCTGATACCCTTCTATTAGGGCCTCGCCAGGAGTCTTTTTTGTGCTCCTTTTTGTGCATGTAGCGGTGTGCGGATGCATACTCAAAGAGAAGGCTCCGCCTACGTACGCCGCGAGTCACTTGGCCCGTTGCTACAGAGTGGTTTTGTCTGTGCTTTTGTATTCAAGCCAAGTGACCAACGCTATAGTTTCGTTTAAGCCTTTTCCTGCGTAATGCAGATACTTTCAAGCAAATATTTTTAAAAGTCATGGCCGTCGATTCTCTTTTTGAACAGCTCAAGCATCCTAATCCTCGGATGCGTCAACGTGCCCTCGTTGAAATTGTGGAAACTCGTGATGAAAACACCATCCCACGATTAATGTCGGCCATTGGCGAAGAGGATGTAGTATATCGCCGGGCTTCGGTGAAAACCTTGGGGGCGATTGGGATGGACTCGGTGCCGGCGGTGGTGGAGCAAATGCTAAACCATGAAAATGACACGGTGCGGGCGAGTTGCACAAAGGCGATGGCCCAAATTGCTGCGTTTTATCCTGACGAGCCCTTTCCGCAAGAAGGGCTAGACGGGCTGCGGAAAGCGATGGAGGACCCGTATCCGGTGGTGCAAATCGCAGCGGTAATGTCTTTAGGTGAGGTTGGTGTGCCTGCGGTGGACACGCTGTTAGATGCGCTGAAAACCACAGATAATGTAGCGATTGCGCTAACCATCACTAATACGCTGGGCTCCATCGGCGATCCGCGTGCTTTAGAGGTCCTGCGTGATCTGATCGCAGATGAATCGGTAGACAGCTACGTTCGTGAAACAGCTGAAAGCGCCTTGTCTCGATTAGAAACCCTGATGTCACAGCGAGCCGCGAAGGGGAGTTTGCGGAATAGTTAGAAAAGGCAAGAAAACCTTTGGCTCTACGACTCTCCTGACGGTGCTTAAAGGATTAATCCTTTAAGATTATTAATCCCAGCCGTTGTCTTCCTCTGCTTGCTTTTTTTCTAGCTGAGCGATCGCAAGTTTAAACACGGGTTCAATGGCGTCATCGGTTTCTTGGTTCAGGGCCGATTGAATTGACGTGATCGCCCTAGCATCTCCAATTTTCATCAGCGCCATGGCCGCCGTTTTGCGTACGTCTCCATCACGGTCGGTCAGTACCGTCGCTAGCTGCGGAATCACAGTTGTGTTGCTGAGCTTGCCCAAGGCCGCCGCCGCTTCTGAACGGACCATGGCTGAGTAATCGCTCAGCGCCTTCAAAATTAGATCCAAGGCCCGTGGTGTCTTTTCTTCTTGTACCACACTGGTAAGCGCCCCGACCACTGCACTGCGGACCTCTTCTGACTCAGCACTGATGGCTTCATAGAGATGCGGTGCGCCTGCTGTGCCAACAAAAGAAAGCCCCCAAGTAGCGAGTCCTTTCGAGCTGTCAGGGTATTCGGGCGAGCCTATAACTTCGATGAGCACTGGAGCCGCGGCTTCTCCCATAACGGCTAATGCACCAACGACCGAACCTCGGACCACCGTATCTTCATCGTGGAGGAGTGAATGCACCAGCGTGGGAATTGTCGTTTGATCGGCGATCAGCGTCATTGTTTTGGCGCAGGCCCGGCGCACCGTTGGATTTTCGTGGTGGGCAAGGCCGTCTATCAAGGCAGGGGTTGCGGCTTTGCCCACTTCCTCTAGAGCTTCTGCAAAGCCGAGGCGGACCATGCCACGCGTGTCTCCAAAGCCCTCCACCAGCTGGACAATCATACGCTCATCGGTGCGATCAAAGCTGCCTTCTGCTAGCTGCCCCTTGACCATGCGAAGGAATTCGTCGTTTTCGGGTTGCGGTAGCAAGGTCGGTTTGCTGTTGGCGGCAGGTGTCATATTCAAAACAGAGTGAGCAGCTTTCTCAATTCTCTCAGATTGCGCCCGCATTCGATGCCGTGTGGTTTGGAATGGGGGATTCGTGAGGTTTCTCCCTAATCCAAATTGTTGAGATAGCAACGTTTGAGGCAATCTGCCATGACCTCATTGTGCTTGAATGCCAGGTTCATTGCGATCGCACTCTCTACCTCAAACCACTTTGCCTCTACTACTTCCCCTTTAGAAACCTGCGGATCTAGCCTAGGCAATTCGGCATCGTCCAAGTGAAACATGAGTGCGTACTTGAGCGTGACATTTTGTCGGCGCAAGGGCGTGCTGTACACCTCATAAGGATGGGCCAAATCCCCTTCAAAACGAAACTCCTCAATCAGCTGAGGGATATCGAGTCCTAGCTCCTCCCAAACTTCTCGGTACACCGCCTGCGTTGCCGTTTCGTCATAATCCAAATAGCCCCCAGGCAATCCCCACTGGCCCACGCCATCGGGTAAGTCTTCGCCTCGCTGCCCTAGGGGCACGTAGCGAACGCCCTGACTCACAAAAAAGAGAACGGGCAAGACTGTGACGCTGCGACTGATCCAGATCTCTTTGCCATCGACTTGAATGCAGCTGTTGGGCGTGCTTTTGAATTTCACAGTTGTTATGGAAATAATGTTTTCAGGGATCTTAATCCCCTGCCATTAAATACTGAAACGGGAGCACTCGGAAAAGCACCCCCGTTTTAATGGTTTATCAGCTCAATGATTAACGTCAATGATTAACGTTAGTCACACGTTAGTCAAAGCTATTGCCAATGGCTTCTTCCAGCACATCGGCCAGACTCTTGCCTTGTTCGGCTGCCCTCGCCTTCATTTTGGCAAATAGCACATCGGAGACGCCCACGCGATTGCGGCGGCGACCCGACCCTACGGGTTTGGCAGGGACATAGGTTTCGCTGAAGGTCCGCAGCGCTTCGAAAGTGTAGCGATCGCAAAAATCACCAAAGCTCTCACCCTTCTCGCGGTTTTGCTTAAAGCAAGCAAACAGCGGCTCCAAGGTCTTCTCCAAATCATCCTCGTGCATATTTTCCATATAAGGACGGGCCAATCGAGTTTGATTCGGGCTCCCGCCTAACCACAGTTGGTAGCACTTGGGTCTTTGACCCACAAAGCCTACTTCTGCCATATAAGGGCGCGCACATCCATTGGGGCAACCGGTCATGCGAGTAACAAAGGTTTCCTTGCGCAACCCCAGCTTATTCAACAGCTTGCGCATTCGCTGCAACATGCTAGGAATAATCCGTTCCGACTCAGTCACGGCCAATCCGCAAGTCGGCAAGGCTGGGCAAGCCATCGAATAGCGCTCTAGCGAATCTACCTTGCTATCAGGCGTGATGCCATCCCGGTCCAAAATTGCCTGGATGGCCGCTTTGTCCTTGGGCTCAATGTCGCAAAGAATGACGCTTTGGTTAGACGTTACCCGCATAGAGATTTGATACGTTTCAACAATCTCTTTGAGTGCGGTCTTGTTGCGCAATTTCCCTTTGTTATGTACCCGGCCATTGCGAACATGCACGCCTACAAACAGCTTGCCATCGCCCTGCTCATGCCAACCTAGGTAGTCTTCAAATTTCCACTCAGGTAGCTCCCTATAAGGCTCAAGCTTTTTGCCAAATCTTTTTTCGACTTCGGCAATGAACTTTGGTAGGCCCCAATGGTGCACCAAGTATTTCATTCGAGCTAAGCGCCGGTTGTAGCGCTCACCGTAGTCCCTTTGGGTAAAGACAATTGCTTTGGCAAGTTCATAAACATCGTCTTTGTCCACATAGCCAATGTGATCCGCAACTCGCGCGAAGGTTTCGGTTTGATTGTGGGTGCGGCCCATACCGCCGCCTGCCATCACGTTAAAGCCCTGTAGCTCGTTATTCTCGTCCGTGATCACAACAAACGTAATGTCCTGGGTGTAGGCATCTACAGAGTTATCCCCAGGCACCGTAACCGCACACTTAAACTTACGGGGAAGATAGTATGTGTTGTAAATCGGTTCGATGGAGGATTCAAAGTCAGTGGCGACTCGACCTCCTTTTCGCGCTGCGACGACGGCCGGATCTTCTTCTGTGGTGACCACTTTTTCGCCATCTAGCCATACTTCGTAGTAGGCAGGGGTTTGGGGGGTTAACAGGTCAGCAATGTTGGTAGCGTACTTGCGCGCGAGCACGTACTCAGGCTTATTTTTATAGGGCGCAGGCGGTGCCATCACGTTGCGGCTCAAGTCGCCGCAGGCACCTAGGGTTGAGCCCATGCTGTGAATAATGTCTGATATGGTGGCCTTCAGGTTCTTCTTGAGAATGCCGTGGAGTTGAAAGGCCTGGCGAGTTGTGGCGCGAAGGGTACCGTTGCCGTACTTGTTAGAAATATCATCTAAGGTAAGGTACAACTCAGGAGGAATGTAGCCACCTGGGTTACGCAAGCGCAGCATCATGGAATAGGGCTTTTCCTGACCTCGCACGACGTTATCGCGGTCGTACTGCTGATAGGAACCGTGAAACTTGAGGATTTGAATACCCGCTTTGGTGAAGTGGGTGGTGTCTTCTTTTAGCTCAGTCGCCACGGGCTCCCGCAGAAACTGGCTGCGCTCTTTCATGCCTTCTAGGCTTGAAACTTTTTTCTTTTTCTTTTCGGCGGGCTTTTCGGCTGGTTTTTCGGCTGGCTTAATAGGCGTGTGAACCATGGGGAATACGGAGGGAGAGCGTTATGGACAAATGGCGCTATGACCGGGGTGTTGCTGATGTCACTTGAATCCCCGGTAACCCGGTCGGGATTGCGGTGTATATGTAGAAATTTTATCACCGCAACCTCGAGAAGGTGGCTGACTCTAAAGAAATCGACTTATTCTGATTCAAATGCTGACATGTTAATTAACATCGCAAGCCACCCTTCCTGCCCATTGTCAAGGGGCCGTACCTTTGTCGCTGTCTTTCCCGGCATCTTGTCTGTCCTTTTTGTCTGTCTTTTGTTTTTCTTTCTTTTTTTGCGTGTCATAGGAGCCCCAGCCCATGCCCGATTCCATGATGTACAGCGAGGACATGTTCGTCTTTCTAACGCCGGATGCGGTTGAGACATTCCTAACACCGCCCGAGTTGATAGACAAACTGACAGAAATCCTTCAAGCCTACGGGCAAAACAATGGGCGCGAACTTCCTCCAGATCTGCAAAAGCAGCCTACGGATGAAGCCCGCGCCCAGTACTTGCTAGAAACCCACTGTGAGTTTGAAACGGCTCCTGGTGAGTCGGTGCAGTGGTATGCGGTGCGATTGGAAAAGTGACTATCTCCTGCGGAGACGCTGAGCGAACGACTCCGCTCAGCCACCGGTTGGTATAAAGAGATTTGGGTCTCTAGAAAGTTTCTGATGTGCGGCGATTAAGCGATGACGGCTTTCATGGCGACTTCTATTTTTTGCTCGTCGGGTTGGGCGACTTCTGCGGTGATGCCAGGGCCAAAGAAGGCCTCGATTTTAGGCTGCTGCTCCTGCCATTTTTCAAAGGGCACATAAGGTGAGTCGAATTCTAGGACCAAGGTATAGGCGCCGTCTCGCTGCTCTTCATGCAGACCTTCTAGGACGGGTCGCTGTGTGTCGTTAGGGCTTAGGCCTAAGCGCTCTAGGGTGTCGTCGAGGTGAGCCTCTTGTCCGTAGCGATAGCGAGTGACGTCTTTGCGGACCTGGGTTTGGGTTTGGGTTGCTTGTTCGCGCAGGGCGATAACGGCTTCACTGGTGAGCTTGGTGTACGGTATGGGCTCTAGTTCTGCCGCACGTAGGGCGAGTCCCCCCAGCAAAATGGGCACGCCGTAGAAAAATCCCACTAGGTTAAGGGTGGCATTTTCCTGGGCGTAGGCGACGAAGCCGACTGCGGTCAGAATGCCACCGACGATGAGGAGGACGGTGCCGAGGGGGATTTTTCGAATCATGGTGGTCGTTATTTCCTTAAAAAGGTTCTTTGTTATCTGTAATCGAGTCGGTAAGACCCGCTATAGGTCGTATGCTTTTTGTGTCACTCCGACATAAGCAGAGGTGCAGATGCACTAAAGACCAAATTTGCTTATCCTATAAAGAAATGTAACTCACATCGGAGTCCCGTTTGTTATGGAATTTTCAGCCCTCCAAACCAGAATCGAGATGATTCGCTCTAAGCGTGAGTCTTTGCTGCGCCTGCTAGAGCAACCCGGTATTGGAACTTTGCGGATTGATATTAATCAGGCCCTAGAAGAAATTGATGATTTGCTTGAAGAATTTGATCGTGCTTTCCCCGGTCAGGTAGCCTCTTAAAGGACCGATTTGAAAAAGGGGTCTTCTGTAGGCTCGGCTTCTGGCTCGTTAGCGAGGAAAAAGAGACCGCCTACACACGGCAGACGCGACAAAAATAACTTTTAAGAGACATGGGCAAAACGTTTACAGCTGATATTAACCATCAGGGAACGGTTCACAGCGTTCAGGTGGCCGATGACCAAACGGTGCTCGAGGCGGCCCAGGCGGTAGGGTTAGATTTGCCAACCTCTTGTAACGCGGGAGTTTGCACAACCTGTGCGGCGATGATTACACAAGGCACTGTTAATCAGGAGGATGGCATGGGCGTGAGCCCTGAGCTTCAGGCGGATGGTTATGCCCTGCTGTGTGTTGCTATCCCCACCTCCGATCTCAAGATAGAAACTGAAAAAGAAGATGAGGTCTATGCCCGTCAGTTTGGCCAGCCGGAATAGAAAACGGCATGGGCACACGATTTCTCTGTGAACGATTTTTCTGTGAACGGTTTCTCTGTGGATAGTATGCGAACACAGTTAATTGCGATGGAGGTGTCTTTACAAGAAACTCCTGACCAACTGCATAAGGCTGTTTGTAAGGGCTCTATTCCTCTGCGTTCCGATGCTCTTTGCCTGCACATAGAAGACGAACTTTCGGTTTATGGTGTGCCCCTTCGTTGGGCGATTACTTCGGTTGACCAAGCAACCCAGCGTGCGCATGTGGAAGCTGTGGTTACCCTGCTTGACTGACGTTGGCCCATGGATTTCTTTCCCTGCGAATCCTTTCTGAGTTATTTCTGCTGTAGATGCACTTAAAACGGTCACACACGACGGTACTGATTGTCCCTACTGGTATCGGTGCAGCGATTGGTGGTTATGCCGGGGATGCGTTGCCGGTGGCGAGGGCTGTGGCCCAAGTGACGGATCGACTCATCACCCATCCCAATGTGATGAATGGGGCGCAAATGTATTGGCCCATGGAGAATGCCTACTATGTTGAAGGCTACGGCTTAGATCAGTTTGCGGCGGGGCATTGGGGACTTAAACCTGTTCATCAAAATGCGATTGGCCTGGTCATTGATCAGGCGATGGAAGCGGAGCTACGGTGGCGGCATTTTCAGGCTGCGGATGCGGCGAGGGCGACCCTGGGCTTGAATGTGAGTGCCCATGTGGTGACTGATATGCCCTTGGGTGTGACGCTGAAAACTGCTGATTCGGGGGCGTCTTGGGGGACGTTGGAAAATCCTGACAGTTTGTTGCGGGCTGCGGAACGGCTAATTACGGAGGCTGGGGTGGGCGCGATCGCCGTTATTGCCCGTTTCCCTGACGATGAAGGGTCTGCGGCGCTACAGGCTTACCGTCAGGGCGAAGGGGTGGATGGGTTAGCCGGTGCCGAAGCCGTCATTAGTCACTTGATCGTGCGCACCTTTGAGATCCCCTGTGCCCATGCTCCAGCGCTTGCCCCGATTCCGCTAGACCCCAGCATTTCCCCCCGGTCAGCCGCAGAAGAACTGGGCTATACGTTTTTGCCTTGTGTGTTGGCCGGATTAAGTCGCGCCCCGCAGTTCGTAAGTTCAAAGTTGGGTGCTGATTTGCTCACTGATGTGCACACTGGGACCGGCGGCCGTGATCGTGGCGATGTTCATTCTCATCAGGCATCTCCTGGGATAGTTGCTGATTCAACGATTTCTCAAGCGCATCCAGCGGTGGACCCTGCTGTGATTTGGTCAGCCCAGGTGGATGCGGTGATTGTACCGGCTACGGCTTTTGGTGGTAGCGCGGTGATGAACCTTGCGCCCCTACTGAATCGACAAGGCGGGCAGGTGATTGCAGTGGGCGACAATAGTACGACGATGTCGGTGCGGGCGGCTGATTTGGGGATTCGAGCAATCTCAGTTGGCAGCTATTTAGAGGCCATAGGCGCGATCGCCGCCTATCAAGCAGGTGTTACTCACACAGCTTTGCGCCCCGAGACGCATCTGATTCCATCCCTCGATAAGTGCCACTCGTAGAAAAAATCGTGGGAGGTCTCCGGTTCCTCGGCCCATTCATACCTCATCAAAAATTGCCGCACCAAAATTTCTACACCAAAATTTTGAGGAAACGTAAGGTGAAAAAATCAGGAATTCCTCTACTTCCTGCGGTATCTTTTGATAAATACAGGGCAAGAATGCTCGTCGCCACTGTTTAGATTGCGAATTTTATGCAGTCACTGCATAAAAAAGGACGGCTATCTCCACTGTGCGTTACGGCTGATTACTTCCAGCGCCCTGTATATACTGGAACCACACCAGTAGCAAACCTTGCTGAGGTCATCGGTAAGCGATCAGCGTAAGGTGGGTTTAGTTATTTCGCTTCAAGAACTGAGGAAAAAACGACATGGGACTGTTTGATCGCGTTAGTCGGGTGGTGCGCTCCAACCTAAATGCGGCGGTAAGCTCTGCTGAAGATCCTGAAAAAATTCTGGATCAGGCCATCATTGATATGCAAGAGGACTTGGTACAAATGCGCCAAGCCGTTGCGAAAGCGATCGCATCCCAAAAGCGCGTACAGCAGCAGTCCGATAAAGCTCAAAATGCTGCTAACTCCTGGCAGCAACGCGCCCAACTTGCCCTCCAAAAAGGCAACGAAGAGTTGGCCCGTGAAGCCCTCGTTCGCAAAAAGACCCAGGCTGAAACCGCTGCTGCCCTGAAGAGCCAGCTCGATCAGCAAACCGGGAATGTCGATACCCTCAAGCGTCAGCTCATTGCCCTAGAGAGCAAAATTTCTGAGGCGAAAACCGAGAAAGACATGCTCAAAGCCCGCGCTAGTGCGGCTAAGGCCAACGAGCAGCTGCAAAAGAGCGTGGGCTCTTTGAGCACGGGCTCAGCCATGAGCGCATTTGAGCGCATGGAAGAAAAGGTCATGATGATGGAAGCCAGTGGCCAAGCCGCTGCAGAACTAGCCGGTGCGGACTTAGAGAGTCAGTTTGCCACGCTAGAAGCCGGTAGCGATGTGGACTATGAGCTAGAAGCCATGAAAGCTCAAATGTTGGGTGGTGCGGCCCCTACTCAAGAGGCTCTGCCCGCTGCCGATGAACCTGTGGCGACGCCTGACCAGGTCGCTGATCCGGTTGTCGATGCTGAGCTAGAGGCTCTTAAAACAGAGTTAGATAGTCTGTAATAAACGGCTGGCTATCATCTGATTTTCAACGGTTACGTGCACAGACCAAACATTGTTTCCCCTGCCTGGGTTCATTTCTGGGTAGGGGATGCTAATTTTGTAGCTTCCCCAGCCCCTTTTACTGAGTTAACCTCATGCAAATTGCCGATCGTCTTGCCCCATTGCAAACCAATGTTTTTGCCGATATGGATCGGGCAAAAACGCAGGCGATCGCCTCAGGTAAAACCATTGTCGATCTATCCCTGGGGTCCTCCGATTTACCTACCCCACCCCATGTGCTCAGTGCGATCGCCGAAGCGCTCCAGGATCCTGACACCCACGGCTACGCCCTGTTTAATAGCACCAAAGATATGCGGGTTGCCGCTGCCCAATGGTACGAAGCCAAGTTTGGTATCTCAGTGGATCCTGAGACGGAAGTCTTGCCGTTGATTGGCTCTCAAGAAGGCACGGCCCATCTGCCTTTGGCGGTGATGAACCCTGGCGATATCGCCCTCTTGCTCGATCCAGGATATCCCTCCCACGTGGGGGGAGTTTACTTGGCCGGTGGGGAAAATTATCCGATGCCGATGTTAGCTGAGAATGATTTTTTGCCTATGCTGGCAGATATTCCTGATTCGGTGGCTGCCAAAGCCACGATGATGGTGCTCAGCTATCCCCACAATCCGACGACAGCGATCGCGCCCCTGTCTTTTTTCCAAGAAGCCGTCGCCTTTTGTCAGCAGCATGACATCGTCTTAGTGCACGACTTTCCCTATGCAGATCTCTACTTCGAAGGCGAGCCCGTACCGTCTGTTTTTCAAGCAGATCCTGAAAAGTCGGTTGCCATCGAATTTTTTACCCTCTCTAAGTCCTACAACATGGGCGGCTTTCGGGTGGGGTATGCCGTTGGCAATGCCAAGTTAATCAAAGCGCTGCGGCAGGTGAAGGCGACCGTGGACTTTAACCAGTATCGAGGGATTTTGCGGGGTGCGATCGCCGCTCTTTCTGGCCCACAGGATTGCGTTACCCACATGGTCTCCACGTTTTCTAGCCGTCGTGACGCAGCCGTGAGCGCCTTACAATCGATTGGCTGGCAGGTGCCAACGCCCAACGCCACAATGTATATCTGGGCGCCACTCCCCGCTGATTTGCCGAACGGTTGGGCGACGCACTCTATTGATTTTTGTAAGGAGCTAGTGGCCCATACCGGCGTGGCCCTTTCCCCAGGGCGAGGGTTTGGGCCTTCTGGTGAAGGCTATGTGCGTTTTGCCCTGGTGCAGTCGCCTGAGGCAATAACAGCCGCTATCCATAAAATTGGTGAGTTTGTTGCTGCCGGTTGCGTCGCTAATCCGTCGCTAACAAACTAATCCCGACGTCTAATCCCGACGTAATCTGCAGTAATGGGTTGATAGCGATGGATTCATTGTCGCTTCTTTGTCGATTTTCTTTAAAGCAGACCTTAAGCATGTGTAAATTAATGCACAGCGTGTGACTTCTCTACGTGCTTCTGGGCAGGGAACTTGATATGTATAAGGTTAGCACTGCCCTTTCTAGATAGCCCTTCTAGATCAAAGACTATTTTTAATACATGTAAGCTTTCAAAACTTCATGCCGTTCGATTTGCGAGATAAGGCGTTCATGCCACTCGCCGATTCTGTTCGTTTACTATCATGATTTCTGCGCAGTTATTAGGTCGGGTTTTAATTTTAGAAAATGATTACTGCAATCGTATTTTGTTTGCAGATTACCTAGAGCAGTGCGGCTACAGTGTTCGCTGTTTAAACGATGAGCAGCTGAGCGATGAGCAGCAAATTTTTGAAAGTCTAGAAGCGTTTCAACCCCAGGTTCTGATTCTGAACCTTCGGATGCCGGTGATTGACGGCTACACCATTATTGAAGAGCTGCGAAATCGTCGGCAGTGGCAACACCTCGCCATCCTGGTGGTGAGCGGCTACACCTTGGTGAGCAACAAACGCAGGGCATATCAGCTAGGTGCTAACGCTTACCTAACGAAGCCAATTTTGCCCAGTGACCTGAGTGCTTCGGTAGCGCAGTTAATGGCAACAGAAGAAAAAACTTTTCCGCAAACCCCTGGACGGGGCGGGATGACAGCAGAGGTCTTAAATTTTCGACCTGCTTGATGACCATTGGACCTCTAATCATCAGGCCTTTGAGCTTGAGGAGGCTTGATCTTAGAGTTCTTGAATGGCTGGGCTTTAAAGCTTGGCTCTATTCAACCTTGGGTCCATGTGAATCTTGGGTCATGCGGACCTTGGGCTTACTGAAGTGTGAACCTCAGTAAGTGTGGCCCTATTGAACAGCTCCTATTGAGCAGGCAAAACCTTGTCTTATCCCATGCGTTGTTCTGACTGGTTTTTTGCTTTATGTTTCATGGCTAATTGAGACTCTGGCTGCTGCTTTAAAAAATCTTCCACCATTTTATTGAGGCTTTGTACCGATGAGCCTACCTCTACAATGGTTGACTCTAGTCGGTTAGAGACGATCGCCATCGATTGGAGATCGTTGAGGATTTTGCTTACCGACTCTTGGTACTGTCTTTCAAATTCTTGAATGTTCACAAGTGCTAAATAGATAAAAAGTGGATCGATTGACAGGAACGGGAGGTGTTCACAGAAGGCCGTATAAGGCAACAGCTGCGGCTGCCTTATTGGCGACTGTTCGGTCACAGGTTGTGGTGCTTTCTTCGTTAGAATGCAACTGCGAGAGACGATAAATACGGATAGGCCTTGCCCGCCTATTTCACTACCAATAAGTAATGGCTATCGGTGGGTATGACGACCGACGGATAGTATCTACTAGCTGATAGTTTTTGGGTGGAGTGTCCTTAATAAAGACATTCCAATCAAGAGACACACCAATCAAGACACTCAGATACGATGTCAAGGCACATACGTAATAATCTGTGATGTCTTATACATTAGAATTTTCCTTGATACGGGGGGATTGTGACAACCTATCTGTTAAAACTTCTTGATTTAGGTATGTTTCTTAAAGACCAGTAGGCTTCTTTACTTCGGGAAAACCCTTAAAATGAGCTGTGCTCTAGCGCTGTTTGACCTGTCTTTTCGTTCAGGTCTTGATCTGTTTTTATGGAACGCTTTTTGTTGAACGAATTTGATTGAACGATACTGCGAAGCGGTTTGAGCGTACGAAACGTTTCTCGCTGTAGTTCTGTTTTCCTCGGCTCCGTTTGTTTTTACTTTTCATCTATCGCTTTAACCCGTGTCTATTGCTTCTTCTGCTAATACGCTTGTGCAAGACCCTGAACGGTTAGAAGCTCGGCTCAAGGAAATCCCCCAGGAGCCGGGGGTTTATTTTATGAAGGATGAGACGGACCAAATTCTCTACATTGGTAAGTCAAAAAGCCTCAGAAATCGGGTACGGTCTTACTTTCGCGATGGAGCTCATCACCATACGCCTCGCATTGCCACCATGGTGCGAAAGGTCGCGGATATTGAAATTATCGTGACCGATACGGAAGCTGAAGCGCTGGCTCTAGAAGCAAACCTGATTAAGCAGCACCAACCGCACTTTAATGTGCTGCTGAAAGACGACAAAAAATATCCCTACCTTTGCATTACTTGGGGGGAGGATTATCCGCGTATTTTTATCACGCGTAAGCGTCGTAAGAATGCCAAGAGCCGTTATTACGGTCCCTATGTTGATACGGGGTTGCTACGACGAACGCTGCAAATTTCTAAAAGAATTTTTCCCCTACGCCAGCGCCGCCAGCCGTTGTTTAAGGACAGGCCTTGCCTGAACTACGATATTGGCCAGTGCCCAGGGGTGTGCCAAGAACTGATTACACCGGAGGATTATCACAAAATTGTGCAGCGGGTGGCGATGGTGTTTCAGGGGCGATCGCATGAACTCATCGATATGCTTTCAGCCAAAATGGAGAAAGCTGCCGAAATACTCGATTTTGAAAAAGCTGCGTTGATCCGCGATCAGATTAAAGGTCTCGAAACGCTAGGAGCCCATCAAAAGGTGGCGTTGCCCGACGATACGATTTCTCGAGATGCCATAGCACTCTCTGCCGATGACGAACATGCCTGCGTTCAGGTTTTCCAAATCCGTGCGGGCCGATTGGTGGGCCGACTGGGGTTTGTCGCAGATGCGGAATCTGGAACCCCCGGCGAAATTTTACAGCGCGTTTTAGAAGAGCACTATCGCCTGGTCGATCCCGTAGAGATTCCGACGGAAATTTTGTCCCAGCATGACTTGCCAGAAGGTGACATCCTGGCAGACTTTCTGACGGTGCAAAAGGGCCGCAAAGTTTCTATTGATATTCCCCAACGCCAAAGCAAGGCCGAGCTGGTGGAGATGGTTGAGCGGAATGCTCAGTACGAACTGGCACGCACCCAACGGTTTGCCGATCGCAATCATC
>JBCDAG010000158.1:0-15445 GCA_039186165.1 Cyanobacteria bacterium P01_F01_bin.53
CGCCATTAATTTCTGTTCTCGCAGGCCAATCAGCACCAGATTATTATTTTCAGTTGCTAGCACATCGCCATCCCGCAGCAACCAATCTCGACTCTTCACAATACCGACCATCTGCCCCGACGACAGGCGCGTTAAAATCCGACCCTTGCGACGATCGCTGCGGCTAATCACCACATCAAAGCAGCAACCTTCCTGCTGAGCCTTGGCCACCTGCGCCGCCAAGGCCTCGTTATCACCCACGTTCCCCAAATAATTTTCAGCCAGTTCCGACGGGGCTAATTTGGTGTGTTCATGATGGCTAGTGTGTTTGTGGCTGGTTTCATGCAGAATAGTCATCGCTCACACCTCAAAATACGCCAAAAAATACACCCAAAAAACCTACACCCAAACAACAATCAACTAGGTAACCACAAGTCCACGGACGTCCTATAAAGAGTAGGGCAATGTTACCTGTTGCCGCACCGTTCTTACACTATTTACAGCTTCTCGAAAACAAGATTGAATGTCACGCGTCGCTGACGCGATCGCCCGCACAAAAAGCCCTCGACCACCGGGCAATATCGAACTCGCCAAATCCACTTGACCATGAGATGAGCCATTCGCTGAGCCATTCACTGGACCAAGCGCTGCGGCAAAGGACTCAATCCCAGCACTCAGCCTATTTAAGGCATCTGAGGTTGCAACCGATTCTGGCAAGACTAATATTAGCGTCCCCATTACAAGCCCGCTAGCAAATAGCTCACTTTTCACAAACGAATTCTCCTTACCTTGCAGCTTCATCGCCTCGGTAAACCACACCGGCCCCTCAGGAGACTTCACTCGAATTCGGCTGAAGTATTTCCGAAACTCATACACCTCGCCCCGAGCCAATCGACCCGGCAAAATAATCTCCCCCAGGCTCAGCCCAGCAGTTGGGTGAAGGGTAATTTCTGTGGTTTGCGTCAGGGTCGCATCGGCAAAGAGAATCAAAGGCTCGGGTAAAAATTCTAGCGTGGCGCGATCGCCTACCCGAATGTCATAGTTCACCGTCGCCTGGGTATCAACTTGGGGCATAGCATGCACCTTAGTCGCAGACTGATCGGCTAAGTATAACTGGGCATTGTCAGCTAGCTGTAACGACATCCCGATGCGATCGCCTGCTAACAAACCAGGCGAGGTATTCATCCGATACAAGTAGGCTCGCTCCACAGACGTCGTAGAGGAGGCAGACTTCGTAGAGGAGGCGGCAGAGCCATTTTCTTCCAAACGAAAGATCGGAGAAACGCTAAGCGGATAAGCCATGTAGCGACGTTGCAGGGTTGTCCTTTTCGCTTCATCGCAGCCCAATTTCAATGCTAACTGATGCTGAGGAGCCGTTTTCTCAGCATCAGCACTATGTTCAATTTGAGTCTTCTCAACAACATCTACCACAGCAGTCAAAGGCATTATTCACCCACAATTGAACAGTTTTTTTAGAATAGCCCTCTACCTATCCAACCAGTGCCGTCTTTTCCGACTCGGGAGCGGATGTTGAACCGGAGGAGCGCCCAAACAACAACGTGTCCTGTATAAACGCAACCACGTCGCCTAGCCCTTCCAAGGTTTTACAATTGGTATACACCAAAGGCTTACCCTGCCGGTACTCCGCAGACTGCACCCGCATCAAATCCAAATCGGCCCCCACGTAGGGCGCAATATCGATCTTATTCACCACCGCTAAGTCAGACTGAACAAATCCCGGTCCATTCTTACGCGGAATGTCGTCACCGGCCCCCACATCAATCACGAACATGTAGGCATCAACCAGCTCATAGCTGAACGTAGAAGCCAGGTTATCACCACCGCTCTCAATCAAAATCAAATCGAGCTGAGGAAACAACAGCTCCAAATCTTGCACAGCGAGCTGATTCATCGTGGGGTCTTCACGAATCGCCGTATGCGGACAGCTCCCTGTTTCCACGCCTATCACACGCTCAGGGGGCAAAAATCCCTTACGCTTTAGCCGATCAGCATCTTCGGTCGTTAACAGATCGTTCGTCACCACCGCGACCTCAATGCCCTGCGCCATCAGCAACGGCACAATCCCCTCTATCAGGGCCGTTTTCCCACTGCCTACCGGCCCACCAATTCCTAATCGCGCTGCCGCTCTTGACATTCCTGACTGTGGCATTAGCTTTTCAATTGTGCTCCATCATATTTACCGTTGAACCCGTAGATTTCTTGGCTGCCGCCATAGGGCACCAGCTCAACTTCTTTTTCATCACCGGGCTCAAACCGCACCGCCGTCCCAGCCGTGATATTTAGCCGCATTTTTTTGGCCTTATCACGGTCAAACTGCAAGCCGTCATTCACCTCATAAAAGTGAAAATGACTGCCCACCTGAATCGGGCGATCGCCCACATTACTCACCACCATCTTGATGGCCGTGCGGGCTGCATTCAACTCAATCATCTCCGAACTACCAGGGATAATTTGCCCAGGCACCAAAGGAATCGATTCCACAGAATTCTCTTTATACATACTTACCTCCCTAAAAAGCTATCTCACGCTTCGACTATGCTCAGCGTCCGGGGTCAGAACATCCCGCAGGCTGAGCGTAGTCGTTCACAAAGCGTTTCCGCAGGAAAAAGCCTCAACCCTCGGTTATCTAAACCGCATACAGTCAGCTCACATTGCAACTAACCCGTGAGCTGAGCGTAGTCGTAGGCTCAGCCTTCTCGTAGAGTAGCTCAATCCATAATCGGGTTATGAACCGTTACCAACTTGGTCCCATCTGGGAAAGTTGCCTCCACCTGAACCTCGTGTACCATCTCTGGAATGCCTTCCATCACATCGTCACGCTTCAGCAGGGTCGTCCCTTCACTCATCAACTCACTCACCGTTTTGCCATCGCGAGCCCCTTCCATAATGACTGCGGAGATATAAGCCACTGATTCAGGGTAATTCAGCTTTAGGCCCCTATCTTTACGTCTTTCAGCGACCAGTGCCGCCGTAAAAATCAGCAGTTTGTCTTTTTCTTGGGGCGATAGCTGCATAGTTTAATTCAAAGAACTCTGATTGGGACGTTAACTGGGACCTTAAAACTGTGGACCTTAAACACTTTGCTAGCTCGATTTTGACGCTATTCCTTCATTTTTTCTTTTAAGAAATACAAAGATATCCCGAGCGATATGGTGCTCTGTAAAGCTTTTTAGCAACACGGTTACAGTGCTTGAGCAAAAGCGCCACAATGCCGGTAGCCAGCCCCCTAAGAAAGCCTCTTGAGAAAGCCCCTATAAAGCGAACTAAGTCCTAAGGCAAACTAAAGGCCTTTTCAGTAACAAGCAGCCTGTTTCCAAAACAATTATTACCAGCACAGCGAGTACCAGGAGAATTAGACCATGCCTGAAATAAACCCTGATGTAATATCAGATACCTTGAAAAAAGTCTCTCAGCAAAAAATTCCCCTGCAAAAACTCTACGAAGATCTCGCCAGAATCGATGAGATGGACATGACCCAAGGTGCGAAATGTCGCGAGCAAGCACAGCAGGTACTGGCCAATCCCAAAATTAGCCTGAACTGGAGAGATGCGATCGCCGAACGCCTCCACGAGGAAAACCACACCCTCGCGATTAAAAACGTCACAGGCGACGATAGCTACTAAATCATCCTTCTCACCAGTATCCCTCAAACGGACTTAGACACTGTTTGAGGGATTTTTAATGCTCTTATTACGATCTCATCGCAACACTAGTGCTGCGTCAATGCTTAAGTTGAGGGCCAGGTTTGTAGGCTTGACGCTGCACTAGAACGCCAGGTTTAGACTATGTTAAGAGCTACTCCTTAGGCACTGCTTTTGCCATGTTTTCGCCAAGTCCTTGGCGTCACCCCATGGAGCTTACGAAATTGCCGGGTAAAGTACCCAGCATCGGCATAACCAATCTCTTCAGCAATTTGCTTCACAGAGTGGGCGGACTCTTTGAGCAGTTGCCGGGCCTGAACCATACGGCGCTCAGTAATCCATTTTTTAACCGTGCGGCCTGTGTAGCTTTGGGACAGGTTCGTGAGGTAAGCGGGCGAATACCCGGCAGCACTGGCCACATCACTGAGGTGAATGGGCTGCTGATAGTGGTCATCAATAAACTGAAAAACAGGGGCTAATTTAGGACAATCAGGGAATATACTTGAAAGTGAGACACTGTACGAGCATTCTTTGTCTTTTATCGCACTGTAATGCAGTTGAAGACGTTGAATCTCTTGATTACGTCGAAGTCGAGTAGCGATCGCACTCAAAAATTGCTCCACTGTACAGGGCTTGGTCAAATAATCATCTGCACCCAAGGCCATCCCCTGCCTCAGTTCCTCCATGGTCACCTTCGCCGTCAAAAAGATAAAAGGAACCGACAACAAATCTTCTTGCTGCCTAAGCGCTGAGAGCACGCCATAGCCATCCATTCCAGGCATCATAATGTCACAAACAATCAGGTCTGGTCGGTGCTCTCGAGCTAAGTCCAAACCTGTTTCGCCATTTTTGGCACCAATAGCGTTAAACCTTTCAAAGGTTAGACATCGAAGGAAAAGTTCTCTTGTTTCATCTTCATCTTCGATAACAAGAATTTTCGTGACCATCGCACTCAACACCTTCTGTATGGATAACCTTCTGCATGGCTTGATCTGGCCGGTTCGATCTGGCCGGTTCGATCTGATACTCACGGAACGGATACTCACGGATAGGTGAGGTATCAATCCCTCATATCAAAAGTCTCTAATACGGATAAGAGAGTAAAGGCTTTCAGCACCTATCATTCTTGGACGACTCCTTCTAGTTAACGCCTTATTTGCGAAGCCAGTGGTGTAATTCGTCACAGTATGGCTCCCCTTTTTGAGACAACATGGTGTTCAACCCTGTGCCCTTTAGGAATCGTGTAATCCTGTCACAATCAGACACATCTCCTTCAGCTCCGTCCCTTTCAAACCCATCCTCTTCAGAACACGACGAACTCGCAACACTGCGTCGTCAATATCAGCTCATTCTCAATTCCGTTGGGGAAGGGGTATACGGCCTTGACTTGAATGGCAACGTCACTTTCGTCAATCCGGCAGCCGCCAACATGATCGATTGGGCCATGAGCGATCTGATTGGCCAATCCATGCACCGGGTATTGCACCACTCCCACCCAGATGGCACCCACTATCCCCGTGAAAAATGCCCCATTTATGCAGCCCTCAAAGATGGCAGTACCCATCGGGTAACCGATGAGATATTTTGGCGCAAGGACGGCACTAATTTTCCGGTGGAATACATCAGTACACCGCTGCGGGATGAGCAGGGGCAAGTAATTGGTGCAGTGGTCACCTTTCGCGACATCACCCAGCGAAAGTGGGCAGAGTCCGTCCTCCAACAAACCAATGAAGATTTGGAGGCAAAGGTCCGAGCACGGGCCGCTGAGCTATACACCGCTAATGAACACCTGCGAGGGCTAAGTGCCCTAAAGTCTCGATTTGTTTCCATGGTGTGCCATGAATTTCGCAACCCGTTGAACAATATCGCCCTGTCCGTATCCTCCATTGAGCGCTACGACGAGAAACTCTCCCCAGAACAAAAGCAGCAATATCTGCTCGGCATCGCTGCGAACGTAGGGCGCATGACCCAAATGATCGACGATATTTTGGTCCTCGGCAAGCTAGAAGCGAAGCGATTAGACTTAAGGCCACAGCCGATTAATCTCGTAGAATTCTGCCACGAACTGCTCGCAGAGCTTCAGCATCACAATAGGGAACTGGCCTTTATCGGCAGGTTCAAGGCCTTAATCGCCGAGACCGATCAGACGCTGTTACGCTCTATTTTGATCAACATCTTATCGAATGCGATTCGCTACAGTAAAGAAGGTAGTCTTGTTCAGCTATCGCTCTCCCAACGCAAACACCAAGCTGTTTTTGAAGTCAAAGACCAAGGCATCGGCATTCCAAAAGAAGACTATCCCCACTTATTTGAGCCCTTCCACCGAGGTAAAAATGTTAGCAACATTCCAGGCACAGGACTGGGACTGAGCATTGTTAAACAATTCTTAGAATTGCAGCGAGGCGATATAAAAGTTGACAGTCAAGTAGGGGTCGGAACAACCTTTCGCATCCGGATACCACTATCGCCCCCCAGTCAATAACAGATCTAAAACAACACCGCCAAAACACCCCTCTCAAAACAACATTCCGATAGGAAATCCCACTTCTTCTAAAGATTGTCCTATCGTCATCCTCCCATCATCTGCATAAATAAGTTCATCCCCTCCGTTCTAAGGAATGAGTGCCCATGTCAGCACCCAAATTAGTGCCTCCATTCACACTCGAAACAGCGACTCAAAAAGTGCGCATGGCCGAGAATGCTTGGAACAACAGAGACCCCCAAAAAGTGTCAATGGCCTATTCCGAGGATAGCCATTGGAGAAATCGCGCTGAGGTGTTTCAAGGTAGAGAGACTATTCGTGAGTTTTTAAAGCGCAAGTGGGATAAAGAATTAGATTATCGACTCACGAAAGAGCTGTGGGCCTTTGGAGACAATCGCATTGCCGTTCGTTTTCAATACGAGTGGCACGATGATTCGGGCAAGTGGTACCGCGCCTATGGCAATGAAAACTGGGAATTTGATGAAGAAGGCTTGATGAAGCGTCGGGAAGCCAGCATTAACGATATGCCTATTAAAGAAGAAGATCGCCGTTTTCACTGGCCTGCCCCCGGCCCGCGCCCCGAGGATCATCCTGGATTGATTAACTCACCTGTTTAGGGTCTGCTTCTGAGTTCTAGCTCAGCGGTAACAGCCTCTCCGAGTTTTGAAAAGGGGCAGTTACCACCGCAGCGCTTAGCACCGGCTATTTCTTTTTTCCCTTTTTCGAGGCCTTAGCCTTACCCCCAAAGCCACCGCCAAATCCCTTTTTGTTCTTAGTTGCTTTATGCTTTCCAAACGGCAATTTCCCGTCACCAAACACAATCGAAAGCTCATCATCCGGCCGCTTAGTTGGCAAGCCTAACTCAAAGGCACTGGGCTTAACCTCACGACGTTGGCCAAGAAATTTCGCCCACTCGGGTGTAGGAATTTCCAGTTCTTCAGACGTAAAGTCCTCTTCTTTGGCGAGCCCCATATCAATTTGCACATGCGGCCAAGTACCACAAATCGTCTCATCCACTCGCCCAGCGCCATAGGCTTCTCCCATAAGCTCAGCGTAGTCAGTCCCTTCAAGTTCTACTAAGCTACTCACCAAAAATCCATTGAGACTTCTAGGACCACGGGCATAGTCTTTCAGCTGATGGGCTAATACTTCCAAGCAGCGATCTTTCAGCTCAGGGTTGGCCTTGGCAATGCGCTCAATACTTTCGGTGGCCGCGATCCGCGTCCATTCCTTATGACGGCGTTTGGCCAAGTATGTGGTCAGTGGCGCGATCGCACTCTCCCCAATCAATCCCAGCACACAGGGAATTTCTTCCCGCTCCCAATCAGCATCACGGTATCTAAACAGCGTCGTCAATAGGGAGTCAACTGCCTCTTCTGCCCGCAGCTGCCCCAAACTTCGCCAAGCATGCACCGGCGCCCACACCTCTAGCGAATCATCCATCGCCTCGTTTAGCACTTCATCTTCCATCATACGAATGAGTTCGGGCACATGCTCTAGGGTGAGCCCAACCTCCTCGACATAGTTAGGCCAACGCTCCGTTCTGGGCACAACCTTTATTTGGGAAAGCTTGGCACGGTCTATTTTGCCCTCCGCTGACATCACCTCTTCCATGAGGCGATCGCGCTCCGGATCTTTAAATTGCTTATCTATTTCTTGGCAATCGCCATAGGTGAGCAGAGCGGACACAGGGGGCTGATACGACATATTCGCCATGGGGATAAGCCAACAATAAATCGAGCTTCACTCCAACAGTAGAATACGCGCTACTGCATGCCCCTAGTCCGAAACATTCTTTCAAGGATCTATCTTTCGGATCTATACTTTCAGGATCTAAAAGCCATCTCAAGTTCTAGCCATCTCAAGCTCTAGCCACCTAAAATTTCAGCCTGAACCGATAGTTCGCCACCGACTCCACCAGTCCTATCGCTATAAAGTTCGTCAGCAGCGCCGAGCGCCCGTAACTCATCCACGGCAACGGAATACCCGTAATCGGGGCCAGGCCAATAGTCATGCAAATATTCACAACTGCCTGAAACACAATCATCGAGAGCACGCCCACCGCCAGCAGCGACCCAAAGTTGTCTTTCGCATTTTGGGCAATCATCACCAGGCGCAGGCAAATCAGCCAAAAGGCAAATAGCAGCGCCATCCCGCCAATAAAGCCCAGCTCCTCGCCCACCGCTGAAAAGATAAAGTCTGTGTGCTGCTCAGGAATAAAACTCAGCTGCGTTTGAGTCCCCTGAAACAGGCCCCTGCCCCACAGCTCCCCGGCACCAATGGCAATACGGGACTGAATCAGGTGATAACCACCCCCCAAGGGATCCTTGTCGGGATCTAAAAATAAAATCAGACGATCTTTTTGGTAGTCCTTCAGCACGCCCCACATAATCTCGCCAAGCTTACCCGAGAGCAGGTTGATGACCACAGCCACCACCGCGCTATACAGCGACCACCAGGGCAGTGAGCGAAAGGCCACAACCCCCATCAGCACCACCCAAAAAATCCACACCGGCTGTGAAATGTGGAACACAATCGCCGATATCAGCGGCGAAATCATCAAAATCAGCCAGCCGGGATTGGTGCCGCTCCAATAGAGCATGCCAAGGGTAATCGCCCCAAAAACCAGCGACGTCCCTAAGTCAGGCTGCAAAAACACCAACGCCCAAGGCACCGCCGTGATCCCAATCGCCTTCACCATGCCAAAGAGCGTCGGTGCATCGCGATCTTTCAGCGTTGAAGCTAGGGTAATAATCGCCCCCAGTTTGGCAAATTCAGACGGCTGTACGTTAAAGCCAAAAATCGTAATCCAGCGCTGGGCACCGAGGCCCTCGGTACCAATGGCCATCACCGCAATCAGCGAAAGGATCGTAGCGATATAAATAATCCAACGCCACTGCAACAACACTTCGTAGCGGCTACGGGCAATCCACAGCGCTAGGGTCGCACCCACGGCACCCAGGACCGCATGATTCACCGCAAAGCCCGTTTCTCCCGTGTACTTTTGGGTGGAGCCAATCAAAATACTGGAGAAAATGGTCACGCCCACCGGCAGCAAAAACAGCAGCCAGTCAACCCCTTGCCACCCCTGAAACAGTCTTCTCCAGCGTTTCCGCATCTGGACGTAGGGCGAGTACGAGGTCATGGCAGCAGCGTAAAGGGTTTAGAAGAAGGAAGCGTGTTTACAATCCAACACCCTCAAAAGGTTGGGGGAGGGAAATCGGGGTGAGGAATCTAGTACAGCGTCAATCGATGCAGCATTTAGGTTAGCGCAGCGACCGAGATTTTAGCAGCGGCTTTTTTCGCAATATCCATTAGCGCGATCGCACTGGCCGACTCAGGTGCTGAGAGCACAATCGGCAGGCCATTATCGCCCCCTTCACGCACGGGCATTTCCAACGGCACCTTGCCCAGTAGGCTCACACCTAGCTCTGCCGCCGCCTTCTCACCACCATCCGCACCAAAAATGGCATATTTCTTCTCCGGCATATCCGGCGGAATGAAGTAACTCATGTTTTCCACCAAGCCCAAAATCGGCACGTTGAGCTGTTCAAACATTTTGAGACCACGCCGCGCGTCCGAGAGCGCCACCGTCTGCGGCGTCGTCACAATCACCGCACCTGCCATGGGTACAGCTTGGGCCAGCGTCAGCTGCGCATCTCCCGTCCCCGGCGGCATATCCACCACTAAGTAGTCCAGCTCGCCCCACTGCACCTGATACAAAAACTGGCGAATAACGCCGTTCAGCATGGGTCCACGCCACACCACGGGCTGATCCTTATCGATAAGGAAGCCCATGGACACCATTTTCACGCCGTGGTTAAAAGCTGGCTCTAGCACCTGCTCACCGTTATCATCCTGCACGGTCACATTCGCTTCGCTAAGGCCCATCATGGTCGGCGCATTGGGGCCGTAAATATCAGCATCGATTAGGCCAACGGTCGCCCCCGATTTCGCCAGGGCCACGGCCAGGTTAATGGCCACGGTGCTTTTGCCTACACCACCTTTACCACTGGTGACCGCCAAAATATTTTTCACCCCGTCAATGCCAGTGCGATCCGGCAAACCCTTTTGAACGGGGGTTTCAGCCGTTACTTCCACATCGACTTTCTCGACACCGGGCAGGATACGGACCGCTTTTTCGCAGTCTTCAATAATAAATTCCTTGAGGGGGCAAGCGGGCGTCGTCAGCACAAGAGTAAAGCTCACATTGCCGCCATCCACTGTGACGTTACGAATCATGTTCAGCTCAACCAGGCTTTTTTGTAGCTCTGGGTCTTGAACGGGCTTGAGCACTTCTAAGACTGATTCGATGTCGAGTGTTTTAATCATTTATTTTAGGAGGGAGCTTCTGTGTAGGACTGTAGGCACAGATGGCGAAGTAATACTAAAAATACTAACGCCCAACGACTCTGGTTGAGAGAAAATATCCATTCACAGAAAATATTTACCCAAAGTTGGTAAAACTTTGAGCCTCTCTTGGGCCGCTTTTGGACCGCTGACATTCAGGGCATCCAGTAAAAACTAGCGTTTAACCAGCTAGCGTTTTAATCGGCCTGTTAAAAAATATCCCTTACCGAATACAGCGCGGCATTCGCATGAAAGTCAGCATCTTCGGCAGCTTGAACCAGCGCGGCGGCCACTTTCGTCGCCTGGGGCTTCATCATCGGCCAGGCCAAGGGCGAGAGCCAGCCACTGAGCGTCATGGAGTACAGCACGCAGGTGCCACACAGGGTGGTGGAGACAATCCGGTAGGTCACACGCTCTTGCAAGCCAGGGAAGGGAAACAGCCGAATACTGAGCAATTCACCAGGCTGCACCCGCTCGACAAACACCTGGGTAGACAGGGGCAAATAACGGCCAAATGCCCGGTAAATCAACCCCGGTTTAGCTTGCTGGCCACGTGGCGCATTGGTAGCGGTAATCCAGGGATGCCAGGCAGCCAGATCGGCCAAATTCGTCACCATTTTCCAAAGGGTTTCAGCTGGGGCACTACTTTCAGCCCAGTAGCTGCTTTCCCGCGCCCCTGGCGAGCCCCACAGCCCTTGAGATCGTAAAAAGCGCACAGGCAAGGTAACGACTCTATCGCCTGGCAGCTCATCTGTCACAGCAATGGCTTCCAGCTGATAATCATCTATCTGCCCGTCTATCTGGCCCTCTTCAGCAGTGCGGTATTTGAAAGGGAGGTACTTGAAAGGAAGATAGTCAAAAGGTTTCGACGACACCATGCGCTCTTTTAAAAACTTCGGAGAGAGCGGCCTCAGCCGTTGCATCATCCCAGGGGCCAGGCCAGAGACAGCTGTCTTAGCAGCCAGCCATTTGGATAAAAACGCATTGGCCAGAAACTGCTTAGCAGGAGTTAACCGACCCATTCGATTTTTGAGCAGCCGTATCATAACGACACCATGACAATATTCAAGCGGCAATATTCAAGCCCCAACGGTCAAAACAGCAAGTCCTAGACAAAAAGCCTGGTTCACCCAGACATATAGGCTTTTGACGCCTAAAGTGGCGCTTCAAAGCTGTGCGCGTTGTTAAGGGGTATACCCTTCAATCTTAGGTGATTGCTCAATGATGTAGACGGGCCACTGCTGAGAAGGGTTTCGCCCCGTAACATCTGTTTTACACACAGGCATTGGTTAGGAGCAGATTACCGACTGCCTTCCCCAGCAACAGCAGGATCGGTAAAATTGTCACAGATTGTCACGCTCTGTTTCCAAACTGCAACAAAGGCTTCCAAATCGTGTTTGACTAAATGAAGGAATAATTTTTCAACGCTATGACTCTCTCTCCTGCCAAGCCTGTTCGCCCAGACGCTCCTAGCACTTCAGAAGCGCCTTCCGCTGCTACCGAGCAGAGCTTGCCACCCAAGGATTCTCGCGAGCGCGTGAGTAATGGATTCAAAGGCCTTCAAGACCGAATTTGTCAGAAACTAGAGGCCGTTGACGGCAAGGCTAAGTTTATTGAAGACGCTTGGCAGCGCCCTGAAGGCGGCGGTGGTCGCTCTCGGGTGATGAAGGAGGGCGCCGTCTTAGAGCAAGGCGGTGTGGGCTTTTCGGAAGTGTGGGGTGATAAGCTTCCCCCCTCGATTCTCAGTAAGCGCCCCGAAGCTGAAGGGCATCAATTCTATGCCACAGGCACTTCCATGGTGCTGCACCCACGCAATCCCTACGTGCCTACGGTGCACCTCAATTACCGTTACTTCGAAGCAGGTCCCGTTTGGTGGTTTGGCGGCGGTATCGATCTCACGCCTTACTACACCACTGAAGAGGATGTTATCCACTTCCACAAAACGCTGAAAGATACGTGCGATCGCCACAATCCTCAATACTACCCAAACTTCAAACGCTGGTGTGATGAGTATTTCTTTCTCAAGCATCGTGCCGAGCCCAGAGGCGTCGGCGGCATTTTCTTCGACTATCAAAACGGTCAGCGCGGCGATCTCTATCGCGGCCATAATCAAGACGGCCCAGCGGCCCTCTTCAGTCAAAAAGCAGGCCCTGCACCCAAGCGAACTTGGGAAGAAATCTTCAACTTCGCCATTGACTGCGGCGATGCCTTCCTCCCTGCCTATGTGCCCATCGTAGAAAGAAACCACGGCAAAGAATACGGCGAAAGGGAACGCAACTTCCAGCTCTACCGCCGGGGTCGCTACGTAGAATTCAATCTTGTCTTCGACCGGGGTACCCTGTTTGGCCTACAAACCAATGGCCGCACCGAATCTATCCTGATGTCGCTACCGCCAATGGTCCGTTGGGAATATAACTACTACCCAGACCCCAACACCCCTGAAGCGAAGCTATACGACGTATTCCTCAAGTCACAAGACTGGGCAGAAATGTCTGTTTAGTTCTGTTGCCAGTTTAGTTCTGTTGTCAGTTTGATGTCTGGTGTGACGTACTCACCTTCCCTGGGCACTCTAGAGATCACATACGCTTGCGAGCGTGCGATCTTTCTTACATGAGTGACGACAACGGTATGGAGCAGCGAGATTTCACCACCCCCGAAGGCGAGCAGGTCATCATCTTAGCTCCCACAGGACGACTAGATATCACCACAGCTTGGCAGTTTCGCCTCAAGCTACAAGAAGCCATTTCCGAGGCCACCCCTTACATTTTGGTCAACCTCAGCGAAGTTAACTTCATTGATAGCTCAGGGCTAACCTCCCTCGTTGCGGGCATGCGTGACGCCGACAAGATTGGCGGCAGTTTCCGCATTTGTAATGTGCACCCTGAAGCTAAGCTCGTTTTCGAAGTCACCATGATGGATTCGGTCTTCGAAATATATGAGACTGAAGAAAAAGCCCTTGAGCAGCCTTACACAGCAGCGGTTGCCTAGGCCGATTAGTCAAACGACAGGTTAGTCAAACGACATTTGCTTAATCATGCAAAATGGCCCCATTAGGGCGCCCCATAGACCTCGGCCCGTGCCGGGGTCTATGCCTTTGTCATAGGTCAGTAGCTCAATACCGCCCGCCCTCGGCGCAACATCAAACCCCAAGTACACGTACCGCTGCTGGCCGTCGTAGTCAAAAGAGCACAGCTTGCCATCGGGCAAAGCAGCTTGAAACTGATAGCCGTTACTCGGGGCGCTATTACTCAGGGACTGATAGCGAATGTGAGATTCACTGTTCGGCAAAGCTACCAAATCCGCTGTGGACATACCCTCCAGGAGAGAAGCCTCTGTGCCCGCCCCTCGAAATTTCAGCGGATCGGCTAGCGCAAAGTATTTCCCAAAAAGCAAACCAGCTTCGCCCGCGACATGATTCGGCTGTCTATCACTTAACTGGCCATTACTTAACTGCAAAATGCGCTGTCGGTAAGGCGGCTGACCAGCAGCCACACTCGCCTGCTCCAAAAATAATGTGTGGGTTTGGCCGTCAGACAATTGAAGCACTCGGCGCTGCCAAAGCCGTAAGTGCACATACCAGGTAGGGTCGGCTTGTGCTTGTGCCTTATTTTCAAACGCCCCAGTCAGGTAATTTACAAGGGTTTCTAGAGGAGAACTCGCAGCAGGAAGCGACATAGGCGGCATAGAAAATACTGAGTAAGGGAAAACACAAAAAGAGCACTTAGATTCTTTTTAAATCCTAACAAGATTGACAAACTACGACTTTAGAGAGAGCTTTGCCCCTAACGCCCCAAAGCATTCCAAAGCCAGGATTTGACTGAGAGTAACTGAAATTAAAGGATTTCAGGGGTCTAGGTAGAGTCTGGTACATGCTGAAGTCGCCCAAAGTTCCGTAACAAGCTCCTTGGCAAAGCGACTGAGAAGCGTAACAATATGTTTACAAAGAACATTCACTAGAAAGAGCGTTTACTTGTGAGCAACGTCCGCACGGTTTCAGATACAAAGCGAGCCTTCTATAGCACGCACACTCGCCCCATCAATGCGATTTACCGCCGCGTGGTTGAAGAGCTCATGGTGGAGATGCACCTGCTCCTAGTAAACGTAAACTTCAACTACGATGCGATCTATGCCCTAGGCGTTGTCAGCGTATACGACCGCTTCATGGCAGGCTACGAGCCCGAGACAGATAGGCAATCGATTTATGCGGCAGTCATTAAAGCTGTAACGGGTGATCCAGCTAAGTACCGCAGCGATGCTGAAGAGGTCATGGGCGCTGCCAAAGGAATTGCCTCGGTAGAAGCTTTCAAAACATTGCTCGAAGAAGCTAAAACCGACGGTGGCGACTCTCTCAAAGGAAGCCTTAACAAGGTCATCACAAATCCTAAGTTTAAGTACAGTCGACTCTTTGCAACGGGCCTGTACAACATCATTGAGGTGATTGATGCGGACGTATTGTCCGATAAGGACAAGCGTGAGGCCCTCCTGAAGGAACTGGCTGAAACCCTGGGCTTTAACGACGAGCTGCTGGTTAAAGATATTGAGCTATATCGCAGCAACCTGGAGAAAATGGCTCAGGCTCAGGCAGTCATGAAGGACATGATCGAAGCTGAGAAAAAGAAAAAGGCTAAGCGCGAACAAGACAAAAAAGACAAAGACGCCAAAAAGGCTGCTGAAGCCGCTGAGAAAGAATCAGAGCCTACTGATACGGCAGATTCCTCTACATCTACTGAGTAGGCTACAGGCCAGCTGTGGCAAGCATACTTAATAAGATCAGACCTCATAAAAGACCATATCCCATAAAAGATCAGGCAACAAAAAGCCAGTCAGCTGCAAGTACAGTAACTGGCTGGCTTTTCCATTAAAGTACGGACGCTGGTAAATTAAGGGCGCTAGGTAACGGGCGTTTATGTTTTTGGGTCTATCATCGTTTTCATATCCTTAAAACTTAGATCTTGCACCAATCTCATCGTAG
>JBCDAG010000159.1:0-15318 GCA_039186165.1 Cyanobacteria bacterium P01_F01_bin.53
ATTGCCTAATGCTTTATTGCCCAAAACCTAAGAAAATAAGATTAAAGGCTTATATAACACTTGATGGGGCACTTGATTGAAATGGACACAAACCACCTAAGTAAAGTCGTTCTCATCCATTCGTTGACTATACTAGCCAGACAAAAAACTTTTTCACGTATCGTAGTTAACAGTTCTACCGTAAATTATGCAAATTTCACATGCAGCCGATGCGCTTCATGTGAAAAACAAGCATTTCCGAACGGTCTTTCTTTTGATGAAGATTAATGAGAAAAACGACTTAAACAACAGAATGATTTCATAAGCAATTACACCCTGCTAAGAGGTTACCTTGTTCCCCACAACAAAGCCACCACCACCCATCCACCAAAACGCCAAACGGCTTCGGTGGCTCTATGTAATTTGTGCTAATTCGCTGACAACCGCCTAGCGCATCGTGACAAATTCCTCGGCAGAGCTTGGGTGAATACCGACGGTGGCATCAAAATCAGCCTTGGTGGCCCCCATTTTTAGCGCGATCGCCACACCCTGAATAATTTCCCCGGCATGATCACCCACCATATGCGCCCCTAACACCTTGTCGGTTTTAGTGTGCACAATCAGCTTTATCAGGGTCTTTTCGTCCTTATTGGGCAGGGTGTAATACATCGAGCGAAATCGGGAGCGAAAAATATGGATATGCTCCTCTCCATGCTGCCTAATCGCGTCTTCTTCCGTGAGCCCCACGCTAGCGGCTTCGGGTGTTGTAAACACCGCTGAGGGGATCATCTCATAGCTCATCACCCGTGACTTCGAGCCATACAGGGTATCGGCCAGAGCGCGGCCTGCATTAATCGCCACCGGGGTGAGAGCAACACTCTCCGTACAGTCACCAATGGCATAGATGCTAGGCTCTGCCGTTTGGCTATACTTATCCACTAAAATTGCGCCCTTATCAGACACCTTGACCGCCGTATTTTCCAACCCCAACTCCTCCAGCTTCGGCTTACGCCCAGTGGCCGACAAATGGATCACATCAGCCATCACCAATTCATCATCGTGGCCATTGTTAATGGTCACCGTTACATCTCTGCTGTTCGGCTTGTTGTTATTCTTGTTTTTACGACCGGAAGAAGCCGCCTCAACAGCAACAACTTGGGCCTGCGTCATAATCCTAATGCCCTGCTTCACCATCGCCTCTTGTAGCTCACTGCGCAGGTCTTGATCAAAGCCACTCAAAATCTGATCCTTGCGAATGACGACCGTGACCTCCGTGCCCAAGCCATTCATAATGCAGGCAAACTCACAGCCGATGTAGCCCCCGCCTAAAATCACCATCCGTTGAGGCTGCTGTTGCATTTCAAACATGCCATCGGAGGTAATCGCATGCTCTAGGCCTGGAATATCAGGCTTCACAGGCTGGCCGCCCACCGCGATTAAAATCCGCTCAGCAGTGACCTTTTGCTCACCCACTGCCACCGTGTGACCATCGATCAGCTTGGCATGCAGGGGAAAGACCTTCACCTCGGCGTTATTGACCATTCGCTGATAAACCGCGTTCAACCGCTTCACCTCGTTATTCACATCCGCGATCATCTGGGTCCAATCGAACACGCCGGGCGACACCTTCCAGCCATAACCCGCAGACTCCGCCGCAACCTTGGGAAAGCGAGAAGCATACACCATCAGCTTTTTAGGAACACAACCTCGATTTACGCAGGTGCCGCCCAGGCGATCGCTCTCAGCCACCGCCACCTTAGCCCCATAGGAGGCTGCTCGTCGGGCGGTCGCAAGACCACCCGAACCACCACCTATTACAAAAAGGTCAAAGTCGTAAGCCATCGATTTTACCTCTCTTCAGATAGTGCCTATCACTGCTGATGCCATCAGCAACGTGATGCCATCAGCCAGATAAAAAGCCTGCTGATATCTTGATCATAGATATCCACACAGGCCTTTGAAGAGATCTATAGAGGATTGTTAATAAGAACAGAGATTTTTTAATACGGCCTGTTGAATACGGCCCGTTTAATACAGCCTAGTGAGGCAAGGGCATCGCCAATAGCTCTACGGCGTGACCAGCCCACTCTCAATCAGCTGTTGAAACATCTCAGAGAGGGAGGTTTCGAGCGGGCGATAGCTTAGCCCCAGCTCTTGAATACCCTTGCTATTATCCACACGGAAAGGCAGGCCGATATTACGAGCAATGAATTTTCGAGTAAGGCCCTTCAGCAATACGGGGCCAATGAGCCACACCAATCCCTTGGGCAGCGTACGCTTAGGGAAGGGATAGGCATCACCAAATTTGTCGCGCAGGATGTTGGCAAACACGGGAAAGCTGGTGTTGTATCCCGAGGTGATATAGCGGCCTTGTGCAGCCGGATTAAAGCCTGCGGCCATGTGGGCTTCGGCAACATCACGAACATCTACCGCGCCCAGATGAACATTTACCATGCCCGCTTTCATGGTGCCATCGCCAAATTGTTTTATCAGCGAGAATGACTCCGAGGTGGCAAATGGATTGATGCCTGGACCTATCACCAGTGAGGGGTTGATCGTCACTAAGTCCCAGCGATCTTGGGCTTTGGCAATTTTCCAGGCCTCTTTCTCCGCCAAGGTTTTGGAATAGGAATAGGGTTGATGGGTGAGTGATGAGGTGGTGTTCCAATCTGCTTCAGTAAACTGATCCCCCTTTGCATGTTCTATGTCTGCGACATCACCGTAAATCGCCGCACAGCTACTGGTTACAACAACACGTTTCACAGAGTTGGTCGCGTTAGCCTGCTCTAGCACGTTACGCGTTCCCAGTTGGGCGGGCTCGATCAAATCTTTTTGAGGATTGTCCACTGAAATCGTAAACGGGGAAGCCGTGTGAAAAACGACTTCACAGTTTTGCATTGATTCAGCGTAGGAACCTGATTCCAACAAGTCGGCCTTAAAGTAGCGAATGTTGCCAGGAGACTTTTCGGCCAGCGCGTTCAAATATTGAAGCTTCTCAGTCTTCGAGGGGTCACGAACAGCGGCATGTACCGTAAAGCCTTCATCCAGCATTCGTTTTACCAACCATCCGGCAACATAGCCAGTCGCTCCGGTTACCAGCACGGGCGCTGAAGTGTTGTAGTTGAGATCAGTCATGCAACTCCTTTGGTCGGCAATAAATTCACTATCGAGTATCCACTACTGAGTATCTACTACATCAGCGTAGCCATATGAGTGTAGTCAAATATCATCCCAGCGTGACATCTAAAAACATCATCACCACGAACCCGACCATGACGCCCAGCGTACCCACCTGGCCAAGCGCCTTTTGGTCAATATCTGGAATGATTTCATCGACAATCACAAACAACATAGCCCCAGCAGCAAAGGCCATTCCCCAGGGCAACAACACCTCAGAAAAGCTGACAACGCTGGCACCGAGCAAACCACCCACGGGCTCGATTAGGCCTGCCAGTGTTGAAACGCCTAGGGAATAGAGCGGGCTATAGCCAAGGTTTCGCAGCGCGATCGCCACCACCAAGCCCTCAGGAATATTCTGCAAGCCAATGCCACCCGCCAAAGCCAGCCCACCACTGAGCCTGCCGGAGCCTAAGCCCACGCCCACGGTCATCCCTTCGGGGAAATTGTGCAGGGCGATCGCAATCACAAATAGCCAAATCTCTGCAAAGTTTGCAACATTTTCACCCTCTCGCCCCTTAAAGAAATGCTCGTGGGGAAAAAACTCATGGGCTAACCACAAAAACACGCCGCCCAACATCACACCCGTGACCATGAGCCCCGCAGCAGCCGACTCCGAATAGCCCAACTCTATGGCCGCCGCCGTCCCCGGAATCAGCAGTGAAAAAGACGTCGCCGCCAACATCACCCCACCGCCCACACCGAGCAAAATGCCTTGTACTTTTTCTGAGAGCCCAAACGGCAGCAGCACGGGCAACGCGCCTAGGCCTGTCGCTAAGCCAGCCCCTAAGCTCGCCAAAAATCCGACCAAAACATGATTCATACAGGCTCCTTCACCCATCGGCGTCATTGAGCATCGTCAAGCGTTATCAATGCGTCTATTGAGCAAGCTCAGTTTAATAGCATCCTTTCAATAACACTCCCTAAATCATAAATATTCCTTAAATCATACTCGTTATGAGTACGCATAAATGAAGATGCCATGAGAAAGGCGCTCCTGGTGAAAGGAACGCCTACGGGCAAAAATCAAGTGCGATCATCTAGAACATCAAGGCCTGAAAACCCTAATCTCTGAAAAAGGGCTGCCGAATCAGGACCGACAAATCAGGACCGACAAATCAAGGCCTTCAAATCAAAGCCTCTATGACGGCGGTAAAAAGTCGTCAGACCATAGCCCCTTCGATTCCAGCCATTCTCGATTGAATATCTTCGATTGATAACGCGCACCCCCATCACACAAAATCGTGACAATCGTGTGGCCAGGCCCCATTTCCTTCGCAAGGGCAACAGCCGCCGCCACATTAATGCCAACGGAGCCCCCCATAAATAGTCCCTCCTTATAAAGGAGCTGGTACACTACTCGTAGGGCCTCATGATCATCAATTTGAATGGCATCATCGATGGGCACATTTTCCATATTCCCGGTAATGCGGCCATTCCCAATGCCTTCTGTAATAGAGTTACCCTCGGGCTTAATCTCCCCAGTTTTCACATAGCTGTACAGGCCACTGCCCATTGGGTCAGCCACCACACAGCGAGCCTTGGGATTTTTCTCCTTTAAGAACATGGCCACGCCAGCATAGGTACCGCCCGTACCCGTCGCCGCTGTCCAACCGTCAATTTTGCCATCGGTTTGTGCCCACATTTCAGGCCCCGTGGTTTCATAGTGGGCCTGACGGTTCGCCACGTTCTCAAACTGATTGGCCCAAATGGCATTGGGCAGCTCATCGGCTAAGCGGCCTGAAATTTTGACATAGTTATTTTCATTTTTATAGGGCACTGCGGGCACCGTGCGCACATCCGCGCCCAGCGTACGCAATAAGCCAATTTTTTCTTGGGACTGCGTCTCCGGAATGATGATGACGCACTTATAGCCTTTGGCATTACAAATGTGGGTGAGGCCAATGCCCGTATTGCCCGCCGTCCCTTCTACCACTGTGCCACCGGGCTTGAGCCGACCATCCTTTTCCGCCTGCTCAATGATAGAAAGTGCCGCCCGGTCTTTCACCGACCCGCCCGGATTTAAGAATTCCGCCTTGCCTAAAATCTCACAGCCCGTTTCTTCACTAAAGCTATTGAGCCGAATCAGAGGCGTGTTGCCTACGGTGCCTACAAATCCCGATTTAATGTCCATGCGCGTGCACTTTGCCATTCAACCCCTTTATCCTAATGGGGAATGGGCGATTAACCGAAGGGAAAACGGTCCCGATCCCCTGATCGGCTTGCGAACTTTAGAAGCGGTTTCGGAATTTCCTCGTAAAAAGTGCATGCACCTGCTGCAACAGCCCCTGAAGATTTAGCCCCTCGACCAGGCCTATCCAGCCGTGAAGTTAGCTCTTAGTGAAGTTAGCTCTTTATGAGGGTATGTGGCATTTATCCTAGGCATTTGACTGGCAGATGCCAGAGACGATATCAGAGGCGATATTAGCTCGCTAGAAGATGGCTGACTTTATAGCAGAAAGACTGGTTACAACATACCAATTACAACATGAGGTAAAGCCATGGATATCAACGCATATCTCGAACGTATTGGTTATAACGGGTCACTTGAACCTACGGTGGAGACGCTCAAACAATTACACCGGACGCATATGTTTGCTGTTCCCTTTGAAAATCTGGATATTTTCCTGGGCCATACGATCACCCTCTCTCTCCCATCGTTCTACGACAAAATTATTCAACATCGGCGAGGGGGGTTTTGTTACGAACTGAATGGATTGTTTGGGTGGCTGCTTGAGCAGCTTGGGTTTACGGTGGTGATGTTTTCAGCACGGGTGTTTAATGGCACTCAGCCGGGGCCTGAGTTTGACCATCTACTTCTACTGGTCGAAATGGAGGAATGTCTCATCGCAGATGTAGGGTTTGGAGATTCGTTTTTAGAACCGCTGCGGCTGAAAGCTGGCCTAGAGGACAGGCAGCGCGGTTGCTCATATCGCTTGGTAGAAGCAGGCTCTGAGAGGCAACTCCAGCGTCGGCGAGAGTCTGATTGGGAATCGCAATACATCATGTCACTGACACCTCGCCGACTCGCCGACTTCGGTACCATGTGCCATTATCAACAGACATCTCCCAAGTCATCTTTCACCCAGAAAGCACTCTGCTCAATGGCCACACAAGACGGGCGCATTACACTGTCCAACAATCGCCTGATCATCACAACTGAAAATCAGCGTCAGGAACAGACCGTGACTGACGAGAAGGCGTATCAAAAAATTCTGAGATCTCACTTCGGGATAGAATTTGAAGAAGGGGTGCGAGTTGATAGCCTTATGGGTTTAGGGAAGTTTTGAGAGATCTAAAAGCATCGAAAACGACAGACATTGTAATTTTCATGTTCAAATCCTGATGTTCAAATCCTATGTTCTGACCACCTTAGTGGCCTGATGCCCAAAAGGCAATCGAATGCAAAATTCAGTGCCTTCACCAAGCTTGGAGTTCATAGTCAAATAACCGCCGTGGGCTTCAACGATAATCTGCCGTGCGATCGCCAATCCCAACCCCGTACCTTTATCCACCGCTTTAGTGGTAAATAAATGGTCAAAGATTCTTTCCTTCACGTCCTCTGGGATGCCTTTTCCATTGTCACGAATGCGAACTTCAACCCAACCTTGTTCTGAGCTTGGCTTTGAGTTGGGTTCTGAGCTTTTTTGAGAGCCCTGCTCTAACAGGGGCGTGATAGCCAGGGTCGTGATAGTGATGATCTGGGGCTGTGATTCTAGCTCAGCAAATGAGCTTGATTGGGCTGCTTCATCAAAGACATCAATGGCATTCGCCAAAAGATTCATAAAAACCTGATTGAGCTGCCCAGGAAAACACTCAATAGCCGCCAGCTCACCATAGTTTTTTACTACCCGAATAGCAGGGCGATTTTCATTCGCTTTAAGGCGATACTTTAAAATCAACAGCGTACTATCAAGCCCCTCATGCAAATCAGCGCTTACCTTATGCTTGGCATCAGCACGCGAAAAGGTACGCAAACTCTGACTAATCCCCTTAATACGAGAATTAGCCTCAAGCATCGAATTCAACAGTTTAGGAAAGTCTTCACAGATAAACTCTAGATCAATATCTTCTGCATTTTCCAAAACGTGATCGACGACCTGGGGATAGCTTTTCTGGTAGAGTTCAAGGTGGCCAAGCAGGTCTTTCAGATACATTTGGGCATTCTTAACGCTGCCATTGAGGAAACCAATCGGATTGTTGATCTCATGGGCAACCCCTGCCACTAAGTTACCCAAGGAAGCCATTTTCTCGGTTTGCATCATTTGTAGTTGGGACTGCTCTATTTGGGTGGCATAGGTCTGGGCCTGTTGGGCATAGGTCTGGGCCTGTTGATAGAGCCGGGCGTTTTTAAGAGAGATAGCAGCTTGGGAACACAAAAAATCCAACACCAAGATGCGATCTCGAGAAAACGTATGGCTGACGGCTTTATTCTGTAAATACAATGCGCCCAAAAGCTCTCCTTGGTTCAGCAGCGGTAGGCACAGCACACTCTTGGGCTGCAAGCGGTTGAGATACGCATCTACAACCGGTAGACGGGTCTTTAAGTTGTCAATAACGACCGTTTTATGGGTGTTTTTAACATACTGTATGAGTTTGACAGGAAGGTGGGAGCAGCCGACTAACGGTTCTGCCACTAAGTTTGTTTGGGTGGGAGTAGCCAGGGATTCGATCTGCCATTGGTCATCATCATCGGCCAGGATAAGCGCACAGTAGTCGCCCCCAGAGTTTTGTAAAATAATTGTTGTCAACTCACGTAGTAACGAGTCAAGCTCAATCGTGCCAGATAGGGCCTGAGCAGCTTTCAAAATAGCCGTCAAATCCAGCGAGGTATTGACATCTGTTGTCGTTCCTCGGGTGGCTTGGGTCGAGGAAGTCAGCGTCACCCGAGAGAAATTGGGTGCGGCCAAAGAAGCAATGGTTTCGAGTGGATTGGGTGAGGGAGAGAGTGTGGACGACGGGGGTTGAAGTAGGTCGGGATAGCGTTGTTCTAAGGCTTGTGTTTTAGCGATCGCACCCCAGCGGCTATAGCCATAGTAAGCCTCTTGCAGGTAGCCAATGGCCATTTTCTCTTTGCCCCAGTCAAGGTAAAACTGGGCGGCGCGTTCATTGACCAGCGCTTCTTCTTGAAGATAACCGTGGGCTTTAGCGCCAGTAATGGCCTGCTCATATCGATCAATCGCCGTGAGCAGTTGATGGGTCTTTGCAGGAGAAGCGAGGCCATCATATCTCGCCAACTCTGCGGCCAACAAATCACATTTATGCTGGTAATTCATCGGGGCAGATTTAGCCCAGTGTTGTAGCTGAGCCAAATCTGCCTCCACCGCTTTCCTGAGTTCGTTGGCTTTAGCCTCGTCCAAAACGCCGTCATGGTGATTAGGGGCCTGACGATTGGAGTCCTGATGATTCAAACAAGCTAACCGGGCTAAAGACACATAGAACATTTGTGTCGGAACAAACAAGCTCCCCGAAACGCCAGCATTATGCTCTGTTGCAAGTTCACCGTATGCTAGTGCTTGCTTGTAATCGCCAAAGAGGTAGCTTAAAAAGCTCTTTAGAAAGTAAGCAACAAATACCAACGTCAGCTGATTTTCTTCAACGGCTGCTGGGAGGAAGGCCTGCTCGCTGTAGATCTCCCCTTCTAAAGTCGTCACAGACTCTGTTACTGGGTTTTCACCAGGGGAGGCTTTACCCAGTAAATTTAGGGTACCTTGCAGCCAAGGTGCTAAATATTGAACGTGAAAGTCTTGCTTGAGATGTTTAATTAGCAAGAGTTTTTGTTCACAGGTTGCTCTAACGGTTTCTAAGGGCGCTCCACTCAAAAACAGATATTGAGAGTACTCAGCGGCATTATAGCTGGCAAATTCTAAATCGCCGGTTTCCAGACCACTTTGGATACCATCTAAATGAAAATCGAAATACTGCCGAACGTGTCCTTGCCACAAACCAATAGTACTGGCATAAATATTGAGGACTTTAGAGCGCAGCGATCGCACTTCTAAGGCATCGAGTAAGGCCACAGCTAACTTACCAAATTCATACCCCGCTTCCGAGTCCCCTAATGACTCACACAATATTGACCCATACCAGGCATAGCCAAACGGAGAGGCAGGCGCATTACCAGCCTGGAGAGAAAGCGCCACCATCGTAAAGGTGAGCTGACAAAAGTAGTCGGGATTTACCGCCCAAGCTGAGGTGATAATCCCCGCCATAATGTCCATTGCCGCAAGCTTATTGCGATCGCTCATCGCCGGTGCATCTATTAAGGCTGCAATGTTGCTGGGCGGTTGGGGTGGTTTATCCAGCAGGGTAATGCCTAGCTGATCGAGCACCGCAAGCCCTATGTTTAAAGCCTGGTGCTGATCGCCTATCCCAATCCAAGCTCGAATTCTAATTTCGTGTACTGGGATGATATCCAGCAGTGTTTGAGCGCGTTCGATAATGGGTGCTGCCAGGGTTTCTATCGCCTCAAAATTGGTATTGAGGTATTCTGCACCTAGGGCCTCAACAAAAATTTCTAGGGTGGTTTGATAATCTTGCACCCAGCTATCGGGCGCGAGTAGCTGCTGGGCAATGGCAAAATGGTCAATCGCAGCGCTGTAGGCAGTCGAGAGTTTCGCTTTTTTCCCGGCCCGTAAATTTAGCTGAATCAAGAGATCGCGCTCGGCAGTTGTCGTCAATAACGCTCGGCCCATATTCAGCTGGCCAACCAGCGTAAAAAGGATGTTCTCTTGATCGCCTTGAGGCGTATTTTTTAACAGTCGCTGACCAATTTTCAGGTGAATAGCCTGCTTCTGATCAGGTGGGATCAGGGAGTAGGCCGCTTGCTGCACCCGGTCGTGCAAAAAACGGTAGGCAACCACAACATTTTCTCGGGCTTGAGGACGCCGCTCTGGATCATTCGGTTCTAAACTATTCTGGCCTGAACTATTCTGGCCTGAACTATTCCGTTCTAGGAGAGCCTGGTCTGTCAGGTCCTGCTCAGGCTGGAGCTGGGTTGAGCCACTAGGCGCATTTCCCTGGAAGAACTTGTAGTTGCCGCTTTCCGGAATCAAAAAATTCTGTTGTAGCGCAGGCCATAACACAGCAGCGATTTGCGCTTGGGGCTGATTGCATATCGCCGCCAAGGTATCTAACTCAAACCGATTGCCAATACAGGCCGCGAATTTTAGGACTTTCTGAGTCGTCTCTGGCAGCTTCCACAACCGCTCCACCATAAATTCCACGACGTTATCGGTCAGCGCCAGGGCTTGAATTTGAGTAAAATTGCAGCGCCAGTTTCCCACCTCTGGGTCAAACGTAATACAGCCTTCGGCATGTAAACCACCTAAAAACTGTGTTGTGAAAAACGGATTGCCTTGTGTTTTTTGATGTATCAGCAAAGAGAGATGACTCGCAACCTCATCCGTACACAGCAGCGTATCAGAGACTATACTGGCAATATCAGCGGGCGCTAGCGGTGTGAGCGCTAGCGTATTGACAGGTGTTCTACTCTTTTTAAGCGTTTCAAGGGTTTGGGTTAGCGGGTGCCCCGGAGCAACTTCATTATCTCGATAAGCGCCCAACACCAACAAATAGCCAGTATTGCTATCGGATTCAGCATCTCCCATCAACAGATTCAAAAGAGATAGCGAGGCTGAATCGGCCCATTGCAGATCATCTAAAAAGAGAACCAACGGGTGCTCGATGGTGGTAAAAACTTGAACAAACCTAACCAAGAGCGAATTGAATCGGTTCTGCGCTTCATTGTCCGGCAGATCGGCGGCCTGTGGCTGCACGCCGATAACGGTTTGCAGCTCGGGAATGACTTCAATAAGAACTTGGCCATTGTCACCGACAGCTTCTAGAATTTTGCCTTTCCAGTCAGCCAGTTGGGCATCTGATTCTCCCAGTAACTGGCTGATTAAACTGCGAAAGGCTTGAACAAAGGCCGAGAGTGGAATATTGCGATTAAACTGATCAAACTTGCCTTCAATAAAGTAGCCGTGCTGGCGCGTAATCGGCTTATGGACTTCTTTCACCACAGCCGTTTTACCCACGCCCGAAAAACCGGCCACTAACATCAGTTCTGAGTGACCTTGAGCAACCCGCTCAAAGGCATCGAGTAGGGTTTTTACGTCAGTTTCTCGACCGTAGAGTTTTTCAGGAATCAAAAAGCGATCGCACACATCTTTTTGACCTAACTCAAAGGCGTTAACGCGCCCCGTGTTCTTCAGTTCGTGTAAGCACTGAATCAAGTCATGCTTTAGCCCTAGCGCACTTTGGTAGCGATCCTCCGCATTTTTTGCCATGAGCTTAAGAACAATCTCCGAGACCATCACCGGAATGTTTGCAGCCACTTCATGGGGTGGTACGGGCGCTTTGGCAATGTGAGCGTGAATCAGCTCTAGCGGATCGGTTTCAGCAAAAGGCAATACTCCCGTGAGCAGTTTATAGAGGGTAACCCCCAACCCATAAAAATCTGAACGATAATCAATCCCTCGATTCATCCGTCCGGTTTGTTCAGGGGCTAAGTAGGCTAACGTACCTTCTAGCACGCTCGGGCTCTGTGTTTCCTGAGTTTCTTTTGGCAGTAGGGTGGCAATCGAAAAGTCAATTAGTTGAATCCGTTTGGACTCAACATGGATCAAAATGTTGGCGGGTTTAATATCTTTATGAACAACATGATGCTCACCCAAGCCCTTCAGGATATCGGCCATTTGCACAGCAATCCCTAGAACCTCTTCAGCTGGAAGCACGTTGTCAGCACTATATCGATTAAGAGAGATTCCACCAAAGTCTTCTAAGACTAGGGCATATCCATTTCGCCAAGGTTCCAAAGCAATCGGCTGAACAATGCCAGGAATAGGTAATTGTTTGGCAATGGTGTACTGATTGCGAAAAACAGTAAGTTCCCGACAACTCGGATAGGTTTTCGGCAAAACCTTAATCACTACCTGCTGTGACGCTGCACTGAGAGCACGGTAAACGGCTGTCTTAGCACTTATATAGATCGCTTCTAGAACGGTGTATCCGGGAATGTGCGGGAAAGGCTGGGACTGATTGCTAGTCAGCGATGTAATTGCCATGGGAAGAGTCAAGTCAGGGAATAGCAATAAATTAAGTAAACTTAATCTAGATTTCCCGAGCGCTAGATAATCTCACAAAGGGTCTAAGCTGTACCAGCCCTAACAATTTCAGACCAAAAAGTAGGGAAAGTAAAGTAGGGAAAGTAGGGATTGAAGACAACGAGAAGAGTAGCCGCCAGAAAGCACACCCAAAAGCACAATATTTATATGCTCAAAACTTGATGGATTGGGAACAATAGTGCCCAGAAGCAAGTGCCCAGAAGTACAGCTAACCAGAAGTACGGGTACCCCAGAAATACTGTTTCTCACATCAGCTTTCTCGTAACATCCCTCTCAATTACCTTCACATTGAGAGAACGGTTGCACTGAGTGATTTTAACTTTTAACCCTTATATTCCATCGCCGGAGTCGCTCATGACATCTGAATCACAGGAATTTTTAGCTGTTTTTGTCTCAGAGTCTTATTACTATTGGTCAGCTGTTTTCATGCTGCTCATTCATGCTGGTTTTTTAGCCTATGAAGGCGGTGTTGCCCGGACCAAAAATGTCCTGGCAACCATGGTCAAAAATCTGTTGACCTTAGCTATCGTAGGATTAACCTTTTTCTTCTTTGGTTGGTGGGTTTACAACGCATTCCCCCTATTTCCGCTGCAAGGTGGCATCGTCGGTCCCTGGACCAATCCCCAAGCTGAAGGGCAGTTGGCAGAAATATTAGCACTGGTGAAAGCATCCTATCCTTGGTCTGCGGCCCTAGGGCCAAACCTATCAGACCATATCACTGGCGTCTTCTGGTTTGCCTTTGCCCTCTTTGCGATGACCACAGGCTCCATTCTTTCGGGCGCAGTGATAGAACGGATTCGGATCAGTGCCTATGCCATTTTGGCGGTTGTGCTGGGGTCGTGTTCTTGGGTGGTCGCAGCAGCCTGGGGATGGAATCCTTACGGTTGGGCCTTTACGCAGCTTGGCTACCATGATTTTGGCTGCGCAGCCATCATCCACGGGGTGTCGGGCTTTTTTGCCTTGGGTGTACTGATTAACCTAGGGCCACGGCTAGGCAAATTCGATGCCCAGGGCAAGCCCACAACCATTCCACCCCACAATTTACCCTTGACCATGCTCGGCCTCATGCTGATTTATGTGGGCTTTTTTGCGTTTCTTGCAGCTTGCGTCATCTTCTTACCTGGGCAAACAGGCGAAATCTCCATTTACCGCACCCCCATGACCTTAGCTTCGATTGGCGTGAACACCACCTTGGCCCTATCGGCGGGTATTGTGGGTGCCTATCTCAGCGCAAAGGGCGATCCATTTTTGACGATTTCTGGTGGCTTAGCTGGCATTGTTTCAGTGGCGGCTGGGTTAGATCTCTACAGCCCGCCTATCGTCATTTTAGTCGCCTTTTTGGGTGCTTACACAATGCCCTTGGTCAGCAATGCCGTTGAAAAAGCGGGCATTGATGATGCGGTTGGAGCCTTTGCCTTACACGGTTACTGTGGGTTATTTGGGACGGTAGCACTGGGTATCGTCGCCTTTGGATATCCGCAGGGAAATGGCATTCCGTCCACGAGTTTTACCGGTCAGGTGGTGGGGGCTGTGATTTTTACGGTGCTCTTAGGGTTTGTGCCAGGGTATGGCATTAGCTTAGTGCTCAAACAATTCAATCTTTTGCGCCTTCCAAAAGAGGAAGAGCTTATGGGGTTAGATTATGTTGAATTTGGGTTGGACGTGTACCCAGAGTATTCACTGATTGGCCAAGCTAATAGCCGGACGAATAACCGGATAAATGGCCAAAGTAATAGCCAAACCAATCTTCAAATTAACGATCAAACCAATGGCCATAGCCCAGGCGAAACAGGGCCTAAAGCCTCTTTGTCATAGTCACCTTTTGTAGGATTAAGGAGTTTTAAAATGGCCAGTCCATTTTCTACCATTGAAGCATTCCAGGAGGCCATTGAAGGTCCAACACAAGGTGCCATCTATACCTTTGCGCACACACCAGCGGTGAATACTATCGCACTGATTTTTTCAGTTTTATTGTTTGGCTGGTTTATGGTGAGACTTTGGAAAAGGCCGAGGAAACAAGCCAAGTTTGATAAATCGCTCGGCAGCCTAAGTCTTGTGATTGTGACAGGATTACTCTCGCTCTTAGGACCTGAGAAGATGCAGCCCCAAAGAGACTTTATGGTAGCTGATAAAGCAGCTATTGAGACTCAAGCGATCAGGCCTCAGGCACTCGAAACTTATAACAGCAGCAACAAGATGAGTGGGTAGCCAAAATTATACACATCGATCTTCAAAGTGTTTTTCACAGGTTAACCCGCATCGATACTGTCCAGTATGATCACAGCTAGCTTTGACGAAAACAGTCCATCGAACCCACCATATAGTGTGATTAGGTAGAAAATTTCTTCCTAATAAGTAGCTATTTCGACACGCAAGGTGTTCCTGTTAGGGCTTGGGAATCCTGCTTACAGCGTGCGACATAGCAAATCGCTTGAGCCGACAACCTCTGTTAGCCCGACGACATGGTACCAAATACGAGAAGAGGCCTGTGGAGGAGGTTCAGTAGTCACACTAAAACTAATGAAACTTATGACAGATATTGGAGTGGAACTGTATCTTTCTGAATATCCAAATTAAGTTCCTGAGTTTTTTATTGCTATACTTTTAAGGTGGCTTTTGCTCACAAGTCTTGTTTTTCTACATTTCAGTCTAACTAAGCAATGCAGCGGGATGCTCGATTCAACCTGACTTTTGAGTCTTTAAAGCAATCTCTCACGCCCCTGATTCCAATTCGTTAGGCAGCAACAGTTGGACATGACGACCGTAGACATCACATTTTTAATTTTCCAGCGGCACGACCTTTTCGAACGTTTCCGTCCCCTCACCCTCATTTCGGACCGGGCATATACTTGACGAGGATACCTATTCATTAGCAACCTAAACCAACATCAAGCAACATTTCAAGATTATGGAAGCAATCAATAAATTCTGTCCAAGGTCGGGAAAACCGATAGAAAACGACTCTCTTACGGAATATAGAGGTCACATCGTTGGCTTTTGTAACCCTGGTTGTAGAGATGATTTTGCTCAAAAT
>JBCDAG010000160.1:0-15299 GCA_039186165.1 Cyanobacteria bacterium P01_F01_bin.53
ATTACACCATTCTCAATAATCTCCCCAATTAATGTCATTAATGTTTTCTGCGAATCCGAAAAATATTTTGGCCACAGCCCTTGCACAAGGGTTCTTTCAGCCTCTTGTGTAGAGTGTTAAGAAACGTATGCGTTCGCCCTGTGTGTGTATGTCAATGGCTTGGCTCTTTCCTAGCAATAGGGTAAGAAACCAAGCCATTTTTTTGACTGCTCACGCATTGAGTTTAAGATCTTGTCGTTTGAGAACTTGTAATTTGAGACCTTGCAGGCGGCTTCCCTATGGAATTTCACTCAGGTCGCAGACAAGATATAGCGGCGAATAGGGGCTACAGGAGGCGATCAGTCTCTGTTCATACTTGCCGTAGGTGATAGTGCCGCCAAATCGGTTAACCCACATCCAGCCATCGTGTCCGACATAGGGCTCTAGGGTCAAATAGGTTCGTGTGACAACCTGTTGCGGGTTTTGGTCAATTTCTAACGTATTTTCTTGAGCAATCTCCATTTTGAAAATGGTATGCAAAATAGCGAGGTTGTCTTGGTGACTAGACCAAGCTCCCCTAAATAATAAGTACAGCAAGAACAGACCTGTACCACTCGCTAATGACAGCAATACAGCTGTTGTGATCAATCGAGGGTGGCGAGCAATGCGCCTACGTGCTCTTTTCCAGCGGCTAGGCTTTGGGCTCTTGAGTTTTGACTCTTTAAGCTTTGAGTCCTGCTTAGGAACTGTCGTTGTGTTGAAAGTCGTATTAGCAGCGGTTGGATGGGGCGGTGACGGGTCGGCAGCGGGCTCCCTAGTTTTGATGGTTGTCATGGGGTGCATCTGCGTACTTATTCGTAATGATTGTAGAGCGTAGGTGTCCTGCAAAGTAAGTAACTTTACCTACGGATTAGTCGTGTTTTTCCGCTAAGTGCAGCTTTATCGATTGCTGTAGCTGTCTTTTGGGTGCCTAACTTTTGTTCATTTTTTGTGTTGTAAGCAAAATAATTGTTACAAACTTTGTTAACAAATTACTGAATGGGTGCCAGACGTAGGGAGAGTCGTTCTCTCAGCGCTTGAACTAGCTGGGCAGCTTGATAGTCGTAAAGCGCGATGTCCATGGTGGATGGCAGATGTTGGACAAATTGTAGGGCTTTCTCTTCTGAGCAGTTGGTGATTTGGGTGATTAGTTGCGCGGTATCTGAGCGCGTTTTAGTGGTGTGGTCGGCAATCTGGTTTTGATTAGATTGGATTTCGGCGCTCAGTCGCCATCGTCGAGGGGCTGTTCGTTGTCCGCGTTCGATCCGGCGCAGGCCGTTAATAGATGAGAGGACAAATAGGCGATCACCCGGCAGTATCTGTTGTTCGTCGGTGGGCATCAGGACCGTGCATAGGTTGCCTTGTCGGTCACGGGTCTCTCGCACAATGGGCACAACGCCGTAGCCGTAGGCGATTTGGGCGATTTGTTTGCCTGCTAGGGTGTCGCCGTGCTCAATGGCGTATTCGGTGATGAGGATCGTTTGATTGCTCAGCCGGAAGAGGCCCAGGATATTTTCCCCGAAGGCCGCACCCGCAAAGGCTTCTGCCGATAGGGCATAGGGGCAGAAAATTTGCGCTTGGGGCATCATCGCCGCCAGGTTTTGGCTGAATTCTTGGCTGCGGGTGCGCACCACCGGGAAGAAGAGATGGTCCTGATTTAAGGTGTTTTCGGCTGCAAGCAAGGCCAATTCTAAGTTGAGCATTTGATCGTCGGTGACGGCAATAATGCTTTTGGCAGTGGCCAAGTTAGCGGCGGGAAGTTCTTCTAACACGTTGCCTGTGAGCAATGGGATTTGGGTGAAGAGTTCGGGGGGATGGGGGCTTTTATCTACTGCGACGAGGGGTTGATTGAGATCGGTCAGGAGGTTAATAACTTTGCTACCAATTCGCCCTAACCCGACAACAACAATGTGATTGCTGCGGGGAATGCGAGGGCGTTTTTGGAGAAAATCGAAGCGAGAGTTGAGCAGCCGTTCGGCGATTAAGCCCAAAACACCTAACACGACCAAAATGCTGGCGAGGGTAATCATCAGACACAGGAGCTGTACCCAGCCAGGTGTGAAGGGTGGATTGAATCCGCCAAAAACGTCTCCGTAGCCGCCCAACAGTAAAATCGCGCCGAGGGAGATGGCCTTGACCCAAGAAATCTCGGTTGTGACGTTGGGGTCGATATCGGTGTCAACGTTCAATTTGAGTAGAAGGGTGCCGCTAATCCAAAGGAATATGGCTGTGAGGAAGGCAAAGGCGACCACCTGTCCGATGGATTCTTCGGATGAGCGTCGCCAGTTCCGAATGCGTTGGGGCCAGTCGATGCGTCGTAGGTCTTCGATAAACCAGCGCAGTGCGGTGATGGGATTGTTGTTCCTTGTTGGGGGCTCGGCGGGGGTGTCTACTTCTATGTAGGCAATGCGATCGCCTGCACTAACCCTCACGTGGGGCTGCCAACGGTGGAACACGGACGAGGCCGTAGTGGCCCATCCCAGGGGTTGCGATGGATTTTGAACCGGATTGAGATCTAGCAATCGATAGCGCCCATGGTGCAATTGCTGTACAGGCTTTCCGTCAAATCGGGGATCGCCTGCGCTGACGGGCCGTTCGATCACCCTAAAGCGATGGCGATCGATGGTAAAAACACTGACGGTGTCGTCCCCAAGGCCTGCTAAGGCAAAGGTCATGGCGGGCAATTCTGTGGCATCAAGGGCTACAAACTTGCCAAGTTGCTTCTCTAGCAGTGCGTTTAGGCTGTGGCGGGAGGAGCGCAGAATGATTTGAATATCAGGATTGAGGCGGCGGGCGGCGATCGCACACTCCACATTGGTACTTTCGTTGCTAGTGAGAATTAAAATAGCGCGGCTGTTGGCAACGCCTGCCGCGCGCAACACCTCTTCTCGGCGACAGTCTCCAATGACGGGGGGCGTTGCTAGCTGATGTGCCAGGTCATTAATTTCCCAATTGGTGATCTTACGTTGATCGATCGCGGTGATGTGGACCTCAAAGGGGTCGTAGTCAAATTTTTTGAGGTTGATGACACTTTGCTGCCCTAAGCTGCCGAGTCCGCAAACGATAAAGCGATCTTGCGCACCTGAGATCGCCCGCGTCCTCAAATCCGGCATCAAAGTCTTTGGGCCTGCTGGAAAGCCGGGGGTGCTGTTGACAGGATCGTTGTGAGCAGGCATGGCGGACGACGATGAGTTTTCTTTTACCTATCTCACCACTTATCCCGCGTTTGTCAATTTTGTTTGTCGATTTTTGGCGGTTCGTTTGTCAATGTGTGGCAGTACTTGCCAGGTCGATGTCGTGAAGGTCTGTCCTCGAAATCTCTGGAATCGCCCTGAAGCAGCGTGAAATAATCAAAACGACCTCAGTTATTTATCTCGGACTTATCATGAGCGCCTTTCGCAGCATTGAATGGACAAACGGCAGGCTGCGATTGCTCGATCAGCGTCAGCTGCCTGCCCTAACGACCTATTGCGATTACAGTGACTATGAAGCGGTGGCCGAGGCCATTCAAACCATGGTGGTGCGAGGCGCACCGGCAATTGGTGTGACCGCAGCCTTTGGCCTGGCCCTTGCGGCTCGCCAGTCATCAGCTACTACGATGGCTGGCTTGGTTAAAGATTTACAGGTGGCAGGCGATCACCTCATTGCGGCGAGGCCTACGGCGGTGAATTTGTCCTGGGCTGTGGCACACCTACTCAAGCTTGCCAAGCACACAGCTGAGGTCTCGGATCCTTCTGAAACTGCACTAGAGGCCCTAAAGCAGGTGCTGTTGACAGAAGCTCAGGCGCTGTATCAGGCAGATATTGAATCCTGTAAGCGGTTGGGTGCCTATGCGCAAGAGCTGATTCCCAATCCCGCAACGGTGATTCACCACTGCAATACGGGCGCATTGGCAACGGTGGATTATGGCACGGCCCTTGGTATTGTTCGCGTGGCCCATGAACATGATAAGCAAATCCACGTGTTTTTAGATGAGACCCGGCCTCGTTTGCAGGGAGCAAGCCTCTCTGCCTATGAAATGAAGACCTATGGCATTCCCCACACGGTGATTGTGGATGGGGCCTCGGGTTATGTGATGAGTACGCGAAAGATTGATGCTTGCTTGGTGGGGTGCGATCGCGTTGCTGCCAACGGAGATGTGGCCAACAAAATTGGCACCTACAACTTGGCCCTCGTTGCCCATGCCCACAACGTTCCGTTCTATGTTGCTTGCCCTACCAGCACGCTGGATATGAGCATCGCTAGCGGTAAAGAAATCAACATTGAAGAACGGGCCAATACAGAAATTACTGAAGTCAAAGGGCAGCAAATTACGCCAGAGTCTACTACCGTATTCAATCCCGCTTTTGACGTTACGCCTGCTGAGTACATCAGCGCTTTGATTACAGAGAAAGGAATTGTATATCCGCCCTACAGCGAAAACCTGCAACACCTTATGGAGGTATAAGCTGCTGAGGCGTAGGCTATGCGATGATATTGAGGGATATGTGAGCGATATCACTTAAACGTATAGCTATGTCTAGAGAAACGTTTGGTAAAAGCCTAAGTCACTTTGTTAAGTCGATAGATATTGTCGATAGTGCGACCCGAGAGAGCGTGCTGGATTTAATCGAGAAATATCTCAGAGAAACGTTAGATATTTGTTATTTCACCTTCTATGTAGAAAGTTCTATTAACCGAAAAGTGGGTTTGCGGCCTACCAATTGGTGCACGGGTGATTCCGATAGGAATGCCTTCTCTATCTTGGATGTTGAAGGCCTTTATCAGGGACAGGCTGCCTTTGCCTATGTCGAAAAAAAATCTCTTTGGATCGTCTCGCCACAGGGCACAGCATTGTCTGATGCTAACAGTTACGAATGCCTGTTTGGCAATGCCGATAGCTGTAATATTCCTGCCTATGTCAAAAGAACAGAACAAGAAATATTTACCTCCATCATCATTCCGGCCGTTGAAAACGGAAGAACCTACGGTGTTATTAACTTTGAATCCAAAATTCCTTTAGAGTACTCACCTATTATTGACGAAGAGATGAGGGAGCTCGCACGATCGATTAGTACTCTGTTTATTCTCCATAGAGCCTACGAAAACCAGCGCCAAAATACTAAAAGCGAAATTAACTATTTAACAGAGCTTAACTACAACCGTGGGGACCTTCTCCCGCTGACCAAGCCTAAAGTTTTTATTGCGTCTTCCACGCGTGCTGAAGAAGACGTTATGACTTCTATCTTGACTGTACTCAACGACTACAAAGATCAAATTGAAACCGTCTATTGGAAGGACATTACCAAAGCTGGACCGGTGACTCAGCAAATTTTCAACGAAATTAGAAACTGTCAGTATGGCATTTGCTACTTATCTGAACCCACTCAAAAAGGTGCTGAGTATCGTTACCAAGACAATGGCAATGTCTTAATAGAAGCAGGTATGTTGAGCGCGTTGTCTTATGGCAACGATTTTGATCGCTGGCTGCCCATTCGAGAGCCGTCTTCAGGACCTATGCCCTTTGATTTTGCCAATGCTAGGACTTTGTTTGTTCCTAGAAGAAAAAACAATACGCTAGAGGTTAAGAAACTTCGGGCAGAGCTTCGAGCTATTCTTGAAAGCTTTCCAGACTTTCCGGTTTCTCCCTCAGCTGATTCAGCCACTAATAGGACTTAAAGAGTCTATATCGTGGTAGCTGACTGAATTTTTTGGCGTGGAAAGGTTTTCATAAGTTGACGTACTTGCTCTGCATGGTAAGAGCTGCGGGTGAGGGGAGAAGAGACGACTTGGAGGAATCCCATTTCCTCTCCCGCAATGCGCCACGCGTCGAATTGTTCTGGTGTAACGAAATCTTTGACGCCGAGATGCTTTTGGGTGGGCTGTAAGTACTGGCCGATGGTGACGATGTCACAGTCTACGGCGCGAAGATCACCGAGAACCTGCCGAACTTCGGTGTCAGTTTCGCCTAGGCCCACCATGATGCCGGATTTGGTGTAGGTCCAGGGGGCGATCGCCCGTGCCTGCTTGAGTAACTCCAAACTGCGCGAGTACTCACCTTGGGGCCGAGTTTTTCGATAGAGCCTAGGAACCGTTTCGGTATTGTGATTGAGAACTTCTGGCTGGCCCTTTAAGAGCAGCGTTTCTAAGGCATCCCAGTTACCACACACATCTGGAATGAGCACTTCAATCGTGGTGTTTGGCGAAACCTTACGAGTTTCTTCGATACAGCGGATGAACTGGCTCACGCCACCGTCGATTAAGTCGTCGCGGTTTACCGAGGTGATCACCACGTGGTTTAGCTTCATGCGACGGACGGCTTCACCGAGATGCACGGGCTCCATCGGGTCTAGGGCCTGTGGTTTTTTCTCAAAGTCGATATCGCAGTAGGGGCAGGCTCGCGTGCAGGCAGGCCCCATGATTAAAAAGGTGGCGGTGCCTGCGTTAAAGCACTCGCCGATGTTGGGGCAAGAGGCTTCTTCGCACACGGTATTGAGGCTCAAGTCCTGCAAAATGCCTTTGACATTACCGACTCGCTCCCACTGAGGGGCCTTTACTCGCAACCAATCGGGCTTTACTACCACGCTATAACCGCCTTTGTTGAGAAACCGTCTTTTTGTGACCGTTCACTGCTTGTGACCGTTCACTTCTCACCGTTGAGGTTATGACCCTTAAAATCATTGCTGAGAAGTGCAAGCCTAATTCTAGCAAGGCTAGGTGTCGCCAGGGGAAATATCAAGGTGGCTTGTGCTTTTGACCTTCGTGGGCCGTAAGTGATGAAGGTCACGCTGTAATATGTATTCATGAATAAGTATTCATTAGCCTTGGTTTCTTGGCATTAATCCTGGTGTGCTTAACCCGTTTGGCTATTTTTCACGTTTCCCTGTTTGTTAGGAGGTCCCCTTCATGCGTAGGCAACCCCCTATTGTTCGTTGTTTTGTGCCGCTGTGTTTAGGCGCAGGCGTGGCTCTAGCCGCTTTTGAATGGCGTAATCCTTTCCCTGATCCAGTGGTTACCCTTGAGGCCGCGCCCGATATCAGTGTCAGCAGCGCATCCTTTCAAGCCGATATGCGAGCTGCGGCAGCCTCTAAAAAGGGTCAAAAGAAGGGCCAGGGAAATAGCCAGAGAAAAGGGTTGTGGCCCTTTTTCAGCCTGTCGGCTGAAACCCGACAGGCTGAGACTGAGGTGCCTGTGGAGCTGGTGCTTTCTTTGGCGTCGCGTTCCTTGGAAGTGCGTGTGGAGGGCGAATTGCCCGTAGTGTACGAGGTGGCGGTGGGGCAGGCGGATTGGCAAACGCCAACGGGTGATTTTGCCGTGATTAATAAGCTAGAAAATCCGGCGTGGCAGCACCCCATTACAAAAGAGGAAATTCCGCCAGGACCCGATAACCCATTAGGGAAACACTGGATCAGCTTTTGGACAGATGGTCAGGCCCAAATTGGGTTCCATGGTACTAACCAGGAGGAGCTGATTGGTGAAGCGGTTTCTCATGGATGCGTGCGGATGCGTAATGAAGATATTGCCGTCCTGTATCCGCTAGTGACTGCGGGTACACCTGTCAAAGTCGAGCTTTAGTCGAGTTTTATCGGTTGAGGTTTAGTCATGTTTTAGAGGTGACTTTAAAGCAAAAAAGCCTGTTAAATATGACCTAACAGGCTTTTTTGCTTTAAAGTTTGGAATAAATAAATTATGCGGCGGCAGCTGGCTGTTGCTCGAAATCGTGGGCGTAGTCTTTGAGGAGCTTGTTCACTTGGCCCAACAGACCTCCATCTTCACTGCGCTGAAGCTCTTTGCGCTCGGGGAAGAACTCAGGCTGGTTCAAGCTACGGCCAACGGACTCAGCAACCTGCTGGGTAATGAGTTCAGATAGCTCAGCACGGGCTTTTTCACGCTGGTAGCTGGCACCTTCTTCGGTGGTGGCGTATAGGGGGGGAAGACGGTTGAGGGCGTAAGCTGCGACATCGCCAAGGTCGAGGGTGCGATCACTGTTGGCTTCGACTTCCGCAACCTGAGAAATGGCTTCGGTGAGAACCAATTCTTCCATCACGTTAATAAATTGCTTACGAGGAACCGCAACCACTTCGCCGGTGAGCAAAGAGCCCATGAGGCGATCTAAGGACATGTATTCTTCAATAGATAGCTCAGAGGCGGTGTCGCAAATGCGGCCGACTTCAGCTTCCATGGCAGGGGTAAGGTATCCATCCTGCAATGCCTGTTCAACAATTTTTTCGATGCTACTCATGCTGGCACAAAACTCCGGTTTGATGGTTCCCGCTAGAAAAATTTAAGAGGGGTCTGAATCGTTGAGCCCAGTATGCCCATCGTCTCAAATAGCAAAACAGAGAAAGCCATATAAATGATGGCTTTCTCTGTTTCCTTAGATAAATTTTGGATGAATGCTATCAAGTTTTTCCAATATGATTTGAGTTTTAAGGCATATTGGCTTGCTCGACAGGTTGACTCGACAGGCCTACTCAACACCGTCATAACGCCAAGACAATGGGGCAACGGAGACGCCATTCACAAAAAATCAGCATCGACTTGAAAAAGAATATTTAGCTATTCAAAACAATAGCGGCCCCAGGATAGAAAGAGGGCCGCTATTGTTTTTATCCAGCTTTTTTGATTTGTGTTTTGAGGTGACTGAGCTATTGTGTGCTCAATTGCCTGCTTTGACGTAGGCGATCGCACCCCGCATCAAAATCGTATCGGTGCTCTGGGCATCTTTGACACAAATGGCATTGGCATCTTGCCAGATAAGTGAGCCTGCGAGGGTGTCACCCGTGGTGAGCTTGACCTCTACGGTTTGCTTGTCGCGGATGAGGGTTTGTACTTGGCGAATGCTGGGTAGGCCGGGGTCAAATCCGTTGGAAGACATGGAGATGTGCTCAAGGTAAAAGTAGTGATTATGAGCTTAGGTTGCCCGCAGAAGACGATTCTCTACATTTTCTCTAAAGGGCGACTTTATGTGATCTTCACGGATAGACAGCATCGATAGGGGGTATCAACAGGTGAGCAGTAGGCCAAGCGATGGTATGCGCTATAGAATGCTTATCAACGACACACTCAAGAATTTTCTTTTGGCATGACCACTTCTGGTATTTCGACGCTTCCTTTCAGCAAGTATCACGGCCTCGGTAACGATTTTATTTTGGTAGATAATCGGGCGAGCACAGAGCCCATGATTACCCCAGAACAGGCGGTGGCGGTGTGTGATCGCAATTTTGGTATCGGTGGTGATGGGGTGATTTTTGTTCTGCCAGCCCCAAAAGATGGTGGTGGAGAGACCGATTACACCATGCGCATCTACAACTCCGATGGCTCTGAGCCAGAGATGTGCGGTAACGGTATTCGCTGTATGGCCAAGTTTGTCGCAGCCCTAGAAGCGGAAGATGGTAAGGCCCCCGATCTACCACATACCTACAACATTCACACCTTGGCAGGCACCATTCGCCCATGTCTACAGCCGAATGGTCAGGTCACTGTAGACATGGGTGAGCCCGGTCTACTGGCAGAGGAAATTCCTACAACCCTTAAGGCTAAAGGTGAAAAGGTGATTGATGAAACCCTCACAGTAGTTGAACAGGACTGGCAGGTGAGCTGCGTGAGCATGGGCAATCCCCACTGCATTACCTTTGTTGATGATGTGGAGGCGGTGCCCCTCTATGAGATAGGCCCTAAGTTTGAAAATCATGAGGTGTTTCCCGCCCGCATTAATACTGAGTTCGTAGAAGTCGTGCGACCCGACTTTCTGAAGATGAAGGTGTGGGAGCGGGGTGCTGGCCCAACCTTGGCCTGCGGCACGGGGACGTGTGCACTGGTGGTGGCCGCTGTGCTGAATGGGAAATGTGATCACAAGGTCACCGTAGAGTTGCCCGGCGGCAAATTAGAAATTGAGTGGGCCGAGAGCAATCGGGTCTATATGACCGGGCCTGCGACATTGGTCTTTGCCGGTGATGTCTTCGTTGATGCGGCAGGTCGTTAATGACATTACTTATACTCACCAACGATGATGGCATCGATGCCCCTGGCATTCGAGCGTTGCAAACTGCTTTGTTAGATATTGCCTTAGGCGAGAGCGTGATTGTTGCCCCTGATGCGCCGCATTCAGGGTGCAGCCATCAGATGAATCGGGGTGGCGTGATCGCTATTGACGAACGGGCCAAAGGTGAATACGCCATTGGCGGGACCCCCGCTGACTGTAGCCGAGTGGCCCTTAGTCATTTGTACCCTGAAGCCGATTGGGTGCTCTCGGGCATTAATGCTGGTGGCAATATGGGGGCCGATGTGTACCTCTCGGGGACAGTGGCCGCGGTGAGGGAAGCGGTGCTGTTACGTAAGCCTGGCATCGCCGTTTCCCAATACAAATATCGTTCTCAACCTTTTGATTGGTCTCGGGCGAGTCGGCTGACGGCCAAGGTGCTGAGTCGGCTGATGGCTGAGGAGACCAAGCCAGGGCAGTTTTGGAATGTGAATTTGCCTGCGCCGCCTGCGGATGGCCGGGCGGATGACCCGGATATGGTGTTTTGTGATCGCTGTACGCAGCCGCTGCCGACAGAATTTGCGGTGGATGAAGCCGGGTTTCGCTATGTTGGCTCCTATGAAGATCGCCCCCGTGACCCCAACGGAGATGTTGATGTGTGCTTAGGTGGACGGATTAGTGTGGTGAAGATTCAGCTTTGGTGAGGATTTATTAGCTTTGGTGAGTACCGTTGCGCATTCGGTAGTCAGGTGAAAATGAGTATGAATTTAACGGTGCGTATCCGTGATTCTACGAGAGGGGTGTGGCGTCTATTACGCTCTGCAACACGCCGTAGTAAGATATCAGCGCGTTATTGATGCGTCGATGTTTATTGGTGACGGGTAGTTTTCTAATTCCCTGTCTAATTAACTGTTTTTAGCGTTATATGGTCTTATCTTTTAGCTGTACACCGCTAGAGTATTCACTTTATGAGGTGCTCTCATTCAGCTTGTCAGATCGTATGAGATAACGTTATCTATTAATTGCGGGTGGTTCGTGATAATCACTCGCTGCGTTGCTGCATTGTTTTCGTGTTCTTTCATTTGTTTTTGGGGCGTGGCCTAGTTTGCTAGCCCTGAAGCTTGAAACCTTAAAGATGGTTCAGCTCAACACTGGAGTCACGCTTTTTCTCAGCTTGCTGGTAGAAGCCGTTCCTTTTCTGTTAATTGGCGTGGCTTTTTCGAGCCTGCTATTGTTTTTTGTCGATGAACGCAGATTAGTGGGTGCCATGCCCAAAAATGCGTTTTTAGGAGCGCTTACGGGAAGCCTAATCGGCCTGATATTTCCGGTGTGTGAATGCGGGAATGTGCCTGTGGCGAGGCGGCTACTGGTACAAGGTGCACCAACGGCGGTTTCTGTGGGCTTTTTGCTGGCTGCGCCGACGATTAATCCGGTGGTATTTTGGGCGACTTGGGTCGCATTTCGCGGTCAACCTGAAATTGTATTTTTGCGGGTGGGTTTTAGCCTGCTGATTGCGACGATGGTGGGCTGGGTGTTTAGCCGCCAAAAAGATATTGGTCCTTTTTTACAAACGGCGGTGGCGCGTAGTCGGTTTCGGGATCGAACGAGTGAGGTTTCCTCCAAACGCAGTGACAAACGCGATGATAAACCGGCCTTACTCCAGGGTGGGACGTTTATTCAGGGGGCAGAAGGCGGTACGCTGCGGCTAGATACCCCAGCTGCACAGCGATTAGTGGCCAATCCTGCCGCCGCGCAGCCAACGGCCAGTAGGTTGTCGTTGGTGATTGAGAATATGGTGCGGGAGCTGCGGGAGCTGGGGGCGGTGTTGGTGATGGGGAGCGCGATCGCTGCCACAGTTCAGGTGGCGGTCCCTAGAGAGCTGATCCTGAGCTTGGGGCAGGGCATGGTGTCGTCCATTTTGGCGATGATGATCCTGGCGGCGGTTGTGTCGATTTGCTCAACGGTCGATTCATTTTTTGCGCTCTCATTTGCCGCCACGTTCACGAGTGGTTCGCTGTTGGCCTTTTTGATTTTTGGGCCGATGATCGACCTGAAAAACATTGGATTACTGTTGACGGTATTTAAGGGGCGGGCCGTGTTTTATTTGTTTGCGCTGGCCGGGATGATGAGCTTTGCGCTGTCCCTGTTTGTCAATTTGTATGTGGGTTGATTGATTACTATGCGAACGCCCCCGTCCCGTCCGGTTCAAAGTCAAGCAAGGAGAAGGCCTCCTCTTCGCCTACCCTGGCGAGATATTTTAGATGCGCTGGCGCTGGGTACTTGGAGCGCGATGCTCTTTCGCTATTGGTTTGGGGGGAAGTTGCTGCTGTTGCTCCACCCTGACTATGCCTGGCTTTCTAATTCGGCGGCGATTGTGCTGTTGTTGCTCACCTCTTTTATTGTGTTAGGTGTGCTAAAGCGCCTTTTTCAGCGTCGGTCGCAGCTTAAACCGTCTGCCTCAGCAGCAGCTGCCGAGGGGCACATCACCTTGCTGCCGCCTAGTCTGAGTAGCGCGGTCCTGCTGGGGGTCGCAGTTTTTGGTTTGATTTATACGCCTCGGGCCTTTTCGAGCCAGACGGCGGCCCAGCGAGGCATTTCAGATACCCTGACGCTGACGCGGGCTCAGCCCCAGCAGTTTGTGCGAGCAGCTTCGCCTGAAGAGCGCACCGTGATTGACTGGATTCGGCTGGTGAATGTGTATCCGGAGCCGGATGAGTATGCGGGGGAGCCCGTTGATGTTAAGGGCTTTGTGATTCACCCAGAGACCTGGGGTGAGGACTATCTGATGGTGTCCCGCTTTGTGCTGACCTGCTGTGCGGCGGATGCCTATCCGGTAGGGCTGCCAGTGAAGCTACCCGAGGGCACCAGCCGTCAGAGCTATCCGGTTGATAGCTGGCTAGAAATTAAGGGGGAGATGGTGACCGATACCCTGGATGATCGTAGACAGGTGACGATCGCACCGACAGACCTCAAGACAATAGAGGAGCCTAAAAATCCGTATGAGTATTAGGTATGAGTATTAGGCAGATATGAGTATTAGGCAGACGCGTCAGCAGAATGTCCCCAATAATCGGCCAAAGTCACGCCTGAAGAAGGGCGCTTGGCAAATGCAACCGCTTGATAAGGCCGCCTCTGTAATGGTGGGTGTGCTCTCCTTGATCATTGCCGCCATGTTGCTATTGGGCTCCCAGGCATTGCCTGCAGTGAGAGACTTTTCCTGGCAAGGCAAAGCCGTAAGCGCTAATGACGTGGCGTTTTTGCTGACCTTTACCCAGCCGGTTGAACCCCGAAGCGTAGAGCAGAATTTGAAGATTGAGCCGGTTCTAGACGGTAAGTTTAGCTGGGCCGGGCGAAAAATGGCCTACACCCTCAACGAACCTGCGCCCTATGGTGAAACCTATACGATTTCGTTGCCTGAGGCGACGGCGCTCAGTGGCCAAGAGGGGTTTGAGCCCTTTGAACGTGAGTTTTACACCCGCGATCGCCTGTTTGCCTACATAGGCGCGGAGGGCGAAGAGCGCGGTCGGCTGGTGTTATTTAACCTGACGCGTAAAGAAAGAACCCTGCTGACGCCTGAAGATCAGATGGTGATGGACTTTCAGCCCTATCCGGGCCGCGATCACATTTTGTATTCTGCGGTGGGTAAGGCTGACATCGAAGAGGGTATCTCTCAGCCTCAGCTGTATAACGTGTCGACCGGTATCGCCGTTGACGAGGATAAGCAACCTTGGCAGTTTTGGAAGGAAGGACCTTTGCCTGCGGGCAGTGTACAGCTCGTTTTGGACAATAAAGACTATCAGAACCTGAAATTTGACCTGTCACCCAATGGTGATGTGATCGTGGTACAGAGAGTGAAGCAGGATGACCCCTCGAATTTTGGCCCTTGGGTGCTCATTAAAGGTGAAGAACCCCGGAAGCTAAAAACTGAGCCGGGCGGCGATTTTAAAATTGCACCCGATAGTCTGTCCTTGCTTTTGCAGCAGGGGCAGGGTACGGCGGTGATTGCCCTGAGGCCTGATTTAAGTGCTGCTGAAGCCGGTGAGCTATTGGACTTTTTGCCGGACTATGGTTTGACGCTAGATATTGCCAATGATGGCAGTGCCGCAGCCCTGGTGAACTTTAACCAGAACGATCCGGAGAAGCGATTTACCCAATCGCTGTTTTGGGTGTCTAATCGGGGTGAAGAAAAGGCCTTGCTTCAGACCGATGGGGCAATTTTGAGTGCTCAGTTTAATGAGAGCAATGAGATTCTGTATTGCTTAGTCAATAAGCTACTCCCCGATGAAGAGGAGTATCGGGTTGCCCCGTATTTGACTGCAGTAAATGTGAAAACTGGGAACGCGCAAACGCTCCTAGAAATGCCTCCCCAACCGGAGACCAATGTCAGCGCATCGCCTGATGGTTTGGCTATTTTATTTGATGAAGACTTGAGTGGTGAATCGCAGGCGGCCGCTACGAACAAGGACCTTGAGGGAGCGACCCATCGTCTTTGGCTGCTGCCACTGTTTAGTACGCTAGATGAACGACTGAGTGGAGAGCCGGTTCCCCTATCGCCGACTGCGTTGGAACTCTCAGGGCGTCACCCGGTGTGGCTACCCTAAGTATCCCTATCGGCGACGGCTTTCATTTCGCTGGATGTATAGCTGTAAGAAAATTTGCGCGGCTGAGGGTTCTAGTTCATCTAGCGCATTGATAATTTCGGGAATGGAGTCTGCGAGCGGATCGCTGACTTCATTGACCCATTGGTTAACCGTAGAACGAGCAACACCCATGGTCACGGCGAGTCGGTTTTGACTGATTCCATACTGTGTGAGAACACACTTTAATGCTTTACCTGCCCTTCCCATTTTTTTCATGTCTCAATGAATAACGATGCAGGAGAGAAGTTGCCTGAGCTACGGTTCCCACTGGCTGTTACAACCATCGGTTTGCAAAGCTCTACTCCACCTGACTGTTCATAACTACTGACCTCAGCACCTACAATCCTGAAGAATTTATACTGAAGTCCGAACTTTATAATCAGAGACCATAAGGGAGAGCGAAATGAACCTCGGCCAGTAATGGGATTGACACTGCCTTAATTTCTTTTCCTTTTATGTATGCTTGGTGTGTGTTTTTAAAAAGGAAAGGCGATGGGCGATCGCGCTATCTTATTGGACTCTTTGAGAAGAATGACCTGTTTTGGTCGTGATCGTACCGGAAATGCGAAAGATGTCCTGTAAAACGGACGCCGCTCCCTTGATGCTGGAAGTTAGGACATTTGATGTTGTGAAGCACCCCACCCTAGGAAAAACAACCTATTAGGCATGTGTCGATTGTG
>JBCDAG010000161.1:0-15276 GCA_039186165.1 Cyanobacteria bacterium P01_F01_bin.53
CCCTTTGCCAACAGGAACAGGTACGACAACAGTTTTTAGAACTTTTACAACTTGGAGTAACCACAGAAAATCGCTTAGGCAGCATCGTCATTACCTTACGTTCCGATTTTGAAGCCCAGTTTTTAGAGACAGCCCTAAAACCCAGCTGGATGAAGTCTCGATTTGTTGTGTCGCAAATGAAGCGAGAGGAGTTGCGGCAGGTAATTGAGCAACCAGCCACGAAGCGAGTGCTTTACTTTGAACCGCCTTCTTTAATTGAGCGTTTATTAGATGACGTCGCTCAAACACCGGGTGCCCTGCCGCTTTTATCATTCACGTTAAGCGAGCTGTACATACGCTATTTAGAACGTCGCAGCGATAACCGTGCCCTCACAGGAGAAGACTATCAGGCCCTCGGAGGAATTTCAGGCTCACTTACTCAACGCGCCGAGCAAGAGTATCAGCAACTTAAAAACACTGACCCTTGTTATAAAAAAACGGTTCGCAATGTCATGTTGAGAATGGTTTCCTTTGAAGGGGGTGAGCTTGCCCGCAGGCGGGTACCCGAAACTGAGTTAGTGTACTCAGACGACAAAGAAAATCAACGAGTACAAACTGTTCTTAAAGCATTTATAGATGCTCGGTTATTGGTAAAAGGACGAACAGCTACAAGCAAACCGTATGTAGAACCAGCTCACGATGCAATGGTCCGGGGCTGGCCTCAACTACTGCGCTGGCAAAGAAGAGGCCAGGAAGAGATGCTATTAAAACAGCCCTTGTCCCTGGCAGTAACTGCTTGGCAAAACGAAGACGGATCGCTTTGGAATAGGGATCGTCGTTTGGGATTGTTGCACGACACTCTCCAATCTGATAACGACTGGTTAAATCACTCAGAAAGCGAATTTGTACAGAAAAGCATATGGCGTAAGCGTATAAATACAGGGATATTTTGGAGCTTAATTGGGGGGGCATTTTGTAGTGCTGTTATCATTATCGGGATAATAGATGGATTCAGAAAAGGTACTGAGTTTGAGAAGCAACAGGTCGAGCTTCAGGAGAAATCAGTCAGGGCTTCGGGATGGGTTGCGGCAGGTAAATCCGCAGAAGGAACGAGCCTATCAATAGAAACTTTAAGTCAAAGCCAACAAAACACTAACTATCAAAATAGCGTTAAAGACGATGCACAAAAATCTATCAGAAAGGCAGCACAGCTCGCCCGTGAAAAGAATGTTTTGCTCAAGCATGAGCGAAGTGTAGAAGCAGTTGATTACGATCACAACCATCATTACATCGTGAGCAGTGGTAAAGACCGTAGCTTAATGTTGTGGAATGGAATAAACGGAGATTTTTTGGTATCTAAGCCTGAAGCTCATTTTAGCTCTATCTACACAGTTGCCTTTAGCCCAGATGGTACTCGCCTTGTGAGTGCTGGCAATGACAAAGTGATTCGTATTTGGGGTATTAAAGGAGTCAACGGTAGCGGGCCAATCGATCTGACCCTAGAAACATCAATAGAAAGTGGCTCAGTACGGGACGTAGCCTTTAATAATACAGGAGACCTCATTGTAAGTGCCCATGATGATAAAAAACTACGCCTATGGAATGTTGAAACAGGAAAACAGATTGGAGAGGCAATGGAAGGTCACTCCAGCATTGTTTGGGCTGTAGACTTTAGCCCAGATGGAGAAACTATTGTGAGCGGCAGCGTCGATAAGGAGATTAAGCTATGGGATGCTGACTCTAGGGAACAAATTAAGTTTTGGACTACTGATTCCGGGGAACAGAAGTCTTTGCCCAGAATGGCCCATAAGGATGTTGTGTTTTCAGTTGCTTTCGACTCCGAGGGTGAACGAATTGTAAGTGGCAGCGCCGACAGGAGTCTACGCATATGGGATGCCAAAACCGGCGAGCCGGTTGGGGACCCGCTCAAGGGGCATGATGGCAAAGTTTATTCAGCCATTTTTAGCGCAGATGATAAAACAATTATTAGCACAGGTAGCGATCGCACTATCCGGTTTTGGCATGCTGATACCACTACCCAAATCACCCAAATCGCAGAAGCCCATAGCAGTTTGATTTGGGATTTGGGCCTGAGTAATGAAGGGAAACAACTGATTAGCAGCAGCTCTGATAAATCAGTTCGGCTATGGGACATCAGCAACGACATGCCCCTTGGATACCCCAAACGAACGCCACATACAAAAGATATTTTGGCCATAGCTGCGAGTACAAAGAAAGATACAGATAAGCAGTATGTTGTCAGTGTTGGGGAAGATAGATTGGTCAGCGTTTGGGATGCGAAGAAGCAACAACTACTGTGGCAAGACTCCAAAGAACATAAAGCACCAATTCACTCAGTTGCCATTAGCCCTGACAACACAAAAATTGTCAGCGGTAGCAACGATGGCAGCCTGCAATTATGGGATATCACCACCCAAGAAATGATTTGGGATGAAAAAGCATCTAAAGGTTTTGAAATTTATTCAGTTATCTTTCATCCCGATAACAAAACGATCATCAGTGGGGGTAGAGATGGGCGAATCCGACTGTGGGACATTAGCACAGAACAGCAGACAGTTGAGTGGGAGGCCCATAGGGCGCCCATTTCATCTGTTGCAGTGAGTCCCGACGAAAAGTATATTGCTGCGGGTAGCGGGGATGACACGATTTCGATTTGGGATATTCGCACGAGAGAACGAATACAGCATTTAACAGGACACGAGGGTGACATTCGCTCAATTGCATTTAGTCCTGATAGCCAACATCTTGCTAGCGGGAGCACAGATGAAACTGTAAAACTTTGGCACGTAGGAACAGGAGAAGAAGTACACACATTAACCAAACATACCAATGAAGTCGCCAGCGTTGCCTTTAGTCCGGATGGCACACAATTGGCCAGTGGTAGCTTCGATAGAGTTATTTATCTCTGGGACGTAACCGACATGAGCGAGGTTACGCCCTATGGGCCACCGCTCATCGGCCATACCCAAAGTATTTGGGCAGTGCAATTTATGCCAGATGGAAAATCCCTCGTCAGTGGCAGCGCTGATTTGACCTTGCGGTGGTGGCCAAGCCGTTGGGAACAGTGGCCTGAAATTGCCTGTGATCGCCTTCAGCATCATCCTTTATTTACTAAATCTAACTATATAGATCCCGTAAATACCGAAATGGTTGAGATTTCTGAACAAGCCAGAAAAGCCTGTGAAAGTCGATTTTGGGAAAAGACATCAGAGGCAGAATCACCATCACCACCTCAATAACCATCTCACTATATAATTCCTCGAAACACTCTCTTTTCTAAGGCCTACAGATTATGAAAGTACAAGATTTCACGCAACAAGATCTTCGATATGATACGGCACGAATTGCGCAAGATACTGAACTGAGTGAAGATTTAAAGGCGCGATTAGTAGAGCTAGGCCTATTAGAAGAAGAGTCTGAAGGCAGCTCAGAGGCCTTTGGTACTTTAGCGATCGCAGCCTTCAGACGTTTTCAGGATGATAATGATTGCCACGAGCCAGATTTTTTAGGTCCTGAGACCAGCGCTAAGCTGATTGAAGCTGCTGACGTTGGGGGGCGGTCGGCGGCCAAGCCCTTGGTGATAAAAACCCTCAAAGAAACAGAACTTAAAGCTCGCCCGATTGGAGCTGAAATGGCACGGGTCAGCTTGCCAGCAGGAAAGGAACTGGATGTTGTTTTCTTTGAGAAGGTTCGTCGGCACTTACGAGTTACCCTCACCGCACCTGTGAAAGATGAATTGGTGTGGTATATCCCTGAAGAAGATGTCAGCGTGATTGCAGCAGATCCTTCTGGCGGGGATATCGTCCATCCGCCTGAGCTACCGACTAAGGTGCAGCTTAAGGTTCCTTACCTCTCCCAAATGGATAATGTCAATAATCCAACGGGATCTTGCAATGTCACCTGCGTGACGATGTGCCTCAAGTTTCTCAAGCCCGCCATTCAGGCCTCGAATGGCGGGCAGTTAGAGGATGAGCTGTATCAGTATGCGCTTAATAATGGTTTGAGTCGCCATAGTCCCCACGACCTGGCTAAGATTGCCCGAGACTACGGCATTCAGGATAGATTTTCTGAGTTGGCTTCTATTAATGAGGTAAAAGCTTGGTTGGATAAGGGTAATCCGACTATCACCCACGGTTATTTCACGTCCTTTGGCCACATTATTATGTTGGTTGGCTATGACGAAAAGGGCTTTATTGTTCACGATCCCTATGGGGAGTGGTGCGCTGGTGGATATGATCGTAATGTACCCGGTGGCAACAATGAAAAAGGAAAGTTTCAGCACTACTCCTACGACTTAATCAAAAGAACCTGCGTTGATGATGGTGATGGTAGCTTCTGGATACATTTTGTTTCTGCTTAAGCTATTCATTCCTTTACTCATTTCTTCGCTCAATATTTCTTCGCTCAATATATTGAGATCCAAAATATTTAGGCAAAAAATCGCCAGAAGAGACTTCCCATGGACAGAAAACTCATATTTTACAGTGATGGCACCATCTACGAAACAGACAGTAAAGGAGATGGTCATCAAGCGATTCGCGCGATCGCTACAGGGGGTGATCTTAATCAGCTCAGACGACTGCTCGATTTTACTGCCGCGACTCAGTTTGCGATCGCCTCAGCCGATCAGCCCCAGCCCGAAGTGATGGATGTTGCCACCCGAGGGGGCAAACGAGTCAACGATGAAGGGATCACCCTAATAAAAACCTATGAGGGACTTGCCGAACAAGTATTAGACACCGGTAAGCTTGTGGCCATTAAGGCCTATCAAGATGTGGTCAATGTGTGGACGATTGGCTATGGGCATACCAAAACAGCCGCACCCAACCAACAAATCACCCCTGAAGAAGCGGACAATTTACTCTTTCAAGATCTAGAAGAATTTGAAAATGCGGTGAGTGATGCTGTTCAGGTTGATATCAATGACAATCAGTTCGCAGCCTTAGTTGCCTTTGCCTTTAACCTGGGTGCTGGGGCGCTGTTTCAATCGACCCTGTTAAAAAAGCTCAACGCGGGTGATTACCAGGGTGCTGCCGATGAGCTGCCACGCTGGAATAAAGCCGGTGGGCAACGCTTACTGGGGCTCACCCGGCGGCGATTATCGGAGCGTGCGCTCTTTCTAGGTCAGCCCTGGCGACTTGGCCTCACCTACGATGGCCCGGTAGATCCTGAGAGAATTAAACAACAACTCGCTAGCTCCACGCCGACTACCGCCGCGCCAGCTTCTGCGACAACAGCTCGCACGCTTAAGTTCACCACACCGATGATGCAAGGTGATGATGTGCAACAGCTTCAAGCCGTGCTTAAGTCGAAAGGGTTTGTGTTTAATGCCAATGGCGCTTTTGATGAAATCACCCAAGAAGTCGTTAAAAGATTTCAGCAACAACAGAAAATGGAGGCTGATGGTGTGGTCGTACCTTCTACCCGTGAAGCGCTAGGTATGGCCTAGACTGGGCTGTCATAGTCATACACCTGGTCGAATAAAACGGGAACGATGCCCCTTGATGGAGATAGCCATGAGCGAATTTACTGCCGAACCTGCCGCTAAAATTCACGCATTATTGATTGGCATTAATCACTATCCTGCCAATCGATTCTATAAGCCCTTAAAGGGCTGCGTGCGCGATATCAATCTAGTCGATGACTATTTACAAACCTCTTTTAACATCCCATCAGAAGATATCTATCGACTCATCTCTGAAACGCCTAAGAAGAAAACTGAGACAACAGCTGGGATAACGACTGAGGAGTCCCCGAAAGAGACCGTTTCCATTGAGGGAAATCCCAAACAGGGCGAGGCTACCTACGAGAACATTGTTCGAGCCTTTACTGACATTACCAACTCAGCAAAAGCGGGAGACCAAATCTATATCCACTATTGCGGTCATGGTGGCCGAGCTACCACACGCTATCCCGAACTCAAGGGAGAGGGGCAAAATGATGAAGGGCTTGTACCGACTGATATCGGCACCGCTGGGCACTATGTGCGAGATATTGAAATGGCCACGCTGCTCAAGCGGATGACCGACAAGGGAATGATGGTGACCATGGTCCTCGATAGCTGTCACTCTGGCGGGGCGACCCGTGGCGATTGCGGCGTACGCGGAAGTAGCGAAGTCGATACGGATACCAAAACAGCCGAGAGCCTGGTGGCTTCGCGGGAAGAGTTGTTGGCCAATTGGCGATCGCTCACTGACGGCAGCGGGCCAACGAATAGCTCAGCGAGTCGCCAAACGAACTGGATTCCCGAATCGCCACAATATGTGGTGTTAGCCGCCTGTCGTCCGAGTGAACTTGCCTTTGAATATGTTGTTAATAAGGGGGCGAATGGGAAAGAACGCCATGGCGCGCTCACCTATTGGATGATTGATACCCTCACGACCTTTGGTAATGAGATTTCCTATCGGGCCTTGCACGATCGCGTCAGTGCCAAAATTCAGAGTAAGTTTCCGGCCCAACTTCCCATGCTTATGGGAGATGCAGAACGCATTATCTTGGAGAGCGATCGCAAAACCAGGCCATACACAGCAACCGTTTTAGGGACAAATGCTGAGAGCAGCTCAGTCTCCCTGAGTGCAGGACAGCCACAGGGGACAACCCGAGGAGCCAGGTTTGCCATTTACCCCCTAAGTACCCAAGACTTTACCGATAAAAGTTTGCAACAGGCCATTGTTGAAATTACAAAGGTTGGAGCCTCTCAATCCAGCGCTCGGATTTTACCGGCGACTGAAGGGGGGCTAGGCGATGTGCAGACAATATCTCAGATTTCGCAAGGCTCTCCGGCCCTAAAACTTTCCACACCCGTGGATCTGTTGCGGAAGGTTCGGCTGTATGACCAAAAGACACTGGGTAATGGAGACAATGAACTGCCCGAAAACTTAGTGAGCCAACAGACGAGTGCGCTTGAGGCCGTTCGGCAGGCGATCGCAAATAACGGATGGGTCACTGAAATAACAGAAGAGGATCAAGAAAGCGACTATCAGGTGTCAATCGGGCCAGCAGGCGAGTATGAAATCTGCGTGGGGATGCCTTTAAAAAATCTCACCCCGCCCCTGATGATTGATGATCCAAACGCGCCTCAGAAAATCGTGAATCGATTGGTTCATCTGGCAAAGTATCAGGCTGTGCAGGCATTGGATAATCCGGGCGCTGCGATCGCAACTGAGCTGACCTATGAGCTGTTGGATGAACACAGAAACCCGTTGCCACCGGCGAATCCCGTTGCCCTAAAAAACGGTGGAAAAATCTATTTACGACTTTGCAACACTGGTCCCAAGCCGCTCAATATCGCCCTGCTCGATTTAGAGCCGACGTGGGCCATTTCCCAGGTACATATCCAAGGTATTGAGTCTCCTTTCTATCAGCTCAGCAGCAAGGAAACCCTTGATACTCCGCTACGCTTTAAGCTTCCCCAAACCTCTCAATATCAGCAAGCTAAAGAAATCCTCAAAATATTTGCCACCCGTGGCCCCGCAGATTTTCGATTGCTGCGTCTCCCCTCCCTAGATGAGGAACTTCAAAACAAGCCCGAAGCCGCCACCCGCTCGCTCGGCAGTCCTTTTTCCAAACTATTAGAAGCGGTTGGCGGCGATCCTGCGATCGCCCCCGCACTGAGTCGGGCAGTGGTCTATGACTCAGCGCCAGAGGCTGAATGGGCAACCCACCAAGTTCAACTTGTTGTTGGGGACTGATAGGCCATTGCAGAATCGGTAAAAAGCTAGCTCTGGGAAAAGGCTAGCACCAGAAAAAGCTAGCGCCGAGGCAAATGCTTTTGAATGGACTTTACCGAGGCGTATGTTGAAACAAGGTATGGCACGAGATACGTCAGGGCTATTTTCTGGAGCTGTTCTTTACCCAAAGCATTCTGCACGATGGCCTCACCATAGTTAATAAATGCCAACAGGGTGCCAACAACCAAGGCGACTTTTAGGGAAGAGAAAACGACTTCTTTTGAAATTGCGATCGCGATAAACTTTGGAACTCTCTTTCTCATCAACACTGCACCAATATTATGATGATGAACACGCCTCCTTTATCTCAGCCCTATTCCTTGAACCTTATTCCCCCATAACCTTATTCCCCTAAAAGTGTTCTTAACCGATAGGACATATAGCCAATGGTTTCAGAAACAATGTCAGGGGTAACCCCAGCCTGCCGAATGCTTTCTGCATTGAGCCAATCGGCAACAAGGCGCAATTGAGTAGCCTCTAGCTCTGCAAGCATGTCCTGCTCAACGACGCCCAAGTCTCCCTCATCAATCCTGAAAGTATTCGATAAGTCGCTATAGTCTAACCACTGTAAGCGCTCCCGCCAGTTCACATCTGCGACCTGATACTGCCAATCTAAGTTGGCAATATCCCATCGCACGCCAACCACAATCTTGGTAACACGTTCCTTTGACCCATGCAAAAGCGTTCCCATGGGCAACGGTTGATTAACCTGGCAACCAAAGCGCTGCGAAATCGATTGCATCAATCTATTACCAGGACTGTTTACCATGTAACCTCTCGATGATTCGGCTCAATTTGCGCAGCGACGGGGTGGGTCGATTCGTCTCATGACTAACCGGTAACTTCAAAATAATCTTCTCTTAGCTTGGCCATCCCATCCCCTTGTAACACCCAAAGCTCACGATGAATAACGCCCTGTGCTTTGTTCATCTTCCAGCCTGCACTTAACACTGCGCTCGTTTCATCAATAACCTCTATCGTGGGCGCAAGATATTCAACATCACAGAACCCATCATCGATCAGCTTTTGCCAAAAAGATTGTATCTCAACAGTGCCGGTAAATGTTCCAAGTGGCTTAGCAGTCATCACAGCAGCAGCTTCATATTGCGCAGCACAGCCAGCCGCATCGCCACGGTTAAAGGCCACTTGCCAACGTTCACTAGCTGTATTCACAGCTTCAAGAACAACATCTTTTTGCGCTTTCCCAGACATTTCTTGGCTATTCATTGTCTTTCCTCTTTCGTTCGCATGATTTCTTAAATTTTCAAACAGTTACAACCACGAGCAAGCTAAATTTGACCAAAAAAATCATCAGTCAAACACTGTCGTAAGTTATCTCTGAATCCAAATTAACCATTCTCATGGGAGACGAGAAGTGTCATAATTGACTTGTTTAGGGTCGTAACTGACAAACTATGGAAAAACAAGTCTCAATTGGTCTACTCCTGTATCCGGGTGTGCAGCTGGCCGCTGTACATGGATTGAGCGATCTATTTTTCACGGCGAATCGAATTGCGATGGAAAAAAGTCCTCGAACAGCCTCACCGTTGCATCTGAGTCACTGGCAAGTCGATGCTGGCTCTGGCAAGTTAAACTCAGGCACGGTAGATATCGTGGAGGCCATCGTAGAGGTCTCGGAGAATAACAAACAAAATAGCCCTACCCAGCTCACAGTTGTGATTGTCCCGCCTAACCTTGAGAGCCGAGGCACAGATATCCCAGACCCTGTCCTATTAGATTGGCTAAAAACACAACACCAAGGGGGCGCCATACTCTGCTCGGTGTGTACCGCTGCATTCATACTGGCCCGTACAGGCTTGCTGGATGGACGGCCTGTTACAACACATTGGGCACTAAAAGAGACCTTAGCGGCTCAATTTCCTCGTATTCGAGTACAAACCGAACAGATGGTGATTGAAGATGGTGAAATCATCACAGCAGGGGGCGTAACGGCCTGGATGGATCTAGGGTTACGGCTGATTGACAGATTTTTAGGGCCTTCTGTGATGTTGGAAGTTGCCCAATTTTTCCTGGTAGATCCCAGTGGCCGTGAACAACGCGCTTATAGCAAGTTTTCACCTCAGTTTAACCATGGTGATGACGCGATATTGGCTGTACAGCACTGGCTACAAACCCACTACACCAACCCCATTTCCATTGCTGATATGGCTAACGTTGCCGTGTTAGGAGAACGGACCTTTCTGCGTCGATTCAAAAAAATAACGGGGATAAATCCAACGGCCTATCTACAAGCCCTGCGGGTTGGCAAAGCCCGTGAAATGCTTGAATTCTCCCAGCGTTCTTTTCGTGAAATTGCCTGGGAGGTCGGCTACGAAGACCAAAGTGGCTTTAGAAAGGTGTTTCAACGGATGATGGGACTCACCCCCAGCGAGTATCGGCGGCGGTTTGCCGTTCGTGGCAAAACAAGCCCCAGCGGTAGGCACCAACTTTGAGGACATTATGAGAGGGAAGAGGATGTGGGAGAGTCAACGGGCTTTGTTGCTCGCTATTTACCTCATAATTTCTTCAATTTCATTTTCTATTCTAAAAGCATCTAAAAGCAGACATTTTTTCTTCTAAAACTTCTTCTTTTACGTTTAACAGCCCTTTCAACTAACAGGCCTATTGCTTGAGTAGAAAACGTAAATTTATAATTTCACTGTCAATCTCTGATACCGCATAGGGCTCTTATACCGCATAGGACTAGTACGATGGAATCAACAATTTGTGAGAAAGGCCTACTTCATCCCCAAAAAGATCTATTCCTCGAGCCGTCGTTGGAGCGATCGCTCTTGCAAGATTTACGGACTGCGGTTGCTGATTTAAACGGGGTGAACCCATGGTACGGGTTGTTTCGGTTTGTGAGCTTGGGCGGCATTACGGTGGGATTGGCCGCACTCACTTGGTACACACATCAGTGGGGGCTGTTTGTAATTGGCGCGATCGCAACCAGCATCAGCTATGCCTTTTGGCTCATTTGTAACCATGACGCGGCCCATCACACCCTCACTGGCTGGGGGTGGTTGGACCCTGTTCTCTCCAGGCTGATCTCTTGGCCCATGTTGTTAACCATTGGCACGTACAATCAGCTACACCAGCTTCACCATGGTCGCAATGGCCTTGATTTGAGCGATCCGGAAAGGGTGCAGTGGACAAAGGCAGAGTATCGAGAGGCGTCTGCTTGGCAGCGTTGGTATGTTCGCCATCAATGGATGGTGGATGTTTTTGTACTTGGCAGTGTTGGCCTGGTGGTGAAAACGTTGCTGCACAGCGCTGAGCTGTACAAGCATTTTCCCAAGCTTCGGCAACAAATGATCATTGATGCGATTGGCATTGTTAGCGTGCAGGCGATCGCACTTAGCCTGGTGGCCCTTTACGGAGTGAGCTTGTGGAAGTATCTTTTATTTTGGGTGGTGCTTGAGCGCGGCATTGGGATTATTCTTCAAGCGAGGGACCATGTAGAACATTATGGTCTGTGGCATGGTCCCTGGCAGATTTTAGGAAAACAAACCGGAAATTATCAGCTTACCCAGCTATATGCTTGCCGAAATGTGAACACCTATGGGTGGGTTAATTGGCTTATGGGCGGGCTCCCGTACCATGCGGTGCACCATGCCTTTCCCCACATTGCCAGTAACCGTCTGCCGGAGGCCTTCCAGCGAATTCAGGCTGTACTAAAACAACATCAATTGCCACTCATGGTGTTGAGTCCTGGCTATATTGGCACGAGCTTTCGTTTAGCAAAGCACCACAGTCTGATTGCCGATGTGTGAGTGATTATCAAGCTGTAAAGGTCATCATAGCTGCGGCTAGCACCGATTAAGATCTTGCACGATGGACATGAGGCCTTTGATGTAGATCTTTTTGGTACTGAGGTCGCGGCGTTGCAGGCGATGGAGATCTGGGGGTGGCTCACAGGGGGAAATCAGGACCGGGATAAGGAGCTTTTGAAGAAATTGAGCACCTTCCCACTCCCACTTCACGTATTCAGACGTGACGGAACTCGGGGTGAGTAGCACCAACACTGCATCGACTTCACGGAGGGCTCCACGCAGTTGTTCTTTCCAGGCTTCGCCCCCGCGCATATTTTCAGTATCTTGCCACACGTTAAAGCCAGCATCCATCAGCTCTTGGCGAAGGCGAGCAGCAGCGTCCGGACCGTCTTGACGAGCGTAGGATAAAAAGACTTTAACGGGTTGATCATCATCAGTAGTCGCGGTCTTTTTCTCTTGGTAGTTTTGAGGTGGAAAGCGATCGCGATTGACGGTCGGTTCGCTAGCGAATGGCGTTCTGTTGCTTCGTGAAAAATCCTCTTGGGGTAGTCGCTCGATTAGTGAGTCAGAAAGTTGCGGCCCAATTACATCGTCTATAAGGTAGCGAGCATCAATGGTATCCAGGCTATTAAGGCACTGAATAGGTCTGCCTTTATTACGGGCATTTTTCAGCTGTTCGTAGGTGAATTCAAAGGGATCGGTGCGGGCTTTGCATTCTGGACAAGGGCAAGGAACTAGAATTTTATAATCGAGCGTGTCGAAGGAGGCGTTGATGCGCTCTAGGTGATGGGCAACGACGGAGAGCCATTGTTTTTTGTCTTGGCCGGAGATGCGGATGCGAATGTCGGCGTTGTGGTACAGGGTGTCTTCGGTGATTTCGGCGCGGGCAATGTTGTTGGAGAGCACAACGCCGTGCTTCCACACCATTCGCTGGTACTCAATGAATTCATGCAGGGCGACGATGAAGCGGGGAAGGATGTTGCGCGGTTTGAAGGTGTAGCGGTAGGTGAGGGTGAGGTTGTTGTCGCTCTCCCAGGGAATGTCGTAGGTGGGCGGGTTGGGCTCTAGCAGATGGGGGGCGATGTAGTGGCCCTGTCGTCCGGTGATTTCATAACACACTTCAAAGGCTTTCATCAGGGCGAGCAGTTCGCCCTGCATATCTGTATATTCCGGGTCGCTCCAGATTTCAAGAAGGTCTGCATCGCAAAAGCGGCCACAGTCTTGTCTCACCTGCTTGTTGTTGAGCACTTTGTAAGCAGCTTCTGTGCTCCACTCGGGCTTCAGGAAAAGTGTTCTTTTGAGCCGAATATTTTTTTGGAAGTGTAGACAAATGCCGAGGTCGTGGAGAAATTGGCTAAGGCTATTTTGTTCGGATTGTTCGGTGATGCCGTACTGGCAGCAGATGTCGCGGTAGGAGGAGAGGTCTATGTAGTTGCGGGTTTGGGTAAGGTTTTCCAAGACGGCGCGGACCTGTGCCCAGGGGGTGGGAATACGATCACCCATGTGCGGCAGGTTGCCAATGTATTGAGCGATCGTACTTTTAATATTCTCCAAATTGCGATTGGTAGCGAAGTTGGTTTCAATGCTTTTTTCAAGATTTTCAAATTCACTCCGCAGCTGGCGATCGTTGACGGTACAGGGACGATCTTGTTTTTCATTTTTAATAATGATGACGGGGCTGTTGGCTCCATGAAGCTGGATAACCCTGAGCCAGTAGTAAAAGTTGGGGTTTTCTTTACGGCTATCGACAACAAGGGCGTAGACAGCGCGATCACTTAAAAAGAACTGATGGGTGGCGTGGTAAATTTCTTGACCGCCAAAATCCCAAATATTCACCCGGCAGGGGTGACCATCGGAATGGTCAAATTCATAGGGGATAACGTCGATGCCCTCTGTAGAAGGTTGATCTTGTTCAACGTCGTAGTCTGGAATAGTGAGTTTTTTGGCTAGGGTTGTTTTCCCGGCTTCGCCTTCGCCTACAATTAAAAATTTCGCTTCGTATAGCGGCGTAGACATGGTTTCATTTTTCGTTTGAAAATAAAATTTCAGAATCTTATCAGGTACATTGGGATTACCTCGAACAATGTCCTTATCGCCCAAAATTTCTGGTGGAATCGGCAAAGGATTACGCCGTAGATCTAATTCATTTAAGTGAGCTAAAGTCTGTAGCTCTTTTGGCAGGGTCGTCAGCTGATTGTTACTGATAGAGAGCACTTGTAAGTCACTCAACTGACCGACACTTTCCGGAAGGGCCGTCAGCTGATTGTTACTGATAGAGAGCACTTGTAAGTCACTCAACTGACCGACACTTTCCGGAAGGGCCGTCAGCTGATTGTTACCGAGAAAGAGCATTTGCAAGTCACTCAATTGGCCGACACTTCCCGGTAGCATCGTCAGCTGGTTGGCACTAAGTTCGAGCCATTGCAAGTTAATCAACTGACCGGCACTTTCCGGAAGGGTCGTCAGCTGATTAAAACGGAGATCGAGCGCTTGCAAGTTAATTAACTGACCGACACTCTTCGGTAACGTCGCAAGCTGATTATTACTGAGAGAGAGCATCTGTAAGTTACTCAATTGACCAACACTTTTCGGTAACGTCGTCAGCTGATTATTACTGAGAGAAAACCATTGCAAATTAATTAACTGACCGACACTTTCCGGCAGCGTCGTCAGTTGATTGGCACTAAGTTCGAGCGTTTTCAAGTTACTCAATTGACCGACACTTTCCGGTAGCGTCGTTAGTTGATTGGCACTAAGTTCGAGCGCCTGCAAGTTACTCAATTTACCGACACTTTACGGCAATCTAGTCAGCTGGGTGAAACTGAGATGGAGAGTTCTTACATTACTCAACTGACCAATCTCTGGAGGTAGCGTCGTCAGCTGATTGAAACGGAGATCAAGCAATTTCAAGCTACTCAACTGGCCAATCTCTGGAGGTAGCGTCGTCAGCTGATTGAAACGGAGATCAAGCGATTTCAAGTTATTCAACTGGCCAATCTCTGCAGGCAACTTACTGAGTTCTTGCCAAGCTAAATTCAGCTCTGTTCGCTCATCTACAGCCGCTTCTTCAATCAGCCTAAGCAATTCTTCCTGAGTCACCGTTTTCCGCCATCATTGCTGCCGGTAGCATAGCGCAAGTCGGCCAGTGGGCGGTAATCTCTACGCCATTACTTTAGCCGTCCTACTGCCAGCATCACAGCCCCTCAGCCGTAGCCAATACCTCAGGTCAGTTGCAAGCCTTTTTTAATAAGCTTGGTTCGAGCGAATTGGCCCTTTGCCTTTCCATATCGGCCTTTTATCCAAACACATCGGCCCTTTGCCTTCACACATCGGCCCTTTGCCTTCACACATCGGCCCTTTGCCTTCACACATCGGCCTTTTGCCTTCACACATCGACCCTTTGCCTTCACACATCGGCCTTTTGCCTTCACACATCGGCCTTTTGTCCGAACTTTCTCTATCAATCATCGGCCATGCATAGAAACGCTCAATGATTATCGTATTTTCCACCATCAAAACGCCCCATCCTTCCCACTCTTCGCTAAAAATCTGTGAAAACACAGCAACATGCCCAACGCTCAACACCCTCTAAAACACCGCCAAAACCAGACAGCACAAGGTTCCCCTTGGTAAGCTCCCGTGTACACACAACTATGAGAACCACATAGAACCAAGCCCTGAAACCCTTGATCCTTCGTCATAAATTCTCAATAGATGGCAGTTGTTGAGAATTTAACGTGTTCCTAAAACCCTTATATGACAAGGGTTTTAGA
>JBCDAG010000162.1:0-15101 GCA_039186165.1 Cyanobacteria bacterium P01_F01_bin.53
AGGCGATTTGCTATGGGCGAGGCTGAATGAGGGGAAATCGGAGCAGGAACGATTTTTCTTCTCCTTACAGTGGACAAGGGAAGCACTCAGGCAGTTTGAATTCCCCATTGTGCTCTGGCTATCGGAGGAGGTGGCCACTCGATTGGGTCAAGAGGCCCCGGATTTTTGGAGCTGGCGCAGTGGGGTGTTTGATTTTGTGGCAGAGCCTCAGCAGGCGCCAGTGAAAGAAACGATAGTGCCACAGCTATCCTACGCGCCACTGGAAGTGGAACGAACAGGGAGACCCAGCACACTTTCTATTGATGACTTGCAGCAGCAAATTGCAGCGATGGAGGAGACTGCGCCGGATTCTTCGCTGTTGATTACGTCGTATAACGCTTTGGGGGAAGCGTATAAGCGGGATTATGCCTATGGGAGAGCCTTGACATGGTACGAGAAAGCGTTGACGTTGGCAGAGAGCAAGAACGATTTAGCAGGGCAAGCCAGATCTCTTTGGAATTTAAGTGATTCGCTTAGATACAGTGGGCGGGCAAGCCAGAGTGTTGGGTATTACGAACGTGCTTTAAAGATTTATCGGGAGATAGGCGATCGCAACGGCGAAGCAGCCTCCCTTAACGATCTGGGCCTTGTCTATCGCTTACTGGGTCAGTATCAGCGGGCCATCGACTTTTACCAACAGTCCTTAGAAATTGAGCGTGAGATAGGCGACCGCAACGGTGAAGCAAACACCCTCATGAATCTGGGCAACGCCTACCAGTTCCTGGGTCAGTATCAGCGGGCTATTGACTTTCAACAACAGGCTTTAGAAATTAAGCGCGAGATAGGCGATCACAAGGGCGAATCAGGCCCCCTCATGAATCTGGGCAATGCCTACCAGTTACTAGGTCAGTATCAGCGGGCTATTGACTTTCAACAACAGGCTTTAGAAATTAAGCGTGAGATAGGCGACCGCAATGGTGAAGCAAACGCTCTCAACAATCTAGGCAATGCCTACGATGCACTGGGTCAGTATCAGCGAGCCATCGACTTTTACCAACAGTCCTTAGAAATTCAGCGGGAGATAGGTGATCGCAACGGCGAAGCAAGCGCCCTTGTCGGTGTGGGCATCGCCTACGATGCACTAGGTCAGTATCAGCGGGCCATTGACTTTTACCAACAGTCCTTAGAAATTCAGCGCGAGGTTGGAGATCGCAACGGCGAAGCAGCCTCCCTCAGCAATCTGGGCCTTGGCTATAAGTCACTAGGTCAGTATCAGCGGGCCATTGACTTTCATCAACAGCATTTAGAAATTGCGCGGGAGGCAGGTGATCGACATGGCGAAGCAAGAGCCCTATTCAACAAAGGCAATGCCCTCGCCAGAGTTGATCAAAAATGGGAAGCCCAATCATCCTACGAAGCAGCAAAGTCACTCTTTAAAGACCTCACGCTAGACCACCTGGTTGAAGATTGTGATGCAGCCATTCGAGACCTAGGAAAAATAGTCGCTGTGCCGAAACCAGCTCCTTCTATCGAAAAAGCTGGCCCTTCAGCGGCAACCCTCCAGCGACGAAAGAAACGTGCGCTTATCGTTTATTTCCTCATTGGACTGGGGCTTGCCTTCCTACTTTGGTTGTTCTTCTCGTGAGTCCAACGTCCTATCGCTTAATTTGATCGCGGAGAGCAGCCAAATCGGTGTAGTTGTCAGCCAGATCGATGAGGCTGTCACTGGTCATAGACTGCAAGCTAACGACCTCAAGGGAAGTACCCCGTTGTGAGAGCACTTGTAGTGCATAGGCCAGGTTGCCATCGCCACCCAGTAGCGTCAGGGTTGAGCAATACTCTGCAATGCGCATCATATCGACAGCCATTTCCACGTGCATATTGGCCTTGCGAGAGCCATCGGGCAAATGGGCCAATTCCTTGCTGACTACACGGTGGCCGTGACGGTTCAGCCAGAGCAAAAAGCCCCGCTGCTTTTCGTTTTGAGGATCCACACCGGTGTAGAAGTAAGCCCGAAGGAGTCTGCGGCCCCTTACGAGGGTAGTGAGCAGGCGGCGGTAGTCTACCTCTATGTTGAGATGGGAGGCCGCGTAAAACAGGTTCGAGCCATCAATGAAAATGGCAATGCGATCATTACTTTGATGCCCAGGCTGAAAGCCTTGATAGTTAGGCAAGCGGTTGGGCGCGTATCTGGCCTCTCCCGAACTCCCTTCTAGGGGAGCGCGATTGCTGTTGAAGGAAGATTTGGGCGCATTGCCTGAGTAAATATCGACGTCGGAGTCAGCAGCAGCTCGAACTTCAGCGGGACGATTCAGGCTGCCAATAATTTTACGCTTGGTGATGGTGCTATTCTTGGCAGAACCATTACGGACAGCGCCGTTCGTGACAGTGCCATTACGAGCCGCGTCATTTTCCGCTGCATCATTTGTACTGACAGCTGTACTTTCAGCCGATGTGCTGTTTGTTTTAGCGCTGCTTCTCGTGCGGCGACCTTTTGGCTTTACAGCTGCCGTTGCACTGTCGGTAGCATTGTCAGCAGCATCGGGTTTCGCAGGACTCACGTTCATGGGCGTTTCCATGGGCGTTTCGGTGTTGTCATGAAGGGACGTCACAGAATCAACGCCATTATCAGAGGTCACTTCAGCATCACTGCCAAAGTTGGCCATTTTGTCAGAAGCCTTGGCCTTGGCTGCACTACTAATTTTGGCGTTGTCATTCACTTTTTTCATAACAGACTTAGGAGCCATACATTTTTCAGCCGAGTTGATGTCGTTAGGCTTCAATGGGATGCTAGATATCTCAAAATGTTGCGAACTTTAACATGTTAGTCGCTGCTGACAAGACATCGGGGAATGCCCTCAAATGATTTAATGAATGGCCCAACGTCAGCCAAGGTAGGCCCTGTTAGGGGGATGTAACAGTAATTCCCAAAGCGTTCATGCACACAACACAGAAAATAGGGCAAATAGAAAAGACTTCCGATGAAAAGGACACCCACCCGCAATGAGAGCATTTACTCAGCTTTTCCGTGCCGTAGATGCAACGACCTCTACCAATGAAAAAGTGAAAGCTTTGCAGCAGTACTTCCGACAAGAGCCTGCAGAAAATGCGGTATGGGCACTTTATTTACTCTTGGGCAAGACCCGTAAACGTCTGATTACTTCTCGCATATTACGCGAGATTTTTTTGCAGATTTCCGACATTCCAGAGTGGTTATTTGAAGAGAGCTATTCACATGTGGGTGACTCGGCTGAGACCATTGCACTCTTGCTGCGAGATACGCCGATTGAACCGACCGGGGCTTCTTCGGCCAGTGGAGAAACGCCTTTAAAGGTGTGGATGGAGGAGGTTATTCCCCAGGTTAAAGAACTTAAAAAGACAGATGAAGCCCAACTAAAAAACTTGGTCATTGACTGGTGGGCCAACCTGACAGGCGGTGAGATTTTTGTGCTCAACAAGGTGTTGACAGGTGCTTTTCGGGTGGGTGTGAGTACCAAGCTGGTGATTAAGGCCCTGGCGGCTGAGTATGGGCTGAGTGATGCGGTGCTAGCCCATCGGCTGATGGGGGAAATTGAACCGACGGCCCGTTTTTATGAGGCCCTAATCGATCCGGATGATACTGATACGCAGCCGTCTCAGCCCTATCCTTTCTTTTTGGCTTCGCCAATTGATGTGGAGAAGTTTGTGGACGATTTTGCCAAATCAAGCAAAGACTCATCTTCTCAGGACTCACTACCGCTCGTATGGCAGGCTGAGTGGAAATGGGATGGTATTCGCGCCCAGCTGATTCACCGCGCGGGGCAAGTGTTTATTTGGTCGCGGGGTGAAGATTTGATTACCCACCAGTTCCCTGAGCTTGAGGCCGCTTTGAAATGCATGCCGGAGGGCATAGTGCTAGATGGTGAGATTGTGTGTTGGGATAAGGTTGCGCAGCGTCCGTTGGATTTTAACTACTTGCAAAAGCGTTTGGGTCGCAAACGAGTGGGCAAAAAGCTGATGGCGGATAATCCTGTGCACTTTATCGCCTATGACCTGCTGGAAATAGGTGGTGAGGATATTCGAGAACAACCGATGCGATCGCGCCGCGAAGCCCTCACCCAGCTCATCGATACCCATGCCAGTGATCAGACCAGTGATCAGACCAGCGATCTAATCAGCTATGCCGAACCATTACCGTTCAAAACGTTCGAAGACTTGGAAACTTGGCGATTGCAATCCCGTGAGTACGGATCTGAAGGCCTGATGCTCAAAGCTTTAGAGAGTCCCTATTTAGTGGGCCGAAAGCGGGGCTATTGGTGGAAGCACAAAGTGGATCCGATGACGTTAGATGCGGTGTTGATCTACGCTCAGGCGGGATCGGGTAAGCGGGCGAATCTATTTACGGACTATACGTTTGCGCTGTGGACCGGTGAGGGCGATGACACCATGCTTGTGCCGTTTGCTAAGGCGTATTCCGGCTTAGATAACAAAGAAATTGAGAAACTTGATCGTTGGGTTCGTCGCAATACGGTGGAAAAATTTGGTCCCGTGCGATCAGTGACGCCTTTTCATGTGTTTGAAATTGGCTTTGAGGGGATTGCGGAATCCAAACGGCATAAGTCAGGGATTGCCGTGAGGTTTCCCAGGATTTTGCGCTGGCGAGAAGATAAGCCAGTGGCGGAGGCCGATACGTTGGCCAATGCGATCACCCTACTCAAGACCTATCATTCTGTGACCAGTGAGTAATGTTCAGGGCGTTATGTTGGCGTAATTAGATTGTTATGTTGGCGTAATTAGATTAAGGGCGTCATGAGCTTAGGGCGTCATGGGCCGTGGGGACGCCTTAGCGAATTTCGATGTTCACCCGCTCATCAAGCTTGCTAGAGCGAACTGGCTGGGTAAGGCTACAGATCCAATCCCCAGTTTTGCCTTTGAGGAAGGGAACCTGGGTGCCGTCGCTGGCTAATGTACGTATGCGATCGCGACAGTTATACAGTTCTAACGGCTGCTTTTTGCCATCAATGCTGACCACCGTGCGGTATTCCCAGTAGCGTGCGGCACTGCGTCGGAAGCTCACGGCACATACCTGATGATCGTTAAAGGTATTACAGGCTTGGGCAGGTTTAGCGGTGAAACTGATGAGCCATACCGCGAACGGGAGCGCCAGTAGCACCACCACAATGGCCCACCACACGGTTAAAAACTTATCGACGAATATAGATTTTAAAAAAAGCATTGAAGCGGAACTAACCGGCTAAAAATCGGGAATGGCTGGAGGCGTTGTGCTAAAACACAAGCGACCTGGGGTGTAAATACCTGGGGTGTCGCAACAACGCGAGAAGCTTTCCTCTAAATTGCTTGAAAGAAATTGCCTTGAAAGAAATTGCACTCACTGGAATGGCAGCGCGTGCTGAATCCAAGCAGCCTTAACATGTAAACCTTTGTAAATTCTACCGCTTCTCCGTCAAGAACATTTATATTCACCCGGTTTGCACGGATTAGTTTGTGCAGATTTAGTTTGTGCAGGGCGGTTTTATTACTCGTCATGTGTGAGCTGTTAGTTGTAAATTGCTAAATCCTTTACTTCAATGGGTCCGTTTACTCAATATTTCGTCAGGCAGTTCACTCGCCACTTTGCCAGCCGTTTTGAGGATGATGCGCCTAAGTTGCCCTTGGGAAAGGCCTTGGTCTCGATGCTGGCTACCGGCTTCACCGCCGTATTTACCTTGGTAGGTTGTATGCCCACCAGGGTAAATACGGCGGTGACCAAAAGCCGTGGGTCTCAAAGCGCTCAGCTGACAATTTCAGCGGCAGCGAGTTTGCAGAATGCCCTCACTGAGATCACGCCTTTATTTCAGCAGGTTCATCCCGATATAGAGGTTTTTTATAACTGGGGAGGCTCGGGGACGCTACAAAGACAAATTGAGCAGGGTGCGCCCGCTGATATTTTTTTCCCGGCCAGCACACAACAAATGGCGGCACTTGTCCGTAAAAGATTGGTCTATGATGCGCCATCCAAGGAGGCTCCGCAGTCTGTTTTGATGAATGAGCTGGTGTTGATTGCGCCGTTGGATAGTGCTTTGACGGGGTTTGAGGATCTGGCGGATCGATCCGCAAAGCCATTACACGCAAACCCCCCAAAGCAACTAGCAGTGGGTGAATTTCGCAGCGTGCCCGCTGGGCAATATGCCCAGGCAACTCTAAGGGCGCTCCATTTATTACCTGAGCTATCTAGTGAGCTGGTTTTTTTTAGTAATGTGCGGGGCGTGTTGGCCGCTGTGGAGAACGGGCATGCTGAGGCAGGCCTGGTGTATCGAACAGATGCTGAGCTATCTGATCGGGTGAAAATTGTGGCGATCGCACCGGCTCAAACCCATCCTCCTATTCGCTACCCTATCGCCATTATCAAGGGCAGCAAACAAACCGAAGCCGCTCAGGAGTTTATCGACTTTTTAACGACACCTGCGGCTGAAGATGTTTTTCAACAATTCGGCTTTATGACCGCAGAAGACGCGATCTCAGAGGAGCCGATTTTAGAGACTCCAATTTTAGAAACTCCAGTTTTAGAAGCCCCAGTTTTACCCAATGTCCCCGCTAACTAAATAGTGGTCTACCCAGATGGCTACCTGCTCAATGGCGGGATCGCTTTTTCTGAAAGCCCAGCTTCAAAGGCTTCTGAAGGTCCAGTTCCAAAGGCCCATTCTCACAGGCGCATCTTCCTTCTAGAAAACACTTCATAACGTTACGCTTCCATGCCTCTTTGGATCTCGTTAAAAGTTGCGTTGATGGCCACGCTAATCACCTATGGGTTAGGTGTTCCGGTCGCTTACCGAATGGCCCATTTGCGGGGGCGAGTGGCCACGTTATTCGACAGTGTGTTGCTGATGCCGTTGGTGCTACCGCCGACGGTGATTGGTTTTGGATTGCTCTGGCTATTGGGCGATCAGGGGCCGATGGTTTGGTTCCCCAATATCGTGTTTACCTGGTGGGCGGCTGTGTTGACGGCTGTTGTGGTGGCCTTCCCTTTGCTGTATCGCACCAGCCGTGCTGCGTTTAGCCAAATAGATCCTCAGCTAGCTGATGTGGCCCGTAGCTTGGGTGCCTCAGAATGGACAGTCTTTCGTCGAGTCGCCCTGCCACTGGCAACTCCTGGCATTGTGGCCGGTACGCTGTTGGCCTTTGCCAGAGCCCTGGGGGAATTTGGGGCGACCCTGATGCTGGCGGGCAATATCCCAGGTAAAACCCAAACCCTGCCGATGGCGGTTTATTTTGCGGTAGAAAGTGGTGACTTTGCCCTGGCAACACGTTGGTCATTGGTGATCGTGGTGATCGCATCTTTGACGGTGGCCCTAGCTAACTATGCAGCAAAAGCCAACCGCCTCCCGCACGCTCACCGTAACCGTTCGCCCAGACTGCGACGGTATGTGTCTAGGGTGCCGTCCTCCTATACCAATCCGTTTCCCCGGCTCCCGACGTTAGAAGTCGATATTTCTAAACGGCTATCTGATGAGTTTAGTTTGCGAGTGACAGTGAAAAACACCAAGGCGTTGCTCGGTATTTTGGGTGAATCCGGGGCGGGCAAAAGTTTGCTGTTGCGATGCTTAGCGGGGCTCGATACGCCGGATAGTGGCCGCATTATTCTGGGCGATCGCGTTCTGTACGACAGCATTCAGGGGATCGATGTCCCGAGCTTTGATCGCAAAATCGCCCTGTTGTTTCAAAACTACGCGCTCTTTCCACATCTGACGGTGGCTGAAAATGTTGCGTTTGGGATTGCTTATCCGGCTACCAAGGACAAAGCTCGCTCAAAGAGAAAGACGACTGATCGATTGAAGACGCTCTCCGTGCAGCAAACCGTGCAGCAAATCGTCGATAAAGAACTCGCGGCTGTACAAATGGAGGACTTTGCCCACTGCTATCCCCATCAGCTCTCGGGCGGCCAACAACAACGCATTGCCTTGGCCAGAGCCCTGGCCAGTACACCCCAGCTCTTACTGCTAGATGAACCCTTTTCGGCCTTGGATAGCCATTTACGATCACACTTGAGCCGGCAGCTTTTTAGCCGTCTGCGCACCTATCCAGGGACCACCCTGATGGTGACCCATAATCCGATAGAAGCCTATCAGGTCAATCAACTTTTGGTGCTTCATCGGGGGCAAACGCTACAGCAAGATACCCCCATGGGCGTTTTTGAATGTCCTCAAACGCGGGCGATCGCCCAGCTGACCGGCCCCTGTAATTTCTCCTCGGCACGACCGACAGACACCCTCAATCAGCTATACGCCCACCATTGGAAAATGCCCCTTCAGTTAGATCCCACGCGTCTGTTGGTGAAGAATACGGATCCTGACGCACAAGCTCCCTTGTCCGTAGGTATTCGGCCAGAAAACGTATCACTTATTACATTAACTATGTATAAAACCTATCTATCGTCTTCTGAGGGAGCTGATAAGATAGCGATTCAGAAATCATTCCTGGCAGAATCGTCCCCTCCCTCCTCACGTCCTTCAGAAGCTTCTCGTTCACAGGTGCCGTTGTCGGAGCATAATCAGGCCCGTTGCTGGCCGATTACCCATTGGCAAGCCCCCCACCAAGTAACCGTTTTCCTAAAGCTACATCAGCCCACGGGGAACGGCGCTACTGACTATGATCTAGAGGCGATTGTGCCTCAAGACATTTGGCAGCAGCTTCAGCAACAGCCTCTCCCCTGGACGGTGTATTTACCGCCTCAGCACATTATTTTGTTTCGGCCATGACTGTTCAAGCCAAGTCTGTTAAAAGCAAGTCTGTTAAAAACAAATCTGCCGTCCAGGTAAAGACTATGGCCAACGCCACTCGAGGCTCGTCTACCCAGGCCAATTCTGCTGAGCCTAACGGAACGCAAACGATTCCCATTTTAAATCTGCAAGATTTTACCAGCGGTCAGAATCCTGAAGGGTTTGTTGCAGACTTTGGGCGGGCGCTTTCGGAGGTGGGTTTTTTCTCGCTGATGAATCACGGTGTTGAACAACGCCTGATTGATGCAGCCTATGGCGCAGCTGAAGCGTTCTTTGCACTGCCGGAAGAGACTAAACGAGCCTATGAAATTGCTGAGCTGAACGGGCAAAGAGGATTTACTCAATTTGGTAAAGAGCATGCCAAAGATAGCGTTTCCCCGGACTTGAAAGAATTTTGGCATTTGGGCCGAGCGCGCCCTACGCTGAATCCAGTCAGCTATCCAGACAATATTTGGCCCCGTGAAGTCCCGCAGTTTCAGATCGTAATGGCGGCTTTATTTGATCAGTTAGAAGTCTGTGCTGGGCACTTGATGGATGCCTGCGCCCAGTACTTACAACAGCCCGCTGACTGTTTTTCCACCCAGGTCAGCGAGGGCCAAACGATCCTGCGTGTCATTCATTATCCTCCCATTGCCGAGGATGTTGAACCCTCAAGCCAGCGAGCTGCGCCCCATGAAGATATTAATTTGATTACCCTGCTCTGTGAGGCCACGACGCCAGGGTTAGAACTGTTGACGTCGGCAGGAGAGTGGTTACCGATTTTCACTGAACCCGGCCAAATCATTGTCGATACTGGCGATATGCTCCAGTCACTCAGCAATGGCTTGCTTAAAAGTACGACGCATCGAGTGGTGAATCCAAACAGTAACCGCGATCGCCGCTTCTCCATGCCCTTTTTCGTCCATCCCCGTCCAGAGTTCGACCTGACGCCCCGGCCTAACTGTATTAAGCGTACGGGTGGACAGCCGCTGTATCCTGTGCAGACTGCTGGGGAGTACTTGGCGCAGCGGTTGAAGGAGATAGGGTTGGGATAATTGCGTTTGGGCACACAATCCAGGCGATAATAAAATCGATTGCCCTTGCTGCCCCGGCCCTCTGCTACCGCTATGGACTTTTCCACCGCATCCTCTGCTGCCCTGCCGACTTTTGTGATTACCCTACGTGAAGGGGTTGAGGCGGCGCTGGTCGTCGGGATTGTTTTGGCTTGTTTGAGCAAGGCCAACCGCAGTGAACTTAACCGGTGGGTGTATGGCGGGGTTGCCGCAGGTATTGCGGGGAGTGTGCTGATTGGGCTTTTTTTGAGCCTGACATTGCGTCAGGCAAAATATGCAATGCCTGCGTTGCAAGGTTTAATTAAGCCTTGCTTAGGGGTGTTATTTGGCAGTGTGGCGATCGTCATGCTCAGCTGGATGCTGATTTGGATGACACAGCAGGCCCGCAACCTCAAACGCAATGTAGAAGGCTCGCTTAAGGATGCTTTGGCTGACTCGGAAGGGTCCAACATCAGCATTTTCAGCCTGGTGTGTATTGCGGTATTGCGTGAAGGCTTTGAGACCGTGCTGTTTTTATTTAGTAGTGTGGAACAAAGTGCTGCTGGGGTGCTGGGGGCGTTTCTGGGCCTGCTAGGGGCGTTTGGTATTGGGATTGCGCTCTTCAAGTTTGGCGTCAAAATCAATTTGCGACTGTTTTTTCAGGCGATGGGAATCTTTTTGTTGCTGATTGTTGCCGGTCTTGTGGTGTCAGTCTTTAAGAATCTGGATGCTGCCTTGACTGCTCTCACCATCATTAAGCCAGAGTTGGATTTGTGTATTAGTGCTCAGTCATGCATTCTAGGACCGCAGATGTGGGATGCGAGTGCCTTTTTGCCCGATAAGCAGTTTCCTGGCATTTTGCTTAAAACGCTGCTGGGCTATCGCGATCATATTTACTTGCTACAGCTGATTGTGTACGTTGCGTTTTTAGCCGGGATTGGTGGGCGTTACTTTCGTAGTCTCAACATCGTTTCTAAGAGTAGCCAGTCAGCTAACCCTAATCCCTAACACCATTCCTCGAGTGCATGCACTCGAAAGCATGCACTCGAAAGCACGCACTCTAAAACGCGAAACGGCGGTGTAGTGAGTCACGGCTTTGCGAGTGTGCTCCCGACTAAAAACGTCCTGACTCTACAACGAGTCAGGACGAGTCAGGGCGATACAAAAAAGGCGATAAACATCGCATGTTTAGCGAATTTGTTCTTCAGGGCCGTCCTTATGGGGCTTCTCTAGCAGACGTTCGAAGCGATCCTTGCTCCAGCGGTCAGTGGCATAGGAGATGGCGCTGATTTCTTCTAGGCGGATAAGCCACACAGTGCGTTGGTAGGGCTCGTCAGGAAGTTCATCATCTTCGAAGCCTTCGGCGACATCGACATCGACGACTTCTACATAGTCGTTATCTAAGAAAATAGGAATGCCCACTAGGCGGGTGCCTGGCATTCTAAACCACACCTCGCTGCCGGAGTGGAGAGCTTCTTCTAGGCGGTGATACAGTCGGCTCGACGTTGAAGAATTGTAATTCGCGGACCGAGCATTGGAACTGTGCTCTTGGCGGGCGCTGCTCTTCATCATGCCTTCTGTCATAATTTTCCTCCTAAGTACGATTCTGCCGTACGAATTTCTTACCGTACAGGGCAGTTACGTGTCCGTGTCCTGTTTCCTGTGGAAGGATATCACCAGCGTTGACTGTTCATGGGATCAACTTCAACCGGGATGCTACGGAGCATGCACGGCATTGGCATCAGATGCACATTCGCATGGTTTAGAACTGATGTTCACTACCAAACGCACCTACAAGATAGCAAATCCTGCCAATCAGTCCCTAGCAATTATCTGTAGATACGGTTGTTGTTCTCTAAAGGGGGCTGGGGTTTGTCAGGCGTTTAGTTCTTGTCGCCGAATCCTATGACTTCGGCTTCTCCTATGACTTCGGCTTCTACTTTGACGGACGGACTCTCATTAAGGGTTGGCCAAACTCTACCGGCTCGGCATTTTCTACCAAAATATCTACGATTTCACCCGATACTTCGGCCTCTAGCTCGTTCATGAGCTTCATGGCCTCAATGATGCATACGGTTTGGCCGGTTTGGATGCGATCGCCCTTTTCTACAAATGAGGCTTCTTCCGGTGCTGGTGAACGATAGAAGGTACCCACCATTGGTGAGGTGATTTCGACCAATGACGGATCGACAACTGGGTTTGCAGGCGGTGCCTCGGCAGCGGGTTCTTGAGCTGGAGGCGGTGCCGCTGCCTCTGATGCAGCAGGCTGAGGGACCGGTATAGGGGCTGCGGTTGGTAGGGCGACTGCCGGGGCAGCGCCCATGACGACATTGGGCTGAAGTGCGGCAGGTTTTCGCAACGTCAGCTCGTAGTCAGAATTCTTGAGAGTTAGCTCAGCGATGTCAGTTTGGTTGAGCGCAGCCACCAACTCGCGAAGTTCGTTGAGACTAAGGTTCACTTATAAAAACTCCATATCATCAATGCACGTACAAGACGCTTAACGGTTACAACCCTTTAATCACCAGTCAATCAGCCAGAGGCTTAATTCCAGAGGCTCAATCTCCTGTTAATCCTAGCGGTGGCCCAATCCTAGAAGCGATCTCTCGCGGCAGGGCACTCAGTTAGCCTATTTAAGAAGTTTCACGTCCCAAATAGGTGTCGTTGCGGGTATCGATTTTGATCATCTCACCCTGGGAGATAAACAGCGGTACCATCACTTGAGCACCCGTTTCAACGATGGCAGGTTTGGTTCCGCCCGTAGCGGTATCGCCCTTTACACCGGGATCAGTTTGGGTCACTTCCAGCGTTACAGAGTTTGGCAGCTCTACTTCTAGAACCTTTTCATTCCACGTGAGGACGGTGACCTCCATTTCCTCTTTGAGGTACTTTACCGAATCACCAATTTGGTCTGCATTTAAGCGACTTTCTTCGTAGGTTTCCATATCCATAAAGACATACTGGTCGCCTTCTTTATAGGTATGTTGCATATTGTTTTTTTCGAGTATCGCCTGGGGCAGCATTTCTCCAGCCCGAAAGGTTTTCTCGACCGTGCTACCAGTTTGCGCATTTTTTAGCTTTGTGCGCACGAAAGCGGAGCCTTTACCAGGTTTAACGTGCAAAAACTCAACGACACGCCATACAGACCCGTTCATCTCTATGCTAGTGCCAGTGCGAAAATCGTTGCTTGAGATCATGGTGATAGCTGGAATGTGCTAAGGCAATCGGCAATCATTGTACAGCTCGAAGGTAAATTGCCGTTATCCAAACCGGCACTTAGACATCGCCACAGAACCCTTGTCATAGAGCCGCTCTCATAGAACCGCCGCCATATAACCGCTACATAACCCCACAGAACCATAGTGTGGCAAGATCAAGCCATGTACGCCTCTTTGTTTTTTCATGAATTTGCGAAAGTCCCTTTCAATCAGTCGATTGACTAGCCGACGGTACCTAGCTAAACGCCTTATCAGGACAACCTGCCTAGGCTTGCTCGTTTCAGCGTTTTGTATGTTGGGTGGTGTGGCTCCAGTCCAAGCGACCTTGCTCAATTCACGTGTTTTTAATTCAGTTGATTTGGACCTAAACCCAATATTGGCAGGCCTTCCTCCAGGGAACGCCGTGACCGATGGTGCCGCTCTCCTTCGCTATTCTTTGCCGATTGACAATCCAGAGATCCGCAAAGTTCAAGACGAGCTAGAAGGTTTGAACCAGTGGCTTCGCAGCAAGCGATGGGGACCGATGAAAAAAGATGTTTCTAAGGTAGAGCGTCTTTTAAATCGTAAGCGCGATGCGATTTTGGCTTCTGTTCCCGAAGCTCGTCAGGAAAAAGCCGGTGAGATTATTGATGATTTAGTGGCTGACTTAGAGCCTATCCGTGTCGCCATTGAAGCTAAGGACAAAGAAGGTGTCTGGGTCCAGCGAAAGACGATGCTGGATCAGGTTGGAGCGCTTGAAGAGCTGATGGTGGATGGCTATCCGTTTGAAGTGCCTGCCGAGTATGACAACTTGCCTCAGCTTAAAGGTCGAGCCACGGTGGCGTTTAATACCAGCAGAGGGGACGTTACGGTTGTTGCCGACGGCTACAGTGCCCCGGTTACCGCCGGTAATTTCATTGATTTGGTGAATAAAAAGTTTTATGACGGACTGCCGTTTATTCGGGCTGAGGATTTCTATGTTCTCCAAACAGGAGATCCCGATGGCGATGCTGAAGGGTATATCGATCCTAAAACGAAGAAGTATCGCTCGATCCCGATGGAGATTTTAGTGAAAGGGGATGATGAGCCTATATATGGCTATACCTTGGAAGAGATCGGTCAATACATGGATGAGCCGATTTTGCCGTTTAATTCTTACGGTAGTCTGGCCCTGGCCCGTCCAGGTGATGACAATAATGGCGGTTCTTCCCAGATCTTCTTTTTCTTGTTTGAAGCTGAGCTAACGCCCGCTGGAAGGAATATGCTAGATGGGCGGTATGCGGTGTTTGCTTACACGATTGAGGGTAAAGATGTCCTTAGGGAACTCAAGGCTGGCGACAAAATCATTTCTGCGAAAGTTGTAAATGGTATTGAGAATTTAGTTCAACCCAAGGGCTAGGTGAATCCGTTTTTCTTAAGTTGAATTTCTTGGCAGAGGAAAAACTACGTCTAAACCTAGTTCTCTTGATTAATAATGGTCTCCTTTCAATGATGTTGAATCATCACTTATTCAGAAAGGGGGCCTTGTTGCTTTTATGATGATGTTGGTTTAGATGAGTCCGGTAGGAGTACTGATTCCTTGCGAGGCTCATTTAAGGGCAGGTTAAAAGAAGCCCTCTTGAGTCTTTGAATTCATTATCAGAGCGCCGTCCTACTATTTTTTAAATCCTATTTTTAGAGCCTTAAAAATATTGTTTTTAGGTAACTTGCGGTTCCCTAAAATTCATTTGTCTTGGTAACAAGAATGATGATGCTAGGTTCTCATGTGAACTGCCTTACATGACTCAATAAAAGATTGAGTCATTTCCAGTAAGCTGACAAAGCCGAAATTACGGATTTAAGGGCTTTTTAGGGCCATTTTAAAACCACTTTGTGGCTGAATACAGGTTGTTTTCGTCCATTCCCAGTGAACGTTGATTTTGTGCGGCGTTTTAGCTTGTTGATTGTGATTTCTGAAGGACCGTTGAAATAGCTTTAGAGAAGGCGTTTCAGCAGTTTCGATAACTAAATATCTGAGGTAAGCCACTGGTTTGACCAGTGTGACTCGACGAGCTTTGAGCGTTCCGGCAGTAAAGTAACTCCCACGGTGGCTAGATGAAGCCGATCCGTAGGAGAGAAAGTTAATGTCGAAATTGTATCAA
>JBCDAG010000163.1:0-15066 GCA_039186165.1 Cyanobacteria bacterium P01_F01_bin.53
GCCGTGAATGAAGCGGACACCGCAGAAGATGATGAGGGCAATTTAAAAATAGGATCTTCTGCGCCTGCGCTGGCTTGGAAGCTAGAGCGTTTTGCCAACTCACCCTATTTCCATCAGACCAGTCACCTAGCGCCGAAAGACCTGTTTGAACCGGGCCGGGTGACGGTGCTGCAAATGAATGAAATTAGCCAGGAAGAGCAGCAGGTGATTTGTGCGGCGGTGCTGCGGCAGAGTTACTTGGCACGCATTAATACAGAAAAAGACAAAATTGACGAGGCGGATGAAAACTATCTGCCCTATCCCGTTTTTACCCTCGTGGAAGAGGCCCATCGGTTTGCCCCGGCCAAGGAGCCTTCTCGGTGTAAGGCAATTTTGCGTACGATCCTCAGTGAGGGCAGAAAGTTTGGCTTGGGCGTAGGGTTAATCACCCAGCGACCTGGCAAGCTGGATTCGGATGTGCTCTCCCAGTGCATGAGTCAGTTTTTGATGCGGATTGTGAATCCGGTGGACCAAGAAAGCCTGAAATACGGAGTGGAAGCAGCTGGGCGAGATTTGCTCAAGGAGCTACCTGCGTTGACGAAAGGGCAGGTGATTATTTCAGGGGCCTGCGTAAATACGCCGGTGTTGTGCCAGGTGCGGACCAGACTCACGAAGCACGGCGGTGAAACGCTAAATGCGCCAACGGAATGGCAGAAGCATTTTCAGGCGGAAAGAGTGCGCTCTAAAAAAATAGATCGAGCCCCAGTGGCTGCGAAGGCAGCTGCCAAAACCGTTCGCGGCGTGAGTATTGAATGAGTATTGAATAGGGGCAGGGAAATGATTCCTCCCTGGTTACAAGGTTACAAGTAACTTTCCTAAGATTTACCTAAAGTAGCGTTTAGCAATTTCATCTTCCCTGGACGGCTACTGGGCAGCTCCTGCTCTCGTGAGGGCCGCTTCGCTGTTGGTTTTATAGCTTGCTAATCGGTCCTGGGCGATCGCATACTGCGCGCTCCCTTCGGGGACCTCACCCATTAGGTCAGAGGCTCTTTGCCAGCGAGCTGCTAAGTCTAACCACTCAGCAGCAGTGCTAGCCGTTTGACCGTCTACACCAGCTTGCTCAGCGACGCGCACGGCTTCTGCAAACACATCGGCCACAGCGCCAGAATTGCTGGTTGGCGGCTGACTAGCGGCTGGTGTTGCGGGCGATGCGGGCTTGGGTGCTGGCGTCTCAGCGGGCGATGCTGTTTCTGTGGACGCAGGTGTCGCAGGTTCTTGTTCTGTAGATGTTTGCTCCGTAGTCGTTTGCTCCGTAGTTGTTTGCTCTGCGGGCTTGGATGCTGTGGCTGTCGGCGCAGCTGGAACTGCTGATGGGGCGGGCGGTGTCGTTGGCGCTTGGGTAATGGCCTCTGCCGACGGTGGTGGTGCTTGGGGGGTGATGTCAGCGGTGCGATCACCGCCAGCTGCTGAAGATTCTGGCGCTAGGGCTTGCGGTGTGCTGCTAGCGGTTCCCGCTTCAGGGGTTGGCAGTGTGGTGACAGGCTTTGTCAGTCGGGTGATGTCGTCTCTGAATACCCAGCCAGCACCCAGCAGTAAGAGCGCTAGGCCGCCTGCGCCCAGGAGTTTAGTCGATACGGAGCTGGTGGTTGGCTCGGGCTCAGTAATGTCTTTGAAGATAGGGCCAGCGGGCTTCAGATTGCGATCGCGTATCCACCGTTGGATAAAAAATGGACGCTTGAGTGTGATCACTTCAGCCCATAGCAACGCGTTTTCAGGGTCTTTGTTAATTTCCTCTAGCCACAGGAGCTGTTCTTCCTTGACGATGCGGCTGTTGATTTTTACGCGCTTGATGCGTTGCGGGCTAATGGTTTCTAATTCCGTGCGAACGCGGTCAACAACGACTGTTTTTTCTAATTGCTCTGGGGTCGCGGCTTCGCACAGAAGCTGAAGCATGCCCTCGGCGACGACGGCACGGGTGCGAATGCCGATATCGGCTAAACGCTCGTTTAAGACTTGAATGATGGCAGCAACGCTGCCTTGGCGGGCTTGTCCAAAGGCTTCTTTAGCTGGGTTAGTCATGCGAGCTCCTTACCGTTGGCCCGTGGCCTCAAATAAAAAATATTGGTTGAAAATATTTTGATGAATGTTGCGAGGGCTATGGCTCCATGCTTCGCGAGATCAGTGAGTTGAGTGTTGCGAGCAAGGGTCCAAAATGCTGTGAGTGCCCAGTAGATCCAAACGTACTGAGAATACCTGAAATTGGGGCCGCTCGTTGCTTTGGTCACATGTCCGTGAAGTTACGGAGGCGGAGAGGCCTTATATGACAGGCCTCTCCGTAAGATGTGAGGAGTCGTTAAAGTGGCGCACCTGCCAAAATTCTGGGTTGAAACGGTCGTGGCTCAGGTGCTGCCACGGTGTGGGATTGGGGGGAGAGTTTGGTGCTTGCTTAGGTGTTTGGGCAAGCCAGAACTCAAAAATGGCGGTGTGGGCGATCTCGATTTTCCAGGTGCGATCGCACCCTAATATCGCCGCTACAAGATGTTGCAAAATGCCCTCATGGGAAATGGCCCAAAGGGTCTCCCCTGGCTGATGCACGCTTAATATATGGTCTATCCATTTTTGAGCTCTTTGGCGGGCAGCCACTAAGGACTCTGCTTCAGGCACTGGATGCCAGCTAAGGGATGACAGCAGCTGATTGCAGAGACGAGGGTATTGAGCCTGAGCTTGATCCCAGGTTAGCCCTTGAAAAATCCCCTGATGCATTTCTTGCAAGTCCTCGACCTGCTGGCATGTCGCTGGCTGATGGGTGGCTTGTAATGCATTGTCTTGTAATGCATTGTGCAGTGACTGTGCCGTTTGGGCCGCTCGTCGTAGCGGGCTACTGTAAATATGGGTGGGGAGTGAATGCCTCTCTATCAGTCTTTGGCTGAGTTTGCGAGCTTGAGTATGACCTTGTTCTGATAGCTCAGTAGAGCTTTGGCCTTCCATTTGGCCCTGAAGATTTCCCATGGATTGGGCATGGCGAATGAGCAGGACTTTTAGGTAAGCCATGGAAGAACAGTGAGTTGGACGAGCGGCGTGTTTGGTTGAGTGGCTTGGTTAAGTAGTTTGGTAAACGAGGTTAGTGTTACGGGCTGTTGGGATAGGTTCATTCATGATTACAATGCAGCTGTAAGCTAAGCGTTTACAATGATTGAAACTGAGTTACACAGAGCCCTTTTCCATGTTGCTAAAGTCTACAACCCGCCACGTTTTAATCTATGCGGCAACGATTGAAAACGACGAGCTGGTGCCTAGCGAAGATCAGCTAACGCTAGATATTGATCCGGAGAATGAATTTCTTTGGACCGATGAGGCGGTGAAAAAGGTGCAGCGTGAGTTTGACCGTTTGGTTGATGATTATGATTCAGAGGCTTTGACGGACTATAATTTGCGACGTATTGGCTCAGATTTGGAACACTTTGTTCGTGCCCTGTTACAGTCGGGGGATATTAGTTACAACCTGAAAAGCCGTGTGCTGAATTACAGCATGGGACTCCCTCGCGTTGTTGAAGACGAATCTGCTCGTTAGCCACTGATGCTTCAGCAAGGTGTTTATCCTTTGCGATGAAGTGCTATTTTTTGATTTGCTGCCTCTGTTTTTTGCCTAGGCGTATCGTTTAGTGATTAACTGCCCCAATCCCAGCTGCAAAACTGCCAATCCTGAAGGGGCTGAGGTCTGCCAGGTTTGTCAGTCGGCGTTGCCTCATTTTTATTTGTGGGGTGTGGGTGACTTGGTCGCTAATATCAGGCCCGGCCAGCTGCTGAATCAGCGATATTTGCTCAAGCGTGATCGTACTTTTTTAGATACCAAGCCGGGCCTCGTTCCAGACTCATTGCCCGAGCTGCCTGATTTTTTACTGCCATACCTGCATCTGTCGGCCTACCCATTGCATACGCCGCGCCCCTACGCAGTGATGCGCACACCGGATGATGACTACGTGCTGATGTTGGAGTCCAGTGCGCTATCGACGGCGACGCCAACGGGTGGCTCGCCTGGGGATGCGCCGAGATTACTGCCGATGCTGACGAAACGCTGGTCGGAAGCTCCGCCACTGAGGCAGCTTAACTGGCTGTGGCAGGTGGCCCAGGTGTGGGATGCCTTTGTCGCTGAGAACGTCGCGGCGACCTTGCTGGATGAATCTTTGCTGCGGGTTGATGGCTCTATTGTGCGGCTGTTGGCTCTCGCGTCTGAGCCCATGCCTTCACCGGCTACCGCGCCCGTTGATAGGACTCAGGTGCCTGCCCAGCCGACGTTGATGGACTTGGGCCGGTTTTGGCAGCCGCTAGCAGAGAGTGCGCATCAGGCTGTGAGGGCTTTTTTAGAGAGACTTTGTGAGCACTTGGAGCGTCAACAGCTCACGGCTGAACAGCTAACCGAACGGCTGAGTCAGGCCATTGAGGTGTGCGGTCAAGGACAGGTGGTGAACTACAAGCTGGCGGTGAATACCGACCAGGGGCCGACACGTAAGCGTAATGAGGATGCTTGCTATCCGGCGAGTGGCGCCAGCCAGCCTTTGAAGAGTGATCAGACCCGTAGTGTGCCAGAACTACTAATTGTGTGTGATGGCATTGGTGGCCATCAGGGCGGTGATGTTGCCTCTAAGCTGGCGATTTCTACGATTGAAGCGCGCCTCAAGCCTCTCTTGGCGGCTGATCGACCTGCGCTCAATGCGACTGAGCTGTCGTTGGCTATAGAGGCGGCCATTTGTGCTGCGAATGATGAAATTTCGGCCCAGAATGACCAAGCCCAACGTCAGGCCCGTGATCGCATGGGCACTACCCTAGTGATGGCTTTGGTCAAGGGCGCAGATATTTTTATTGCCCATTTGGGCGATAGCCGTGCCTATCGCATAGGTCAGCGTAACTGCCAGCAAGTCACACTAGATGATGATGTGGCGTCCCGCCAGGTGCGTTTAGGTGGCGGTTTGTATCGTGAGGTGCTGCCGCAGCCTGGGTCTGGGTCTTTGATTCAGGCGTTGGGTATGGGGCCGTCACAATCGCTGAGGCCGACGGTGCAGCGCTTTGTGATGGACGAAAACTGCGTATTTTTGCTGTGCTCTGATGGGTTGAGCGACAGTGATCGCGTCGAGCAATTTTGGCAATCTGAGCTGCGGCCTTTGGTGGTTTCTGAGGGGTCTGCGGATGCCGTCAGTAAGCGTCTGGTTGATGTCGCTAACAAATACAACGGCCATGACAATGTCACCGTGGGTGTGCTGAGTGCTCAGGTGGTGAGGCCTTCTGATCGAATTGTGCCCAGAGAACTTTCGGCGGAGTCTGCGGGTGTCGGTGCAGCAGCGACCGCGCAGGCTGGCTCAGGGGATGCCGCCAAGGCGCAGCGCAATCAAACTCGATTAATGGCGCCGATAGAGCCGCAAGTGAATAGTCAGGCTGCAAGCGGTAGCCCTGCTCCGACCAGCAATGTTATTCGGGCTTCTCAGGCACAGCGTTCAGGCAAGGGCTTTCCTAAGGCCGGTGTTGGATTGCTTGTCCTCTCAGCGCTGGGCGGGCTGCTCTATTTTTTGTTCCCTGGCCTGAGCTGGCGGTTTGCGTCATCGCCCGATGCAGGCACGACATCCGTGGCTTCTACGCCTGAGGCAGATGCTCCCACTGCGACCCCTGCTGGAGAAGGGGCCTCTGCTGTGGCCTCGTCTGGCGGCTCTGTCCTGTCTGTGGCGGATTTGACAGTGGGTGCCTACGTGCGTATTCGCCAATCGGACATTCCTGGCATCAGAACGTCTCCGGAGCCCAAGCCAGGTTCTAAACCAGCTGCTGGGACGGGAGCGGCCCCAGGATCAAATTCAGGATCAACGGCAGGCACGAATGCTGCCACCCCCCCATCGCCGACATCACCGACTGGGTCTAACAGTTTTTCTCAACTACGGCTCTACCCCAATCCTGAAGAAGGTGTGAAAGCCGATCCTAATGTGATTACTGGGACGATTCCCACGGGTGGGATTGCCCAGGTGATTGGCAAACAGGTCACCACAGATAAGTCCGAATGGTTGCAGCTGAAGCTTTGTTCGATTCCTTCGGGGACGACACTAGACGATATCCCCGCTGAGACAGATACACCTCAGGCTGGCGCTGCGCCTGCTTCGGAGCCAACTGCGACAGGTGGTGCGGCTGGGGGGAGTGCGCTCAACGTGCCAGAAACCACCGATACAGATCGCCCCTTAGTACTGTCTCCGGGGAATGAGGGATGGATTGTGGCCGCTAAGATAGCGGCTGTTTCAGAACTGATTCAAGACTTAGAGCCTACTCAATCAGGGGCCTGTGGGAGCTGATGTCTGAGTACTCTGCACAAGAACCCTCCCTTTGTCTGTGGCTAGCGGTCGATAGTCTGCTAGAGCAGCCCGATCGCTTTGCCATTTGGGTGTTGCGGGCGCCTCATCCGAGTGGGCATGTGCATTATGACTGTCAGTGGAGCCAACAGCTGGCCCAGGCTTGGCAGAGTTGGCAATCCCTTTTCTCTTTGCGTGGGTTGCCCCAGGTGCCTCATATCCCCTCGGCCTACATTCCGCAGTTTGTGGTGGAAGATGTGGCTGAAATGGAGGATGATCCGGCGACAGGGCAACCTGCAAGCTACAGCAGCCGATATATGCAGCACTTGGGCGTGAGCTTGTGGCAATGGCTCTTTAGTGGACCGATTACCAGTAGCTTTGATCGTTCCCAGGGGATTGCCATTGGCCAGGATCAGCCCTTACGACTGCGGTTAGAAATCCGTGATCCGGAGTTGATTGCACTGCCTTGGGAAATTATGCAACCACAGCCGGGTAGCCGGGCCTTGTCGCTAAACCGAAAAATTTTGCTGAGCCGTACCAGTAGCGACGTCGATCGGCTAGAGCCGATGCCTTTGGATAAAGAACTCAAAATTTTGCTGGTTATCGGTAAGGATAGCCCCGGTCAAGACGATGGGGCGACTGATGAAGAGGTTGATGATGAGATGCTTCAGCTAGGCAAAGAGGCAGGCCTGCTGAAGCAAATTCTAGAGCAGAGCAGTGACCTGAGCATGCGGCCCACGGCCCAACGGCGGGTAGATGTGTTGCTTCAGCCCAGTGCGGCTGAACTGAGCCGGGTGTTGGAGACGGGGAGCTACAACGTATTTTTCTATTCTGGGCATGGCATGCCGGGGCCAGATGGCGGGCTATTGTTTTTGTCGGGTACGACGCTGAGTGGCACGGAGCTGGCCCAGGTGTTGGTGCGATCGCGCGTAAGGCTAGCCGTGTTCAATACCTGTTGGGGCGCGCAGCCAGAACAGTCCCAGCAGCGCGCTTTGCCGCGCAGTAGCCTAGCGGAAGTGCTCTTGCATCACGGTCTGCCTGCTGTTGTGGCCATGCGCGACTCGATTGCGGATGAAGAGGCGATTAGCTTTATTCAAGTATTTGCCCAATCCTTGGCGGAGCGGAAGCCGGTGGATGAGGCAATGGCGATCGCACGGCAGCATTTACTCACGCTATATCACTTTAACCAGCCAGCCTGGACCTTGCCGGTGCTATACATGCACCCAGACTATGACGGTGCCCTGCTGCTCTCCGAAGAAACGACCCAAATTAATGAACACACGGACTTTAGGCCTGTGCGGCAGCAGGCTGTACTCCGTGATTCTGAAGATCCCAAAAGAACTTGGCCAATTTATAGCGATGTGATGCGCATTGGTCGCAAGCCCGACTCCAACGATTTGGTGATTTCTGAGCCTTGGGTATCCAGCAGCCATGCTGAAATTTTCCATCGACGGGTCACCTCTAATCGTCCTGGCGATGGCCTACAAACAGCCTATTTTTTGCGAGATAACTCCCGCTATGGCACGTTTTATCTGCAAGATGGCAATTGGAGAGAAGTCCATCGTCAGGAGATTACGCTCAGCTCAGGGACGCAAATTCGCTTTGGCAGTAAGTCCGACGGGCAGCTATTAGAATTTGTGCTGATGGAGTCGTAAATAAGACCCTTTAGAACAGCCTGTGCGAGAGCCTGTGAGAAAAATGGATCGAAAAAAATAGTGGGTTTATGCGGAACACCCAAACACCTACCTGTATCCCTCTTCTGTCACACTTTATAATTCTGCTAGGTCAGTTAAGCGCACAACTATGACTAATCAATCATCACCTATCGGCGATAAGGACAATACTGCTATGTCCTCGGCCCAGGCTGAGTTGCTGCAGACTGTCCTAGAGTCTGAGCCATATCCTTGGCTCCCCAGTGGACAAGCCAGTGAAAAAGCAGGTGACGCCGATCCGCTTGAGGCCGCAGGGCAGGCTCTGGAAATGTCCGATGAAGAAGCGGTAGCTGGCTGGCAGGGCCTTTCTGCTCAGCTGAATCAGATGTGGGGTGCCAGTCAGACGGCCAGTCAGACGGCGAGTGAGGCTGTGAGCCTAAGTGCTGTGCTGCAAGAGAAATTTGCGAATCGGTTACCCAGCGCTATGATTGCCCTGATTGGCGGGAAGGCGCAGCAGTTTGCCCGTAGCGGTGAGCCGATGGTGGCTCAAATGATTGGCTGTGTTAAAGACGGCTTAGCCAACATTGCCGAGGCAGACTTGCAGGTGATGGCGCGGCCTATGGCAATGGCAATGCGTGGTAACAGCTCCGATGAGTTTGTGGAGGCGACGATTCAGTCTATTCGTGTGGCTGAGTGGGAAACACTTTCGCCCATTGAGCAGGCAAAGTTGAGCCTGGCAGCAGCTCGATATGCTATTGCACAGACTGAAGAGTCTGCTTAGAAAGCGCTTTTTATTCAGAAGCAGCCAGTTTACAGCAGCCAGTTTATTGAGAACAGAACAGATAGCTAGCCCTCGGTAACGTCACAGCGTTTTGCCGAGGGTTTTATTTTGCTTTTGTGGTTTGACTATTAGCTTGGCGACTGGCCAAAAACTTGAGAATTTGGCCGCTGAGTGGCGTGATGATGGCAATGACGATGCCGACTTTGGTGAAGAAGTAGACGGTGGCGGCAGCTGACATGTAAATGGGTGAGTCTGGTCCACCAGCTGTGAGCATGAGTGCGCTTAGGCCAAAGAGGGCGGCGACCCCCAAGGCACTAAAGGCCACTTTACTCAGGGTGCCGAGCCAGCCTAACCATTGCTTGTTGATTAACCTATTGAGAACGATGTCTTGAAGGCTAATGAAGGCGCCACTGAGAAAGCCAACTGCCGTGACGAATAATACGGGATGGTCGGTGGGGGAGAGCATTTCCACGGCGGTACCTGCTGCTGAGTGATTTTCTTTGCATTAGTGTACTGTGGGCTGCTTTTTTGATAGCTGATTTTAAGCTTTGATTATGGTGTGGTGGTCCGTCTAATTAGCCCTTGAGCTCATGAACCCTGTAATCAGTCGGCTTAACGGAAAGACAATAATGGCTCCGAGGCCAATGCCCAGGAAGCGCTGATTAATTTGTGCCAGTGGCATGGACGGAGCGTAGAGGGTTAGCACAAAAGCACCTGCACTGAAAATGAGGCCAAAGATAATGGCATAAAGGATCGTGGTTCTTATGATGGTGTCCCATCCATTCCATAAGTCTCTCTTTTTCCAGTCGTCTAGTCCAGCGTTAATACAGCTTATAGCGGCTCCACTGAAGAGCCCGACCGTTAGCGCTCGTAATACAGATTGATCAACGGGGGTGAGATAACTCATGGGAAAAGATGAAAGACATCTTTGTTAGAAGACTAAAACCGTTTTGCGTTTAAGCATTGGCCGATTGCATATACGGTGAAATATTTGGTGAAGGCAGTTGAAAGCTCTCAACGCGATCACAACTGAGCGTTTTATCTTTTGGCTGTTTGTGGGTGGCAGCAAGCAAATGAGCAGAGGTTCTTTTTAACTTCTTGAGAGAAGCGTTACTGTTACGGGATGAGCCTTGATACTTACCTCATCAGTTTCATTGGTACAGGTCTTCGGGGCTATCATTGGCATCATGATAGCCATGCCTTTCCCATTTATTGCTAAAGGCATCCAGAATCAGCTTCTGTGCAGCATCAAAGCGGACAGGCAATGGTTCTAAACTTCCAAAAATGTTTGTGGACAGATAGGTAGCTATTTGTGCAAACGCAGTTTTGAATCGTACGTAATCTTGTTGACTGCTATACGTGAAAGGAAGGCGATTGCCCGTGGAAACTCTTTCTCGCCAGATTTGAACTGATTGCCGGAGATTTCCTAAAGATTGGGATAGCGAATCTTGGTATTCGTTGGTGAATTTACTTGCTATGCGGAGGATAACAGCATCTACACCTGCTTCAGCTTCCGCACACTGTCTTAGCAGGCTTTTTTGAACTTCCGCATTAGATAAATCTGTACTTTGTGCATTAATCAGGCGGTAGAGTGACATAAAGCGCCCAAATAGCTGATAAAGCTGTACTAGTGACTCATATTGGCGTTCTCGAACAAACCGAGAAAACTCTAATCGACTTTCTCGACGTTTTTTATCAAGTTCGTATCTGTTGAGTAGCCATTGGCCACCAAGGGTCGCGATTGCTATTGGAACAGCTCCTCCAATTACTGTTTTGATTAGTTCTTGGGTGAAGGTCAAGTCTGCCATTTCAGTAGAGGCATTTCATTTGTTTCCAAGCATAATCCCTGTAAGGACTATTTTGTTTGCATAGTGGAATGAAGACGACAACTAGCCCTGTAGCGAACAACCCTGAGATGTTTTTTGTGAAGGTATTTTTTTGGTGTTGTCTTTAGGAACGGTGGGTTTTAGGTTTTTACAAAATTGGCACAGTGTTTTTCGAGGCTAAAAAGCTGATTGTGAGTTAGCAGGTAATTGAGTGACGGACTCGATTTGTTCGATAAAGTAGGTTTGGCGGAGGTTTAGCTGGTCTGCGAGGACGAGGGCTTTTTCAAAGGCTTTGAGGGCCTCGAAGTTATTGCCCTGGCGACGTTGGAGCTGGCCGATGTTGTCGTAGGCATTCATTACGCCGTAGGTGTTGTAGGCTTGCTCTTCGACGGGGACGAGGAGATTGTAGGCTCCGAGGGCTTCGTCATTTAAGGCTAAGGATTGGTAGAGTGCGCCGAGGTCTTGGAGAACTTGGGCGGAGAAGCTGAATTGCTCAAAGCGTTGGGCGGTGCTGTAGGCGGAGCGGTAGTATTCAATGGCGTTTTGATGCTGGTTGAGGGTGCGGTAGTTTTGCGCGATCGCCACTAGTAACCCCGGTAATTTCTCCGTTTGCCCCTGCCCCTGATACAGTTCAATCAAATCTGTTTGTGCCCGCACCGCATTGGTAATGGACTTGGCTTGCTGATAGCTGTATACCAGTCGTTCTAAATAGTCTGTTTCTTGAACGGGATTACCTTTACTCCTGGCTTCGCTGAGGAGGGCAAGGTACACATCAGCGGCGTCAGCAAACTGAAACCAGGCGAGGTGTAGCTCAGCCAGTTCGGTTCGCTGGGCGGTGGCATCGCCATTTTGAGTAGTGGTGATGTCAATCAGCTGTTGGTACACGGCTACGGAGGAGCCGATGTCGCGGAGGGTGGCGAAGGTTTGTGCGATCACCGATAGCACCGCCACATCTGAGTCGTCATTACCGCTGACTAGTATCTGCTCCGGATTATCAGCAAGCTCTGAAACGGGCGTTTTGCCTGGTGAGTTGTCATCACCGTCTTCTTCAAAATTATTCAGCGCTGCCTGTACCGTTTCCCAAATCTCTCGGGTGCGCAGCGTGAGGATCTGGACCTCGACGGCTCGTTGCTGATTCCAGGCCAGGGTGGCGACGCGTCGGATCGTTTCAAATTCTTGGAGAGGGCCTAAAACACGGCTGAGGCGGGCCTGCCTCAGCCAAAGGTCAAATGCCTGATCGGCATTGCCTATCGCTAGCTGCTGCTGTGCCAACCGGTCCAGTTGGTTGAGCTGACTTTCGAGGGTTTTGATTTCTAACGGGCTATAGGCTCTATCTATATCGATAGGCGGTAAGAGGGGATCTGGTATGTCGTCGGCCAGTGGATCGGAGAGGAATTCTTGCCGACGGTCGGAGTTTATGGGTTGGGCAATGCTTTGGGTGCTGGCGGTGGGGCCTACCAGTAGTATGAGGCTGTAAACGACGGTGGATAAGGTGCTTAAGGCAAGCCCTTTCACTAAACAAGAAGGTAACGGAGAGTACACAGTTGTTTGCAGAACTTTACGTTTGGTTGGGGGCCGAAAAGTAGTGTTGCTTGGTCAATATGCTGGCAATGGGCCGCACTGGTAGGGACAAGGCGTGAGCGCGTAGGGAATGTAGGTGAAATGAAAGAAATTCCGTGGCTGCAACGCAGGCTCTAATTGAGGTAGGCTTGTGATCTGGCGCTATTTTCAGGCGCTCTTGACTGCCACTCTTGACTGGCACAGTTAAGTGAAATTAGTTCAGTGAAATCACCATAGCAAACGCTCACCTTAGTATGTCTTCTAACGTTGCCACTCGGACCGTTCGGATCGGTTCTCGTAAAAGCCAGCTCGCCCTGGTACAAACTCATTGGGTTCAGGCGGAGCTAAGCAAAGCCTTTCCCGACATCACCTTTGAAGTCAGCACGATGGAGACCAAAGGGGATAAGGTGCTCGATGTGGCACTCTCAAAGATTGGCGATAAGGGACTTTTTACCCAAGAGCTAGAAGATGACATGCTCAACGGCGATATTGACTTCGCTGTGCACTCGCTCAAGGATTTGCCGACTACCCTGCCTGAGGGTCTACGGTTGGGCTGTGTGACTGAGCGGGAAGACCCGGCTGATGCTGTTGTGTTTAATGAAAAGCACGCGGGTAAGCAGCTCGATGGGCTTCCTGATGGTGCGGTGATTGGCACCTCTTCGCTGCGTCGGTTGGCCCAGTTGCGCCACCATTTTCCTGGTTTTAAGTTCAAGGATATTCGCGGCAATGTGAATACGCGCCTGCGCAAGCTCGATGAGGGTGAGTACGATGCGATTATTTTGGCGGCGGCTGGGTTAAACCGATTGGATATGAGCGAGCGCATCCATCAGATCCTACCGCCCGACACTTCTCTGCATGCCGTAGGCCAAGGTGCCTTGGGCATTGAGTGCCGCGAGGGCGATGAGGATATTTTGTCGATTCTAAAGGTGCTGGAGCACGAACCTACTGCCCAGCGCTGCTATGCCGAGCGTGCGTTCTTGCGTGGACTAGAAGGCGGCTGTCAGGTGCCCATCGGCGTGAATACTGTGATTGAAGGGGATACCCTGACCCTCAACGGTATTGTGGCCAGCCTAGATGGTAAGCAGCTGATTAAAGATGTGGTTACCGGGTCACCTGTGGATGCTGAGAGCATGGGCACTGAGCTGGCTAACCGTCTGCGCGAGCAAGGGGCGCAAGACATTTTGGATGTGATCAATGCTGAAAACCGTTCATAGTTAGTTGCTGAAATTAGTAGCCGTTCCCATGTCATGGGGACGGCTCTTTTGTGACTCAACCCCTGACAAGACAGGCCTCTGCTAAGAGGCCAGCACCAAATCACTATAGACTTGGGGTAATGTCAGGAATTTTACCTAGGGCAAATATGCGAATTTTATTTGTGGCTGCTGAGGCTGCACCGCTGGCAAAGGTTGGCGGCATGGGCGATGTTGTGGGGAGCTTGCCCGCCGTCTTAAGAGCGATGGGCCACGATGTACGCGTATTTATGCCCTACTACAACCTATTAGCTGACAATGACAAGTTAGAGGTGCCCGAGGAGCCTGCCTGGTGGGGCTATTGCATGTTCAACTCGTTTGCAGTTTATGAAACGAAGTTGCCCGACACGGACGTGCCCTTGTACCTGATGGGCCACCCCTGCTTTGACAATGGCATGATTTACGGCGGCGATGATGAAGCTTGGCGCTTTACGTTTTTTGCTAATGGCGCATCAGAATTTGCCTGGAATCACTGGAAGCCCAATATTATTCACTGCCACGACTGGCACACGGGCATGATTCCGGTGTGGAACCATGAGATTTCTGATATTGGGACGGTGTTCACGATTCATAATCTGGCTTACCAGGGGCCATGGCGCTGGAAGCTAGAGGAAATGACTTGGTGCCCTTGGTTTATGGAAGGCCACAACACCATGGCCGCCGCGGTGCAGTACGCCGATCAGGTGAATACGGTGTCGCCCACCTATGCGGATCAAATTAAGACGGCTGAATATGGCGAAAAGCTAGAGGGGCTGCTGTCTTTTATTAGCGGTAAACTCAGCGGCATTGTCAACGGTATTGACCTGGCCTTGTTTGATCCGGCCACGGATACCAAAATTGAGCATAATTTTACGGCTAAAACGCTAGATATCCGGTTGAAAAATAAGGCTGTGGTGCAAAAGGAAATGGGGCTCGATGAGGATCCGGATGCTTTTCTGGTGGGCATTGTCAGCAGGCTGGTGGAACAAAAAGGCATTGACCTGATTTTGCAGACGATGGATCGGTATTTGGCCTATTCGGATGCTCAATTTGTGATGTTGGGGACGGGCGATCGCAATTACGAAAACCAACTCTGGGAACTCGCGGCCCGCTATCCAGGCCGGGCGTCGTGCTACATCATGTACAGCGATGCCTTAGCCCGCAGAATTTACGCTGGGTGTGATGCCTTCTTGATGCCTTCTCGCTTTGAGCCCTGTGGCATTAGCCAAATGATTGCCATGCGTTACGGTTGTGTGCCCATTGTGCGCCGTACAGGGGGCTTGGTGGATACGGTGAGCCATAATGACCCGGTGAACGAGGCTGGGACCGGCTACTGCTTTGACCGCTATGAGCCCTTAGACCTCTTTACCTGCATGGTGCGTGCGTCTGAGGCCTATCGCTTTAAGCCTCAGTGGGAAGCGTTGCAACGGCGGGCCATGGGCGAAAAATTCAGCTGGGAGAAGTCAGCGGTGGAGTATATCAAGCTCTATAGCAAGGTGATGAATCTGCCTGCTGAAGATCAGCTACCCGTGAAGTATGGCGGCACGGTCGAAATTTAGACGTGAGGTCCACATCAAAATAAAGAACAGGCAATAAAGAACAAGCCCAGCCTCATCATGGGGCTGGGCTTGTTCTTTTGAAACTAAAACGGGCCCGACGAGATTCGAACTCGCAACTTCCGCCGTGACAGGGCGGTGCTCTAACCAATTGAACTAC
>JBCDAG010000164.1:0-14945 GCA_039186165.1 Cyanobacteria bacterium P01_F01_bin.53
CAAAGGATTCTCTACGTATGGCTACGCATTATTTATCCGGCAAGCCTGTCTTAGTGACGGGTGGAGCAGGGTTTATCGGTTCGCAGTTAATCAGCGATTTAATGAATATTGGCGCTGATGTCACTGTAATCGACAACGAATCTAGAGGATCGAAGGCGAATCTTGAAGATGTCAGGTTCGAGATTCAAGAAAACAAAAATTACTTTAATATTGACCTGCGAGAGCCCGATAGTCAGAAATATTTTCGAGGCTTTCACACGGTCTATCATCTGGCAGCAGATGTCGGTGGCATTGCTTACGCGCTCAGCAAGGGAATCCAAATTTGGAAAAACAACACGCTCATTGATGCCAATGTGTTTGATGCGGCCGTGAAGTACAAAATCCCTAATCTGGTTTACGCCAGTTCGTCATGTGTTTATCCCATGCGGCTATCGTCGGCCCACAGAGGGCTAAAAGAAAGCCAATCGTGGCAAGGAGAAATGCACACCCTCTACGGCGCAGAGAAGCTGCTGGGAGAAAAAGCCATCCAGATGCACCTCAATGAATTGAGCACAACCAACACAGCAATCGTTCGCTTTCACAATGTTTATGGTCCGCGTAGCATTATGAAAGGGAGAAATGCCCAAGTGGTTCAAGCTCTTATCTCTAGGGCCCTAACCTATCCCAATCGAGATCTAGAAGTATGGGGTAGTGGAAAGCAGGGACGCGACTTTATTTATGTCTCGGATATTACAAACTGGCTCGTGAATTTATGGTTGCCAGGTACCCAACAATTCCCAAAGGAACCTATCCAAAGAGGCTCAGGAATCAACACGCCTATTCGTAACATTGCCCAGCACATTCTCGACAGTTTAGATCTCGGCATCGGGATTGAGTATGTTCCTGTTGCAGATGAGGGTGAGAAGGGTCGTAAATCGAACAATGCCAAATTCGATGCCCTCTACTCGCACTTGCCCAAGGCCATGCCGATTCAACAAGGCATTCGTAAATACGTTGAATGGGCCATCGAGAATGAAAGCTGGTGGAAAGAAGAGCGGGTTCAGGGCATAACACGTAAAGCAGTCCTTCAAGCTGTATCTTGAGGCAACTCGTGCAAAAAATAGCTATCGCCCAAAGGCCATTACCCGTTTTACAGGGATTTTAATGGCTTCTGAGCGATTAGCTGTTGTCTTCTGAGCGATTAGCTGTTGTATCGTTACTACCCAGGCTGTTCTGCCAGCATTACAGCCTGGGTAGTAACTAACTCACTCTCATATTTAGCTTTTGGGTCAACGATGAGTAATGCTCACTTCTAGACAACTGCCCTGAAAAAGCGGCCCCCACGATGAACGGTTGCAGGCCCCTTGAAATCTGCAAGCAAGTTCATATGAATGAGAGTAAATACGGGTACAGTACATATGACCTGACAGGTAGTGCCTCAATGAAAAGTGGAATAGGAAGAGACAGCACGCAAGCTCACACTTCTCTAACGCACGACCGACTCAATCAAAGCGGGAAAACAAAGGATGCTGTAATCGGATTGTGGTCGCTAAGACCATGCCAGCTATCGTCGCTGAGCACCTCAGCATTCTCCAAATAGCGATACCAACAGGCTGGGGCAAAGATACCGTCACAGTGATAAGGCTTTGTCTTATCATTACTCCAGCGTAGGGTCTGAGGGAGATCTTGATTGGGGTGTACCATTTGCCAGCAGTTCATCAGCCCAAACTCCTGCCGAAAGCGAGCCATGAGTTTAGAGCAATTCTGTTGTAGCGCTTCTGAAGGATGCCTTAGCCCCACGGTGAGATTAAAATCACCGCCAATAATCACCATAGAATCAGCTGGTATCTGTTCCTTAATACTATCGAGTATGAGGTTCATCTGTTTGACATAGCTAGAGCCAATACTGGGTGCATGAACACTATAAATATAAAGGCTCTGACTATCTCCTAGTGGCCATCCACAACCTGAAACTTTAGCCCCTGTCACCCAACCAGAAAACCCTACAGATAAAGGAGGTAAAGGCACAACCTGACCTTTGCTTACGTAGATAGCGCTACCCCATGGTCTTTCACTGACTGCCCTCCAGTGGAACTGTGACCTGGCTGCTTGATAAAAATCGGCTGATACATACGTCTGAGGGGGCAACGTCTCTTGCACTAAGAAAATATCTGGATTGATATTATCTAAGACTTTTCGCCAATGAATACGATGTCCTGATTTTCCACCAAAACGCAGATTATAGGTCGCGATTTTCATCTGAGTGAGATCAATATATTGTTATCTAAATGTTGTTATCTGATCATATTGTTTTTAAGATTAGCCAACTTGTGGTAAATCTACAGTCCCTTCTCAGCTCTCTTCAATGTGATTTAGGATAATACGAAATACTCTAGATGCTTGGAACTCAACCAGTTTATCTAAGACAGAGCCCAATAACGGCACGTTCATATGCCCTTCAGATAACCAAAGCACTCGAGTCTTATCAGCAACGGGCTCTAGCCTAATTTCCCCTTTGTCATGACGCATGGGAATAGGGTTGGTTTCTTCAATGTGATAAGCCATTTTTGACGACTTTTCATAAGAGATAATCCTTTCTCTAAATTCAAATATGCCTGCACTTATCACCCTGAGTGCGCCTTCACCATTCTTCACGGTTGTGCCCTCTTCGACCAAAACTGATTTGTCGATGCCGGGAAATTTGTTGTAATTTGCATGATCGGTAATGGCTTCAAACACTTTTTCTGCACTCTTATCAATAACGCAGTTCACTCTAATTTTAAACATTCTCTATTCGCCCCTATAACTATCACTATTTATTAGAAGGACAGATAGTATTGTCAAGGCTTATGTCAAGTTGGGAAATTTTTTAAGGCCGCGACCTCGAATCGGCATTGATGTACCTCTCGTTGGTGACCGTGACCATAAAAACGGCTCGTTCACCGGCTTTTGCTTCGGCCAGTCTGGACTCTAGCTCTTCTTTCTGAAAGGTGGCCTGTTCTGCCATCTTTGCAGGGGTTGCGGCTTTCCCTGGTACATAGCCAACTTTTCGCACTTTCAATCCGATGCCAGTTTGTTGAATAAATACGTCCAAATCCACTTAGATCATCAGTGATTTGCTATAAAAAAAGTGAACCGCTATCGGTTCTCTCGCCCCGTCTACTGAGTAACCGTTGATGCCTCCAACCGAGCCCCAAGCCTTAGAGCTTAAGCAGCTCAATGCCCTGCTACGTGAGAAAGTGGATGAGCTTCAGAAAACCGAAGCCGCCCTACGGGAGAGTGAGGAGCGATATGCATTGGCGGTGCAAGGGTCTCGCGATGGCCTATGGGACTGGAATGTCGTTACCAATGAAGTGTATTATTCGCCCCGTTTCAAGGCGATTATAGGCTATGAAGAGGACGAAATCGCCCATGAATTTAGCGAGTTTGAATCTAGACTACATCCGGATGATCGTGAGCGCATTCTGGCAGCTGTCCAGAACCATCTCAACCAAAAAGTCCCTTACGATGTGGACTATCGCCTGCGAACAAAGCAGGGCAACTACTGTTGGATTCGAGCCCGAGGCCAGGCCATTTGGAATGATGCGCAGCAGCCCATCCGTATGGCAGGCTCCATTAGCGACATTACCGACCGCAAGCAGACAGAGGCCCAAATCCATGAGGTCACTCAACGATTGGCCCTGGCAACCGATTCTGCCAACATTGGCGTGTGGGACTATGCCCCCATTGAGAATCGGCTGATTTGGGATGAGCAAATGTATGCCCTCTATGGGATTACAGCATCGACCTTTGGGGGGGCTTACGAAGCCTGGCAACAGGGCGTTCATCCGGAAGACTTACCCAAAGCCCATGCCACTCTTCAGGAGGCTTTAGCAGGAAAAGGCGAATTTCATCCCGAATTTCGAGTCGTGTGGCCCGATGGTCAGGTTCGCTTCATTGAAGCCCATGCCATTGTCCTTAGGGACGAGGGCGGCAGGGCCCGGCGCATGATCGGGGTGAATTGGGATATCACCGAACGCAAGCAAATGGATGCCCAGCTAAAGCAATCTCTAAAGGAGCTAGCGGATGTTAAGTTTGCGCTTGACCAGTCTTCCATTGTAGCGATTACTGATGCACGGGGCCGTATCACTGAGGTCAATGACCGATTTTGCGCCATTGCAGAATACAACCGAAGCGAGCTGATTGGCAAGACTCACCGACTGGTCAATTCGGGGCATCATTCGTCTGATTTTTTCCAAACAATGTGGCAGGCGATCACCAGCGGTAAGGTTTGGCAGGGCGAGATTAAGAATCGAGCTAAAGGAGGCAGCTATTATTGGGTCGATACGACCATCGTGCCGATTTTAGGTCCTTTGGGTAAGCCAATACAGTTTGTCGCCATTCGGAATGACATTACCGATCGCAAACAGGTTGAGGAAGCTCTTCGTCAGCTCAATGACGATTTGGAGATGCAGGTCAAAGCTCGAACCAAAGAAGTCGAGATCAGGGCCAAAGAACTAGAGCGCTCCAACGCCGAGCTTCAGCAATTTGCCTATGTGGCCTCCCACGATCTGCAAGAACCATTGCGGACTATCAGCAGCTTTACCGAACTCTTGGCTCAAGAATATGGAGACCGGCTCGATGGTGAAGCTGAAGAGTATATAGAGTTCATTACGGATGGGGCGCTGCGGATGCAGCAGCTGATTAAAGATTTGCTCGCCTATTCTCGGGTGAATAGCCGAGGGAAGGCGTTTGCCCCGACAGACTGCGAAAAGGTGATCAAACGGGTGATTGGCAATTTGAAATTTGCGATCGCAGAAAGCCAAGCCATCGTCACCCACGAGCCACTCCCTGAAATTTTCGCTGATGAATCGCAGATTCAGCAGCTCTTTCAAAACCTGATTAGCAATGCTCTCAAGTTTCGCGGAGAAAAGCCTCCGCAGGTTCACATTTCGGTCGTGTCACAGTGCCATGCACAAGCTAAACAGGATGAGGAGCATGATCCCACTAGCGAAAATCAAGCGCCCTTGAGATTTTGCGTTAGCGACAATGGCATTGGTATTGAGCCCGCCTATCGTGAGCAGATTTTCGAGATTTTTCAGCGGCTGCATTCCCGCCGTATCTATGCAGGTACAGGCATCGGCCTCGCCATTTGTCGAAAAATTGTTCAGCGCCATGGTGGACGAATTTGGGTTGAGGAATCCCCTGAGAAAGGAGCCGCTTTTCACTTCACCTTATCTAGCCAGCGTGAAATGGATAGTCTCCCTTGTTGAATAAGTTCTTAACTACTTGGATCGTCCCCTAATAGGCCCTGATAGCCCCTGATAGCCCCTGATAGAATACACGAATGAGCCTGTGTGCAACCTATGAAATTGGAAGAAACAATGTCCATCGACGTCTTACTGGTAGAAGATTCTCCCAGTGATGCCAAGCTAACGGCCAAAACCTTTGAAAAAGCTAAAGTGCTGAACACTTTGCACATTGTTGAAGATGGCGTAGAGGCGATGGACTTTTTACGTCAGAGTGGCCCTTACCAGGAATCACCTCGCCCTGATTTAATTCTTTTGGATCTCAACCTACCCAAAAAAGATGGCCGCCAGGTTCTAGCAGAAATCAAAGAAGATCCTCAGCTGCAAAATATCCCAGTGGTGATACTCACCACCTCAGAAGCCGAAGAAGACATTCTCAAAAGCTATAAACTGCGGGCAAACTGCTACATTACTAAGCCGGTGACCCTGAAGCAGTTTGTCAGAGTCGTGGAATCGATTGAAGACTTTTGGCTAACCGTTGTAAAGCTCCCACCTGTAGAATATCTTTAATAGATAGAATAATCTTGATAGATTTTTATCTATGCTGGAGTCACCTGTCTGCCTGTCCGCTACGACGCCCCATCGCTTAACCCCTCAATAGCTTGTGAGTAATGCCCCTATCAACGTTCTCTTAGTTGAGGACAATGCCGCTGATGCCTATCTAATTTGGAAGTTGCTCTCCAATGAGACAAACATCAGCTTGACCCATGTGGAGCGTTTGGATGACGCTATCGACAGCTTGCAGCAGACTCATTTTGATGCCATTTTGCTGGATCTGACGCTGCCCGATAGCCGAAATTTAGCAACGGTGAAGGAGATGCATGCCGCTGATGTGGAGCTACCGATTATTGTGCTCACTGGGCTCGATGATGAGGACATCGCGATCTCAGCCCTCCGCGAAGGCGCCCAGGATTACTTAGTCAAGGGCGAAATCCAAAAAAGTGGCCTCGTCAGAGCGATTCACTACGCCATTGAGCGGCAGCAAACCCTGGATAAGCTACAGCATCTCAACCAAGAATTAGCCCGATCAAACCAGGAACTAGAGAGCTTCGCCTACGCGGTCTCCCACGACTTACAGCAACCGCTTCAAAGTATTTCAGGGTTTGCCCAGATCCTAATCATGACCCAGCGAGAACGACTAGATGACGATGCCAACGACTACGTAGATCGGATTGTTGCCTCTAGCAAACAGATGTCGCTGCTGATTCAAGATCTGCTTGCTTATGCTAGAGTCGGTGCCGCCGAGCAACCCCATGAACCGACAGATTGTCAACAACTGGTCGCAGAAATACTGGCTGAGCTTGGCCCAAACATTGAGGAGAAACAGGCAAAGATAAACATCGAACCATTGCCAACCATTGAAGGCAACCCATCGCAGCTAAGACAGCTCTTTCAAAATCTCTTGAGCAACGCACTCAAGTACCATCCCCCCGAGCGAGCACCACAAGTCACTGTATCTGCAGCGCTGAAAGAAGGAACCTGGCAGTTTGGGGTGCAAGATAACGGTATTGGTATTGAACCAGAATATTTTGATAAAATTTTCCAGATATTTGAAAGGCTTCATCGCAAAGATGATTACCCTGGTACAGGCATTGGCCTAGCGACCTGCAAAAAGATTGTCGAAAGCCATGGCGGCCATATTTGGGTGGCCTCTGAACCTGGGAAGGGTACAACTGTTTACTTTACTCTGCCTGCCCCGGTAGATAAGACTGTGCTTTCGGGAAAGCACGATTCCTGAAATTGTGCTTGTCCTGAAATTGTGCTTGTTGTCATTAACTGTGTTGAACAGGCCTGTCGATTTTGTGGACCGGCTGGTTTTGGCTTCTGCTTAGGCAGACGTTTGATGACCAGCTAGGCTCGGTCACCGGAGATTTTGAGCAACAACCCCTGAGCAAAGCGTTGCCCTGAGATCTTGTCGGTGTGGTATTCACGAAGCGTTTCCATAGGAAGAGGGTGGTTGGCAGGAGAGGGGGCCCATAACGTTCTCCAAATCCGAGGACTCATTGCGAGCAATGAATGGGATGATAGCTGGCAAGCGCCCGTATTATCGGCATTAGGCGTAGCCGCTTAAATCAATTAAGCTGTAAATATGTTACGCTCCCAGAAAAGTATACAGAAAGAAAGGTATACAGAAAGTCCTTACCCAGGATTCATGGCTTACTGGGCCTGCCCTAGGCTCTTCGATACTGTCAGTCATGATGAGCTCTCAAGGCTAGGCACCAACGCTTCCAGAGCCGTGAGCAACCGATTCACCTCTGTTAGGGTGTTATAGTGCACCAATCCAATCCGCAACAGGCCTCCTTTGCCTCGACGCCCAGCCTACGAGTGAGATTTAGTGCATAAAAATTCCCGTGCCAGGTGAAAATGCCCTGTTCCCCAAGGAATTTGGCGATCGCTGCGGGTGATGTTCCCTCCATCCGAATGGCCACTGTTGGCACTCTCCAATTCATCTGATTTAGGTTGGTAATGCCATAAATCGTCACGCCCGGTAGGTTATTGAGTCCCTCGATGAGAGGCTCACACAGTTGTTGACCATAATGGTGCACTTCACGCATAGCCACACCAACCGCAGCTCGCCTGTCTGCGATAGCAGGAGAGAATCGTCGCCCTAACGCCGCTAAGTAATTAATAGTGGCAATCACACCCGCCATCCCTTCGTGGTTTTGAGTGCCGGTTTCCCAACGATCAGGAATGGTATCCAAAGCGGGTCTTACTTTGTAGGGAAGCAGCTGGTTCAACTGCTCCTTTTTGCCATATAGCACACCCACATGGGGTCCAAAAAATTTGTAGGGAGAGCACACCAAAAAGTCGCAATCCAAGGCTTTTACATCAATAGGCGCATGGGCTGCATAGTGAACGGCATCCACAAAGACGCTAACACCTAGGTCATGGACCGATTGAATAATGTTCGGCAAATCATTGATGGTGCCCACAGCGTTAGAAGCGTAGGTGATGGCTAGCAACCGAGTGCGTTCACTGAGCTTGTCTGTGAAATCGGCTAAATCTAGGGTGCAGTTTTGAGGATTAATATCGACGGTGCGCACAATCACGCCTTTTTCTCTCAACGCTAGCCACGGGGAGACATTGGCATCGTGCTCAAGGCAAGTGACGAGAATTTCATCTCCGGTTTTGAGCTGGCGCCCGATGGCTCGACTAAGGCTAAAGGTCAGCGTGGTCATATTAGGACCAAAAACAATCTCTTGAGCGCCACATCCCAAAAAATCTGCCATCGCCTGATGGGCTTCTTTAATAATCCAGTCGGTGCGATCGCTGGTGGCAAATGCCCCGTGCGCGTTGGCATTGGAGGTGGTCAGGTAGTGGGTGATCGCACTCATCACTGACGTGGGGACCTGCGTGCCCCCTGGCCCATCGAGAAAAGCAACTGGCTGACCCTTTACAGTCTGCGACAATGCCGGGAATTGGGAATGTATCCAGTCCATATGGGTTAACACTCTATAGCCCTCTCACATCTTAAATCGTCAGTCTCAACAGATTTTCTTTTATCCTCTAAACATTAGTGTCCTAGGATCCTTTGGTGATTAGAGAATTCAGCAGCACTAGGCCCCCTCTCTCCTAAAAGGCATGTCAGGGCAAGTAAAGACAAAGACATCTCGGGTCCCTGTCTTGCCGGTTGCCGGTTTAATGGCGGTTGTAAAATGAGAAAACTGGTGATCGTTAAACACCAATAGCTCCCCCGGATTTAGAATTTTGCTGAAAATCGGGCCGTTGTCGTGTTCAGCATAGAGTTGGGTCTCCCCGCCCATAATATTGGTCCGATCAACACACAAAACGCCCACCATATCGACGCCATCCTGGTGAATGCCCTCAGGCGCTGGACTCCCTTGCTGCTGATTCGAGGTCGAAATTCTGATTTGGTGAACGCCTACCGTATTGTTGGATGGCGCGCATAGTTGGCAGAACTCAAAGAAAGTGAGGACGGTGCGCTGAAAGGCTTCTTGTTTAACTAAGGCGTCATCGAGTTCTTCATATTCCCTCGAAACATTGCCCAGTAGCCTGTTGTAAGTCTTGCTTTGGTAAAAACAACGATGGGGCGACCTTTCTAGCCTACCGTTGAAAATCTTAAACCGGGAAAATCTTCGGGCGCGGTAACCTCGCTCTATGTAAGGATCTATGGGTAAATTATCAAACTCTGCCGCTAACGATTGAATACTTGCTTTGTCAAGCGTTTCAACGGCATAGCTAGTCTGGCAATTAAACGTCAGACTGGTCAATACAGGCAGCATACTAAAACCTCCTCGCTACGCTTTAAGCACAATAGCGATGGCAACTGAGTCCTGCCTTGATCAATCCTTAGGGACGCGGGGTCCCACCGTTGTTGTCTCAGGCGTTTAGCCATGAAAATGTGCCTTAGCCAAGTGACTAAACAAGTGACCGAGGCTATCAAATGACCGAAGCTATAGTGTGGCTCGCTAAACAGCAAGGCAGGCAACGAAACAATAGCACCGCTAATCAGCAGCACTTCTGTAATCAGCAGAACTTCTGAGTCCTGTTTGGATGCTTCTATCTCAATTATAGATTATGAGCACAAAACTGTTGTTTGGGTAAAGTCTGGCAGGCAATACCGCCTAGAGACTCTCTTTATATAACTGACATATCTATGAAGATCTCTTTTGAAAACCAATAAATGCGTAATTTTTCTTATCAAAACCACCATAGCCACCGTCAGGACTTTCATAATGGAGAAAAGCACGCATTATTAATCTTTTTTTGTTGTGGCAGTCTATCAGAGAGCAAGACTGTTGTCGTCAAATCTCCGTGCTTTATCAACGTCGTCATTTCGGCGTGATTTACCTGGCCGCCACGGCTGTTTTTAATCTGCGATGACAGATTAAAGAAGAAAACAATGTTTAAAATTCTTATTTTTGGAGTGGGGTCGGTCAAAAAAGACTGCACGTCAGGTCCCCGAGCACTATTCTTCAACCTATCAAGATGTGATGTCTGGGCGACCCAGCGAAATCGATTTCCTCAATCGATTCCCTCAATAGCTACATTGTGAAGCTCGGTGACCACAAAGGCATTCCAACCCCCTACAACCGAGAGATTCTCCAACGCATTCGGATCCTTGAAGAGAAACTAGATGAAGAGAAAGCAGCTTAAGAAAAAACGACAACTTTGTAATACTTTGCCACTAAGGGCAGTCTCAGACATGATTTTAGTAACTGGAGCAAGCGGACAAATAGGTAGCGATCTGGTCGTGGCCTTGCAACGAGAACATGGGAGTCAGCAGGTCCTTGCCAGTGGCCGTCATCTGCCTCGTAAAGCAGTGCTCACCCCTTACATAGTGCTCAATGTGATGAATCGAAAACAGCTAAAATTGGTGGTCAAGGCCTATGGTGTTGATACGATTTATCATCTGGCAGGTGTGCTCTCAGCGACGGGGGAACAACAGCCTATGCTTTGCTGGCAAGTCAATATTGAGGGGCTCAAAAATGTTTTAGAAATTGCCGCAGAGAACCCTATCAAAGTCTTCTGGCCGAGTTCTATCGCAGTCTTTGGTCACCATACCCCTAAGCTCAGGACTCCCCAAACGACTATTGAAGATCCAGCAACCATGTATGGCATTACCAAGTCGACAGGTGAAATGCTCTGTCAGTATTATTCCCAGCGATTTGGCGTGGATGTGCGCAGTCTCAGATTTCCTGGCATTATCAGTCATTTGTCTGCCCCAGGAGGGGGCACTACCGACTATGCGGTTGAGATCTTTCACGCAGCGCTCAAATCAGGCCACTACACCAGCTTTCTCGCGCCCAATACGCGTCTCCCGATGATGTATATGCCCGATGCGATTCGGGCGATTGAGGAACTGATGGGCGCTGACGCGGATCGACTCACGGTGCGCTCTAGCTACAATCTGAGCGCTGTGAGCTTTTCTGTAGCTGAACTGGTTGCTGAGATTCAAAAGTATTTGCCTCACTTTACCTGTGACTATGCCCCTGACTATCGCCAGGCGATCGCAGATTCCTGGCCCACTGTCATCGACGATACTCAAGCCCGAAAAGACTGGGGATGGCAGCACCACTATGACCTATCAGCGATAGTCAAAGATATGCTCTGTCACCTTCAAAGTCGTCAATCCGAAGAGGTCACACCATCATGCTTACAGGCACTACCTACCAACAGACGCTTAACGACATTCAACAATCTGGACTGTACAAGTCTGAACGCGTCCTAATGTCTCCGCAAGGCGCTAGCATCAGTGTTCAAAACGGATCTAGCGTGCTCAATTTCTGTGCTAACAATTATCTTGGGCTTGCCAACCATCCCGCACTGATTGAAGCGGCCCATGAAGGGCTAATGCGCTATGGCTTTGGGTTGTCGTCAGTGCGGTTTATCTGTGGCACCCAAGTCATTCATAAAGACCTAGAAGCCAAAATTTCTGAGTTTTTGGGGACTGATGACACAATTTTGTACGGTTCTTGTTTTGATGCCAATGGCGGTCTGTTTGAAGCGTTGCTAACGGCTGAAGACGCGGTGCTCAGTGATGCGCTGAACCATGCCAGTATTATCGATGGGATTCGGCTGTGCAAAGCCCAACGATATCGCTATGCCCATAGCAATATGAATGAGTTAGAAGCAGCGTTGAAAGTCTCTCAGGGAGCCCGTCAACGATTGATTGCGACAGATGGCGTCTTTAGCATGGATGGCGATATTGCCAAGCTAGGAGACATTTGTGAGTTGGCTGATCGCCACAACGCGATGGTGATGGTGGATGATAGCCATGCTACTGGGTTCTTTGGGCCAACGGGCCGAGGTACCGTAGAGCACTGTGGTGTGATGGGCCGGGTAGATATGATTACAAGTACCCTAGGTAAGGGCCTAGGGGGCGCTTCAGGGGGCTTTACCAGTGGACGACAGGCTGTGATTGATTTGTTACGGCAGCGATCGCGCCCCTATTTATTTTCTAATACACTTGCGCCTGTGATCGTATACACCAGTCTGCAAGTATTGAACTTACTCAAAGACTCTAATGACCTGAGAGAGCGTTTGAGGGAAAATACCCGTTACTTCCGGCAACAGATGACGGCCCAAGGCTTTAACATCGCACCCGGGAATCACCCGATTGTGCCGATTATGCTCTACGATGCACAGCTGGCAGAGCAGATGGCTCAAGAGCTGTTAGCTGAAGGCATTTATGCGATCGCCTTTAGCTATCCAGTCGTCCCTCAAGGGCAGGCTCGAATCCGAGTCCAGCTTTCTGCGGCCCACACCCAGGTGCAAATTGACCAGTGTGTTGCAGCTTTTACCCGTGTTGCCAAAAAACATCATGTTATTGATTAGTGCTTACGCGCCCGTGTAAAGACACCATCAAAAACTGCCTGTGGCAAACAAGCCCCCACTTATCTTGATTGCACTCGTACTCTGCCAGCGTTGAATGCTCAGCAGAAACTGTTTCCTTTACCCTAAAGGTGTACTCACTGTAATCAGCCAAATCGTCTAACCCTATAAGCGTTAGGCAAATTTCAGTCACACAAAAGAATATCGTTCTCCAAAATAATAAAGACATTAAACCCCTCCACCGTCGGATGGCACTTGAGGAGGGAGCGCTAACATACTTGACCCAACCGCAAGCGCACCTGGCCGACCCACAAGGAACTATTCATTCTTAAGCTCACCCAGTCTTCAGCACTCTTCCCAGCCCCGTACTCACTGATTGCCCAACAACACTACAGGCACTAACAACGACCCTTGAATAAGGGCTGAGACATTTCTATAAGAGAGCGCTGCTGAAGAGACTACACTAATGCTTGCGCTCTAGCAGAGAAAGTCCGTTGACTGGATGGTACTCTTGTACTTATATTCTAACATAGCCTTATCAGACGATGGGCGAAGCTTATCCATTAGTGAGCCACAGTCCACCACCGAGCGACCCCAGCGCGAGTAGTAACCACGTATGATTGAATTAGCGATAATCTTGCTGACTCTGGGATTAAGCATCGCGGGATTGTTGCTAGCCCCAACCATAACCCAATGGCGACGCGATCGCCTCAGGAAAAAACGGTTTCCACCACAGTGGGAAACCACCCTCGAAAAACATCTCCCTTTCTACGCGTCGCTATTGTCGGATGAGCGTCGTCAACTGAAAGAACATATTCAGGTGTTTTTAGCTGAAAAGCAGTTCATTGGCTGTGGCGGCCTTGAGGTCACCCTGGAAATGAAGATAGTGGTTGCCGCCGTGGGCTGTTTACTCCTCCTGAACCGACCAAACCCTCAATATTTTACAAAGCTCCGTTCGATTTTGCTCTACCCCAGTACCTATAAAACAAAAGTCTCTAAATGGTTGAGTCCGTACGTTGTAGAAGAGACCCAGGTCGCCCGATTAGGAGAGTCTTGGCATCGGGGGCATCTGGTATTGTCGTGGGCGCAGGTTAGCCAAGATATGCGCCACTGGCGAGACGGACATAATGTTATCCTGCATGAGTTTGCCCACCAGCTAGATGCCGAAGACGATACGGCGGCAGGGGTTCCTCACCTGCCTCACCCAGGCGATCGCAAGACCTGGGCTGATGTGATGACGGCAGGGTATGAACAGCTTTGCCGGGCGGTGGCCCAAGGACAAAAAACGGTGATTGATAGCTACGGCTCGACCCATCCAGCAGAGTTTTTTGCGGTGGTGACCGAAACGTTTTTTGAAAGGCCGCGATCACTCCATCGCCATCATCCCCAGCTATATGATCTCCTCCACAACTATTACCAGATCGATCCAAAACAATGGTTTCAGAGGTAATCCTTCCGATTCAGGCGACAGACTTCATCCATCCAAGATAAGCGTATTATTATGGAGAGCTTGCAATTTATCTAGCTGATTTGGGCCTAGCTGATTTGGGCGGATAGACTGCTAGTTCGCAATATATGCAGGCAACGTATGAATAGCAAGTTGGTGAAGAGTGGGCTGATTGCAGCCGCGATTATGAATATAGGGGGTGTTCTTGTCTTTTCAAGGGCGTTCACCAATGTTGCCATTAACAACGCCGACCCCGTTGTAATGTCGAACTTTGGGCTGACCATGATTATCGTGTGGGGTCTAGCCTATCTCGGTGCTGCGTTCATCCGGTCAAACATTAAGTGGTTGGCAGGTGCTTTTGCTGTGGAGAAACTTGTGTATGTTGTGGTTTGGATGAGGTGGCTTTCGGAGAACAGTCTCGCGCCCCTTTATTCTACAGACAGATTCGCCGGGGCTTTTTACAGTATCTACGGTCTAAACGATTTAGTGTTTATGTTGTTCTTTGCTTGGGTGTTTTTATCGCAGCGTTCTGAAGTCCATGCAATTTGATACATTGTTCGGTCCTTCACTGACGGCGCAGCTACTATGGCACCCAGGCCTCTCACCCAAGAATCCGGGCGACAGTTATGGGCCCGCCTCAAAGGGCAGTATATTAAACGACTGATGGCAGGCCCTGTTGGTAAGTGACTTGAATAAACTCGTGCACCTGATCGTGCCGTTTCTTAGGACGAGGCTGAGGCGTCTGCATTGAGTAAACATTGATGGCTGAATGTAAATAAAGCCTACGCCGCACCCAGGGGAAACGCATACGTTTCTTAACAATGACTGCAAAGCATGAACCCTGAGCCATAGGATTGCCATGGCCTCCAACCCTGAGGGTGATTCTATGATGGCAAATACGCCCGTTTCGAGTCTGAAAACGCACTTCGGTGGGC
>JBCDAG010000165.1:0-14939 GCA_039186165.1 Cyanobacteria bacterium P01_F01_bin.53
CAGAAAAGTAAATTTGCAACAGCATACAACCACAGCCTAAAGGCGGATGCCAAGTCGGGAATGAAAAGGCCATATCAATCGAATCAGGATCAAATTGTTTCTGGGCTTGTTCATCGAGGACCCAAGGACTGAAATCCACTATCACTGAGGGAAATTGTGATTGAAAAATGGCCGAAACGCTAGCAATTTTACTAACGACACTGATAGATAGCGCTTGAGCGCTTGCGTTCATAACGGATACCTCACTAACACTCACTAACGACTCTTAAGCAAGGGCTCTCAAAACCGCTTTTAAGAGCACAACACTAGGCACTCTCAAAACCTGGTCAATTAAACCTAAAAAGCAAACTCTCAAAAAAATGAATAGTTGTTTGGAGTTGACAACTGATGTACTTGTTGAGATTATATATCAATAAGAAATAGCCGTCCAATCCTATTTGACGAATCCCCAAAGAGCGTTTAGGTAGGATGGGATAGCTGCCAAACAGTTAGGAAATCAACTATGTCAATCTATTCAAATGAGCTTAAATCCACTGCAAAATCAATGGTTTCAGAGGGTAAAGGGATCCTCGCCATGGATGAAAGCAACGGCACTTGCAACAAGCGTTTTGAGGCTTTAGGCATTCCTACTACGGAGGATTCCCGTCGAGATTATAGAGAATTAATCCTAACTGCGCCCACCCTATCTGACTATATCAGCGGCCCTATTCTCTACGATGAGACCATTCGCCAATCCACCAAAGCAGGTGTTCCCTTATTGCAGGTGATTGCAGACGCAGGGATGTTGCCTGGCATTAAAGTGGACACTGGCGCTAAGGATTTTGCCGGTCATCCTGGGGAAAAGGTAACTGAAGGCTTAGATGGCTTGGCCGATAGAATCGCTGAGTATTACAAAATGGGCGCACGATTTGCCAAGTGGCGAGCGGTGATTACCATCGGCGATGGTTTGCCCAGTCGAGCATGTATTGAAGCGAATGCTCATGGCCTTGCTCGCTATGCGGCACTCTGTCAGGCGGGCGGACTGGTGCCCATTGTAGAGCCAGAAGTATTGATTGATGGGAACCACTCCTTTGAGAGATGTTACCAAGTAACGGATGAAACACTCCATGCCGTTTTCAATCAGCTCTATATGCAGGGCGTTGCTTACGATCAAATGATATTAAAGCCCAGTATGGTGGTCCCGGGCAAAAGCTCTGGGGAAAAGGCCAGCGTTGCAGCTGTGGCTGAGGCTACCATTCAATGCTTGCTGAAAAATGTACCGGCGACAGTGGCGGGTATTGCGTTTCTCTCTGGCGGACAAACCAAAGAAGATTCCTCAGCGCATCTTAATGAGATGAATAAACAGTTTGGCCAGCAATGTCCATGGCCAGTTACGTTCTCTTATGCGCGTGCTATTCAGCAACCGGCATTAGAGCATTGGGCTGGCGATCAGGGCAATGTAGCAACAGCTCAACAGAAGCTATTGCATCGTGCTAAGTGCAATAGCTTGGCCAGTCAAGGTGCTTACACAAGCGATCTTGAAAAGGAATTGGCGTTAGTCTAATCTCCGTTAGTCTAATCTCATCGTTTTCCTCCGAACGAAAGCAATGATCCATTTTCCAAGTCAATGGTTTTGGAGTAGTTAGCTACTCTAAAACCATTTTTTTCTGCCATTTTAACGTGACTCAGTAGGATATCTCCATAGATTTTCCGATTACAAATTGTTCGACGACAATAGAGTTTCAGTGTCGCAGGGTTGAGTAGCTATATTTCTCCAATCCCCGTCTAGACATCACACTTAGCGAAGCTTTGTCCACTTCATCTCTTCGCTTTACCCTGTTCTGTTCTGTAAGAAGAGGCAGAAAATGTTCCTATTCATTCCTCACAATCTTATGGGTGAGTTGGTACTACGAGTCAGTTGTCTAACGAGCATCATTTTTTAGCTACACGGGCAGTGAATATTCCAGTGGAGAGAGTAGAATTTCATTGATCAGCTTATTTTGCAACCCCAAGAGACTGTCCGTACCCGTTTACTCTGAAGAATTAAGTAGTATCCATATGTGGTGAAAGTATTTAGAGCGCATGAGGAACTCGTAAAATCTGAAGGTTTCTTCTACGTATATTGCCGGATGCCATGATATATTTCCAGACACGAATGGGATAATTCATCATGTATTTGAGAGAAGGAATGAACATCCAGTAACTGTGGCATTTATCGAGCTCCTCTGCGACAAAACATCGCCTTACGACTGCGCCCAGTTCTCTGGTTATGTTTCGTACGCATATAGATTGTTTCTTAGATCATGCCTATATTCAGATAATTGAACCAAAACCCTTCCAATAAATCTGAGGTAAGGGGGTGAAATTGGTTTTCACCAAGAGGATGAAAGCTAATCTCACAGTCGATCTATATTCTCAGATATATTCTCAGAATTGGTAGGAGGGCGATCTCTTCGGCACAATCATCCAGAACTTCGCTATCGTCGATGATTTAGGGTAATCGACAGACGACTACGACGACTACATACGACTACATACAGACGATTCTATAGTGTGCCCCGGCCAGTAGGAGCATGATAGGCCTCTACCAACGCCCCTCACTCAACCCAACGAGCTGCAATCTGCCTAACCTTTACCTTTACCCATTAATAGAGCAACCAAAACAATGACGACCTCAATGAATACGTCCGCACCTGAGTCAACGACAACTCGATTCCCTTTGCTGACCATCAATGATCAAACCATCCCCTGGGAACAGATCTTGACGCAGCTTCAGCTCTTCGGCAAATTGCAGCCCTTTTTGCAGGAGACAGTGAGTCAACATGTCCTGCTCCAAGAAATTAATACCCGCAAGGATTTAACCGTCACTTCTACCGCTCTAATACAAGAAATCGTTGCCTTCCAGCAAAAAAACAACCTGACCGACCAGCAAGCCTTTCAAGCCTGGTTAAAAAGCCAAAATTTGGACAATGCCCGATTTCAGAAGCAGATGGTCCTAGGGCTAAAACTTAAAAAACTCCGACAACAGATTGCAGAACCCGGGCAGCAAGCCTATTTTGAGAGCCATCAAACCGATTTCGGGCAATTGCGGCTATCCTGCTTATTTACCTCACAAGAATCGGTAGCTAACGAATTAAAAGATCGGTTGAGCGCTGGCCAGGATAATTTTGTGCAATTAGCCAATGAATATGCAGCCGATGATCGCAATGTCTCCGTCCGCTATCTAACTCAGCAGTTGCAACGGCGATCGCTGCCCGCTAACGTTCGTCAACCCTTAGCCTCGGCAGCTGTGGGAACACTGGTGGGACCTGTCGCTGTCAAATCTGACTGGGGCATTTTCCGCCTTGAAGAAGTCATCCCCGCTGAATTAAACGATCAGCTCAAACTTCAGATTGAAAAACATCTCTTTGGTCAATGGCTAGCCGATAAAACCCGCAATTTGAACATTAACTTCAATGTTGCGCCGGATCCAAAGACCCATCAGGGTTGATAGTTTCGCCTACCTGCACTGAAATTTATAAAGGAACTGCCAGCCGTCTCGGAGAAAAACGAGATTGCTGGCAGTTGTTCATATTAGCCTATTGTTAGCCTATCGGTGCGCAAGTGATGACACTGTGCATACTCAGCGAAAGTTGCAACTTTTATGCAAGGGAAAGTTCGGGTTCTGTAGGAAAAAACTTAAAAGGCATACTGTACGCCAGCTGTCGCACTAAAATCTGTTTCCAATTGAGGCCCAGAAAGACTACGAAAAACAGGTAGATTAAATTCTGTTGCCAATCGCAATCCTTGAGCACCGCCTTCTGGAACATAGAAGTTCAAGCCTAAACCCACATCTAGCTGAGTGCCGGCTCGTCGATCAGGGTCTGCGGTTGGAATCACATTAGGGTTCAAGCGAGCGTCCTGTCCGCTATAGTCACCCCAAGTTCGCCCGTTCAAACGCAACGATGTACTAAACCAATCATTCCAACTACGGGCACCCCACCCAGTTATCATCAACTGGTTGCCTTGACGATATCCGTTGCCATTTTCCCCCAACCGAATAATGCCCGACGCTTGAGAGCCCCATGACCATCTACCCGCTTGTCCTAAATAGGTAACGCCTGGGCGTAGATCAACGGTACCAGAGCCGATTTGCATCGGATAGGGCAAGATTTGATCCGGCCCTGCAGGGGTATCATCGCGTTCGTTGATCGATCCGGTTGGGAAGGTAAAACCTAGGTTGAGGTGAACGCGCTGGCGGTTCCTATCCAATATGGTGTAAAGCCCACCTAAACCAACATCACCGATGCCCTCAGAATTCGTGGTAAATTCTACACCCATACGAGTCAGGTGATCCATCTCCTTAGTGACGTAAGGTAGCATTGCCATTAGCGTGAGGTCGTCTGTCGGTGCATACATTGCGCCCAGCATATGCATCTGCATGGTCATCCGCACGGGCGTCACCATAAAGTCTTGCAGTACGTCTGCTGTAGACAAAGAATTTGTACCACTACGGTTACCGTCCATGTCCATATACATGTAGCGATACGAGAGCATAAACTCTCCTTTTCCGTGGGTATGGTCTCCCATGACGCCAATGGGAGCATGGCTGTCGGGGCGAGAGGGTGACCAGAGAATTGCATCTTCAAAGTGAGGGGCACCCCCATCCCCTATGAGAACTGGGCTGAAGACTGGATCGCCGAGAGGTGAATCGGCAGAAAATGAGTCGAATTCTAAAGACTCAATACCCGTAAGGGCTACATCGATAGGGGAATACTCTTCAGATTGAAAGACAATTTCTTCTGTGGGTCTTTCTGTGGACAAGGCGACCTCTCCGGAGATGCTCTCGTCTGCGAGAGAAGAAGGTACGCTGTCTAAGGCATCTTGGGTATCTTGCTCGACAACAGAAAATTCTGATGGGTCCGTATCGCTTAGATCCCCGTCGTTTAATAGCGCTTGCAGCCTAGCGTATGAATCATCAAGGGATGCCCTCTCAATCGAATCGGCGTTTGTTCTAGTCGAGGCTGTCCTCTCAATAGTTGTTGTTACTTCATTAGTAGGCGCTGCCAGGAAGGGTGCTTCTGCCACGACTGAATCAGCAACTGAATCAGCAGTGGCTAGCGTGACTTGCTCATCTGAGCGATCGCCTGAAGATAGATTCTCGACAGTTGTTTCTGCGCCAACGGCTGCCCCATAGGTCGCCAGAAAGAGGCCCGCCAAGAAACTGACGGACTTACTTAATTTAGAACTCACAACACTCACACCATATTTTTCTTTGATAGAAGAAGTTTATCATGTTCTTCTTTTCTGGGAAGCCTGAAATAGCTGTGGTTACTAGGATTTACACTTGACGGCCTGTCTGTTGTAATTATCGCAAATCCATGAGCAGAACATAGCGCATGAGTTAAAGTCTTCGTGCTGTTCTTCTTTTCTGGGAAGCCTGAAATAGCTTTGGTTACTAGGATTTACACTTGACGGCCTGTCTGTTGTAATTATCGCAAATCCATGAGCAGAACATAGCGCATGAGTTAAAGTCATCGTGCATAGTTAAAGAGCGCATCCTACAACTAGCAGCGACCAAAAGCGACACACCAAGATGAACGATAAAAACCTCTTTATAATTCTTTCCATGGCATGTGTTTTCAACGCCATTAGAGAGATTGCTTTACGTCGAAGCGTTCGTGAAAACAATTGGAGGCCTGGCATCAGTACACCCATAACAATCAGTGATCGTGAGGTTAGACGGTCAGTTTCCATCCTTGCGATCGCGATTTCATCTCCCATAACCTCGCATACACACCGGCTTGTGCCATCAACGATTGGTGCGTGCCTCGCGCAACCAATCGGCCTTGATCTAGCACCAAAATCTGATCGGCAGCGGCAATGGTTGTGAGCCTGTGGGCAATGATAATTAACGTTTTTTGGGCGCTGAGCGCTTGAATAGCCTGCTGAATCAGGCGCTCATTTTCAGGATCTATCGAAGCAGTGGCTTCATCCAACAGCACAATCGGTGCGTCTTTAAGGATGGCTCGGGCAATGGAAATTCGCTGTTTTTCTCCACCGGAAAGGGTCGCGCCCCCTTCACCGACCATCGTTTCATAACCTTGGGGCAGTTGGGTAATAAAACCATGGCATTGTGCGGCCTTTGCAGCAGCAATTATTTCAGCTTCACTAGCCTCCTCTTTCCCGAATCGAATGTTGTTGAATATGGTGTCATTAAATAGATACACCTCTTGAAAAACCATTGTCATTTGCGAAAGCAAGGTATTGGTGTCTAGCTGCCGAATATCGACACCGCCCAGTAAAATTGCCCCCTTATCCACATCCCAAAACCGTGCAATCAGGTTGGTGATGGTCGTTTTACCTGAGCCACTTGGCCCCACGAGCGCCGTTACCGAGCGCGGTGGAATCGTAAAGCTCACAGCATCCAGAACGGTGTTAGGGGTAGTTTCGCCCATTCCTTGCGGGCGGCTGTAGCCAAAGGTGACGCCCTTAAACTCAATTTGGGTGCTGTTGGGCTGCTGCGGCTTAGGTGTTGCGGGCAAGAGCGGTGACCTTAAGAACTCGTTTAGGTTGCGTACGCAGTTTTGCATGAGGCGATAAAACTCCAACATCTCCGCCATGCCGATTAGCGGTAGATAAAAGGCTAGCCCCAGCACCATAAAAAAGAGAAAGTGATCACCGCTTAATGTCCCCTGTGCAAACAGCGTGCTGCCCACCACCAAAAGGGCGGCAAACCCTAACTCTAGCACCCCCAAGAAGGCAATTAACGCAGGGGTAAGCTCCGTGGCTGTTGCCAAACTGGTTTGCCGGTAATGGCTAAGGCCCGCTCGAAACCGCTTTAGCCGCTTGCCCGAAAGATTAAACGCCCGAATCACGGCGATCCCTTGAATATATTCCACCATGCGAGCATTGGCTTCTACCCGCGCGGCGGCCTGTAAGCGCCATACCCGTGCAAAAACAACATCGCCATAGCGTAGCGCCAGCATCGCAAACGGAACGCTAGAGGCCAACACTAAGGCCAGTCGCCAGTCTAAAATCAGCATGACTAAAAAGATCATCAGAGGGGTCACCACTGCGCTGATTAAACTCTCTAAAATGTGGTGAGGCTCCAGGTACATGATGTTGGTGGTAAAGAGGGCATCTACTGTGCCTGCTGCCCGCTGCGTGAAAAACCCTAACGGCAGCCGCCTAACGTATTCGGCAAGGTATAGCCGCAGCTTGGTTTGGACTGCAATAGTCAGCGCGTAAGCCTGAGTATTGGCCCTGTAGCCACAGATAATTTGGGCTAAGCACAGCCCCACAATCACAGTGACATAGCCCCATAATTGACCTTGATCAACACTGGCTAGCCCATTGGCCTCCGCGTGGAAAAGGGCGATAAGCACCAAATACACCATATAGCTGGTCATGCCTAAGGCCAGACCCTCCAGCCACCGCCAGCGCACCGTTCGCCAGAGATAGTGCCTTGCATTTGAAGGAATGAGCTTATACACCATGCGCCAGACTGAGTCGGTTTCACTGAGTGTTCGATAGGGGTTCCCCAGTGGGCGATTAATTGTTGTTGGATGTTCTACTGTTGTTGGATGTTCTACTAAATTTGTGAGCGCCTTTGTGTTTTCAGTGAGCCGCGCTGTTTGTTGTTTTGCGGCTCCTCCTACTGTGTGGTCTTTATCAAATTGCCAGGTCTGGGCGGTGATATGGGCCTGCCACTGTTCTTTGTAAAGACCACACGTCCCTAGGAGTGCGCTGTGGGTGCCCCGAGCAATGATGTTTCCTTGATCAATCACTAAAATCTGATCCGCTTCTGTGATGGTCGAGAGCCGATGGGCAATAACGAGCAGCGTTTTGTTAGCGCCTGCTGCTCCCTTCGTTAAAAGGGCTGCGATCGCCTGCTGCAACAGCGCCTCATTTTCAGGATCGATATAGGCAGTCGCTTCATCAAGCACCACGATAGGCGCATCTTTTAGCAGTGCCCGCGCAATTGAAAGCCGCTGTCGCTGACCGCCACTAAGGCTAACGCCGTTTTCACCGGTCGGTGTCTCATAGCCTTGGGGCAATGCTTCAATAAATCTATGGCAGCGGGCGGCTTTAGCGGCGGCCACGACTTCCGAGCGCGTTGCGCTTGGCTTGCCCATGCGAATGTTTTCAATAATCGTATCGTTGAACAAAAACACATCTTGAAAAACAAACGATACCCGAGTCATGAGCTGTTCGGTAGCAATTTCATTGACGTTGACGCCACCGATGGAAATTGTGCCGCTGCCCACATCCCAAAAGCGAGGAATGAGTTTGGCGATGGTGCTTTTTCCTGCGCCAGATGGCCCCACTAGCGCCGTGACACTCCCAGATGGCGCAACAAAGCTGATGCCCTTAATCACAGATGTGTTGCCATAGCCAAAAGAGACATTATCAAAGGCAATATCATTGCCCTGGGGTTGCTGAGGCTGAGGCGGCTCAGTCAGGGCGGGTTGATTGAAGACTTCGGCAATTCGCTGAGAAGCCGCATTGACCTGATAAAAGCCCGTCATGCCGTGAAAAAGTACAGCCATAATGGGCCGGTTGAAGCCGATGCCCATGACCACAAACAGCACAAAGACCGGAATGCTCAAAGAGCCGGTGAGGTAGAGTACGATGCCAACCGGGACAACGGTAACCGCCGCCGAACGCATCAGCGTAAGCATAAAGGCCATCGGCAGCGCAGACGTGCGGGTTGTTTTCACATACACTTGTCGCATTTCTGCAACCACATCTTGCAGTTGGCGAAAGGAAACATCGGTGCGGGTAAAGGCTTTGATGACCTTCATGCCGTTGATGTATTGAATAACAACGCCGTTCATTTTGGCCAGTAGGGCATTGTAGGCACCCATGTCGAAGCGAGACATCATAAAGCCGAAGAAGGCCAGGGCGATCGCACCACTGGTCAGGGTCGCCAGCGTCATTCGCCAATCGACTAGCATCAACAAAGTGCCTGCCAGCAAGGGCACCGTCACCCCTGCGACCACATCAGGAATAATGTGGGCAAGTCCCTGTTCTAGCTGTTCGACGTCTTCATGGATAATCTTCTTTACCTCACCTGTGGTGCGCTGCGTAAAATAGCCCAGCGGCAGACAGGCTAGCTTACGAGCCAGCTCAATTCTTAAATCGTAGAGAATGGTGTAAGCCGCGATATGGGAGAGCTTTATGGAAAAGCCTACACAGATTGCTTTCCCAATCACAGCAACAATGGCCCACCAGGCAAGCTGCCCAACATACTGAGTATCTAACGCTGTATCTAGCGCTGTATCTAACGCTGAGGTATCAAACAGTCTGAGGCTGACTAAATAGATGAGATAATAAGGGACCAGACCCAGCGCTGCGCCTATGGCGGCCAGCATAGCTGACAGCGATAACATCGCCTTTCGTCGCCAGATTAGATGACGAATAGCTTGATGGTTAGCTCGATGGTTGAGAAACCGAGTCTTAAGCGCAATCGTTGTGTTTGCCAGCGCTGCTGTTTTAGCACCTGCTGGCTGCCTGTTGTCTGCAATCCTGTTTTCTGTAATCCTGTTTTCTGTAATATGGCCTGATAGGCTGTGCGGTGCTCCTAATTGGCCAGTCGCCCAACTATTAGCTTTCTCCAATGACAGAAAGACTTTGCCAGGGCAACCGTACATTTTTTGGGTCACCCTGGCTACCATCGGCCCCCACAGCACCATAAGCTTAGCCGAGTCAGGAACAATCGCAATACCCGCACAGTATTGAGAGATTTCGGCCCTATGAGCTTTGGTCCAGGCCATGCCGTCTTTTCTTATTTGCTTTACAGCCGGGGATTTTTTTCCCTGAGCTTCTGCAACGTCCGCATTGTCGCGTCGAATAACCAGTGCAAACGGCGCTTGCCGAGACAGCCACGCTTCAAAACAGCGGTAAAAGTGTGCCATTTCTTGGGCCATATCATCTGGCGTGCCATTCCCCTGAAAGTGGACCGATACCAGCGGCCAACGACTGTCATCTAAGGTGACCATAGCTATTCTCAAAAAGGTGCTAATGCCTGAATCATAGAAAAGCACTCAGCAAACGGCTACGACCCAGACGGCGTTTTTTTAGTCCATAAGGGCGTTTTTTAGGGGCGCTTTTTCAAGGGCGCTTTTCAAAAGCTTTTTTTCTTTGGCCGGAACAGACGCTCGGTAAAATACCAAACTGGCGTTTAAAGGCAGCGGTAAACTTGCTCAAGCTGCTATAGCCTACAAACTCAGCAGCTTCAGAAACATTCATCTGCCGAACAGCTAATAACTGGCGGGCGCATTCTAAGCGGTGTGTCCTCAAATATCCAAACACCGTTGTTCCAAAGGTCTGCCGAAAGTCCCGCTTCAGCTTATAGTCACCAATGCCCACCTGTTCTGCCAGCTGCTGCAAAGAAGGCGGATTGGTGATGTCTTCAATCAAAATCTCTCTTGCCTGGTGCACTCGCTCAAGGTCCTTAGATTTTAGGCCTTTAGATTTGAGGTTTTTAGCATTAAAGCTCTTTGCGCTGAAGTCTCCAGAGTTAAGCGATGGCATAGTCCCTCCAAAGGAAGATCGCTGCGCCGAGTGAATGCTGTTTTTTGTCTCACTTGCCTGGGCCATTTGCTGAATTTGAGAGAGCTTAAGTGCCACCAGCTCAACTGCTTTACTCTCTAAATACATGCGTTGCATTGCGCCCTCGTAAGGGCAGTGCGCATACTGGTGAATCACCATTTGCATCGCGGGTGTTGTTATGCCCGTATGAAAATAAGGCTGATCAGACTGTTGGCTGAGTAGCTGCCACAGCATGCTCAGCGAGGGCACGGGATCACTTCCCAGGTAGCCAAGTAGCCTGCCTGCGTCGATGGCAACTTCTATCGTTGTGTTTTGGAGTGCTCGGGGACAGGTCCAAACGCCCTGCTTACCCAGCCCCGTAAAGAGCAGTAGATTTTGCCCTGACTCGACACAGATATGTTGAACATAGCTAGCATCTCGGTAAGCACACTGCAACTGACCCTGGAGTAGAAAAATCAAGCTCACGGGCGGTAGAGCCTCCCCACAGTCTGCAATTTCTAAGTCTTCTAGAAGGGTTTGCTGCCAGTCATAAATTTTAAGATCGGGTGAGAGATCAAAAAGACAACTGCGGCCTACCATAAAAGGTGTGTGCCAATCTGTCTGCACACCAAAGTCATTTTCATACAATGAAACCCAGTCCTTTTGACGAAACTCGGCGATAAGCTGCGGATAGTTGCTGTGGGGGATCTTAATTTTCATAGGCCCAAAAAACTCACCTGACAAACTCACCAGACAAACTCACTGGCCGAGACAATACGCTAGTCATTAATGATATTCACGCTAATGCCAAGATTATCAATGAGAATTTTCCTCCTGGTTTAAAAAGCAGTATCTTTAGCCACAAGCTTTGACCAACAAACCCACAGCATTTGTCTGTGATATCAAGTCTCTACAACAAACCGATTCAGTCGATAGCCATCAATGTTTTTGCGGATTAACCAGGGTGCCCAGCGGGCCAGTAGAGCTATTGGGAAAGGGGCATATTTCATCAGCTCAGGGCCAGCATCTAGAAAGGTACTTGATCGCACCAAACGCAAATGACCCCAGGTTTCAATTTCATAAGGGTCATTACAAACCCAGCGGAACCAGCTATCTGGCGACAGGTATTTCATCGCATCGTGGGTGGGCTGGCTATCAACCATTTTTTGGCTGGTGGTATCGATCAAAATCCACGCACCAGGGAAGCGATTGGCAATTTGGGTGATGGCCTGTTTGGCTTGCCCACGGTCTAAATAGATAATCACGGCCTCAGAAATAAAGCACCAAGGGCCGCCTGTGGCGGCAACCGCGTCCATCCAGTCTGTATCTAGCACGCTGGCTTCGAGCATGGTCCGACGAGGCTCATCTTGGAAAAATTGTCGTCGTAGTGCAAGAGAATCGGGCAGATCGAGATCGAACCATTGGGCTTGGCCATTATCTAAGCGTTCAAATCGGGTATTGAGGCCGCAGCCAATTTCTACGACGGTACCGGTCGGGTGCTGTTGCAGAAAAGCTTGCACATCTTGATCAAAGATTCGCGTTCGCAACGTTGCCCCCGCTAATGCCTTAGACTTCTTCCACTTTGAAAAATCGTAATCTAAGGCCTTGACAATCTCAACGGCTTTTTCATCCTGAATAAGGCCACTTCCTTTTTGGGTTTCCACCGCTCGCCCCAGCAAAGGGATCAGCAGAGTCTCTTGAACAGGGCCAAGGTTCACGGAAATACTTGTCATGGGTTTTGACCTCCGTTGGGTTATGAGCTATTTCGCCATGATAATCAGATTTAGCTGAAATGATGATCGCTACAGGTGCAGATAAGATCGCTAAACTGTCTATTTTTATTTTTTACAAGCCAGCAGTAATTTGTTTTGTCGTGCTAGCTTCTCTAGGCTAAATCCTAGGCTAAATGGGGTGGCAGCAGAGATAGGGCTGCGATCGCAAAAAACAGTAAGCTCGCACTTGTTTCTAACATTGCCACATACTGAATTTTAGTGTGGCAATACCAGTCTTTTTGCCACAGAATCAGTCCGAACTTAAGCAAGGCAACGCCAAAAGCAGCAGCTGTAATCGGCAATAGCCAATGAATTTGCCAGAGTAGGGCAACTGTGCCGGTAGCCAAGAGATGAAAAATGAGTCCTGGCACAACGGATGCCGTATGCACTTTCCGTAGTTTGACGGTAAAAATAGCGCTGGAGAAAAACAAGGTATTGAGGAGCCACAGGCCAACGACTGGCAAAGGCAGCATCCCCGTGGTAGCGATGTAAGCCAACGGAGCCGACAAACAAACAGCTGCAAACGTCACCAGTTCATTTAATCTCGATTTCTGTTGGCGCTGCCAGACTAAAGCACCATCGACTAGCGTCGCCACTAGAGCTGCACCATAAATCATCAGCAAAGCCCAGGTCTCTGGATTGAGCCAAAATAACCAAGCGGCGATCGCGATCGCCACTCCGCCATAAATACTAGCCCACACAAGAAATCGAGGTTTCCAACTGCTGCGCTGTTTAATTTGCAGCACCAGCGGATGCTCTGCCTGAAACCCACAAAAGGCACAGATTAGCGCTAGGGTAGTTGTCCAAGTCCACTGCTGGGCAGCAGCGGCTCCCGTCAAAAAAGAAACGGCTAACACAACATAGGCACCGTGCTCTGGAGAAACGGTGGGAGAATACCATTGGTTACGCTTTATTTTTTTGCTTTTTGCTGCTTGAGGCTGACCAAATTTTGACTGGCCGAGCTTTGCCTGATTGGAGGTTGACTCGGGAGACTGAGATGAACTCGATGCCATAATCATAACCTCAGAGGTTGACTACTCCCCGGCCTGAAGGCGCGGGGATTCCCTGGTCCTAGTTCGAGCTTTCTGAGCCAGCGTTACCACCAACCCCAAAGAGGCCTAAACTCACAGGGCGTTTTCTCTGTCTAGCAGAGTGCTTCCCGTGTGCCCCACGGTAGCAAGTCCTTTATTCAGAATGTTGATAGCAGCATTATGATCCCTGTCGAGCTGACACCCGCACTTACAAGTGTGAGTCCTAGTTGATAGGGACTTTTTGACTATCGTTCCACAGACAGAACACTCTTGAGAGGTATAGGCAGGATTCACGGCAACCGTGACACGCCCAAATATCTCACCATAGCGTTCTAACCATGTTCTGAATTGATACCATCCCGCGTCATTAATCGACTTAGCCAAGTTATGATTCTTGACCATATTTCGTACTCTCAAATCTTCATACGCTACGAGGTCGTTAGCTCTCATCACGGACAACGCCAATTTAACAGCGTGGTCTTTTCGCTTGCGGGAAGTAGTGAGGTCGAATCGTGCTAGTCGATTAATGGCTTTACGGCGATTGGCTGTTCCTTTCTTCTTTCGAGAAACACGACGCGCCAGCTTTTTACGCCTCGCCTCACGCTTTCGATAGAACTTAGGGTTGTCAACTGCTTCACCATTGCTATCGGTGTAGTAGTCGGATATCCCGACATCTAACCCAATGGTGTTACCTGTTGGGTCTAGAGTCTCTTTTCTGTCAACTGCAATACAGAACTGGCAATAGTAGCCATCCGCACGACGCACCAAGCGCACACGCTTAATCAAATTCTCAGCGTACTGGGCCAAGTCGTGAGTGCCCACTAATTTCAATAGACCGATGCCTTTCTTGTCGGTGAACTTAATTCGCTTAGTCCCTACCAGCTTCCACCCGCTTGTCTTGTATTCAACAGACCTAGCGAACTTCTTAAACTTGGGATAGCCAACAGGCTTAACACCTTTCTTGCAGTTGTCATAGAAACGGCTAATTGCAGACCACGCACGTTCCGCGTGTGCCTGCCTAGCCATGCTATTGAGTTCATTAGCAAAGGGAAATTCTTTAGCAAGCGTTTTACATAGCTTGTTCAAGTCGTATTTAGAAGCCTTCGGCGTGTCCATCCAATAGCGCAAAGCTTTGTTCTGAACGAACTGCCCAGACCTGATAGCTTCGTCTATTGCGGTGAGCTGTTGAGGCTTCCCCTTCACTTTGTACTCTAGAATCAACATACTCTTATACTAGCAGATACAGCATAAAAGTGATGGCAAGCTCTATGAAGACTGGATGTTCGCTATGCTCACTTGAGAGATGTATGTCACTACATCCCCCACCTGAAGGAAGGGGGTTTGTGACCTTCTCTCAAACTCTCTTCAAACTGATAACACCGAAAGAGAGGCTGCGCCCTCTGGTGTTGCAGCGTCCTCTGGCGCTACGTGCCCCGTTTGTTACTTGGCCCGCAGCTTTGTAAGGCTTTTAGTCAAAAAGCTGTACCGTAGCCAAGTGGAAAACGCTATAGTGCGGGCGAGTTAGCTCTACAGTAAAGCACCAGAGAATAGTGAATATCTTAATTTCTATATATCTTTATAGAGACTAGATCTTAAATAGGCTCTATAGAGCTCATTTGAGATCTTTTGCGAAATCCACGAA
>JBCDAG010000166.1:0-14842 GCA_039186165.1 Cyanobacteria bacterium P01_F01_bin.53
AGTTGGTCGGTGAGCGCTATAAATCGCTATTGGATTATTATGGGCAGTCATAGGGCTACACTGGGCCTCCATTTCCAACGGATATCCACACCATAGCAAGACATGTAGCGGTTTCTTGTACTTGTGTGTACACGGGAGCCTTGCCAGGGGGGACGGGGGACGGGTGATTGTTTGGGCCGATGATACGACCCAATTCCTCGGTGAGATTTCTGCAACCGGCGGAGAGGCTGGTGGAAATGGTGGATTTGTGGAAGTTTCGGGGAAGCAAAACTTGATTTTTCGAGGTGAAGTCGATACCCACGCTGCTCAAGGGCGTGCCGGAACACTTTTGCTCGATCCAGAGAATATTATTATTGCCGATGGCTCAGGGGCCGCTAATGATGGTGAGTTAGTCGATGGCAACATTCTCTCAGGAGAGGCAGGAACATCAACCTTTACGATTTCTGAGCAGGCCCTAGAATCTTTAAATGGCAATACTGCCTTGATTCTAGAGGCCAGCAACGACATCATTGTAAGAGACCTATCCGATAACGAACTCAGGTTTTCTCCGGGCTCTGGAAACATCACATTTACGGCTGATGCAGATATGAGTGGAGCTGGATCTTTTCTTATGGAAGGGACTAATGACACCTTGTTCACCAACGCGCGATCGCTGAACATTTCAGGGGTGAATTTACGACTGGGCAATTTGAAGACGGCACCCTCTATTGAGGGGTTCTCTTTGCCACCCCGGGCGGGAGCCGTTAATTTACAGGCCAGTGGCATGGTCACCGTGGGCACCATTAATACCCAAGGAAACATCGAAGTCGTTCCGGAAAGTCCAGGCATTACAGAGAATCCAGAGTTTTCAGGAAATCCAGAGTTTTCAGAAGGCTTTGAGTCGCAATTTCCAGAGAGTGAAGCCTTTAATGGCTTTGGTGGCACGGTAACAATCGCGGTGGATGAGAGTATTACCACCGGGAGCATTACCACGAATGGTTTTTCCTAAGGGGGCGATGTCACATTGACTAGCCGCCTGAGTACCGTGACGACTGGAGAAATTTCCACGGCAGCGGACCCGGCAATGGGTAGAGATGGTGTCATTTCTATCTCAATGGCCCCAGCAGCACCACCACCTACTCCTGAAACACCCACTCCTGAAACACCCACTGGTGAGACGCCCACCGAACCTACGACACCGACTCTCCCGAATAATCCGCTAGACAACGATGACGAAGAGCCTGACGATATTCCCCTTGCCCCCGAAGAAACAGATATCCTCAGGGATGAAACTAACCCACCCCAAAGAACTGAACTGAGCGGACCTGAGGCGACCCAAACTTTAAAGTCATTTGAGCAAGATAAGATTCAAGACTTTTCCAAATATTTTGGCCGTGCGCTCAATGAAAATGAACTCACGGTCAACGAAGTGCAGGCACTCCTATCCGATATTGAATATCAAAGTGGCAATCGCTTAGCCGTTGTTCATCTTAAAACGCCCCAGGCATCGTCTGAACAGCTGAAAGCAGTCTCTATGGGGAATCCATCAGAGGAGAAGCCCGAGGAAGAGCTGGAAATGTTGTTGATTACTACCGATGACAATCCGGTGAAAATTTCTTTCCCGGATATTGACAGAACAGAGCTGCTAGAGACGATTCGTCAATTTCGCAACAACTTAGTTACGTCTGTTCGCCGAGGGGGGACAGGTTACTTGCCTCCGGCTCAGCAGCTCTATCAGTGGCTAATCGCTCCGATGGAAACGGAATTTGACGACCCTGAAACGATAGATACCCTTGTTTTTGTGATGGATGAAGGCCTCAGGGCATTGCCCGTGGCAGCCCTACATGACGGGGAACAGTTTCTTGTGGAAAAATACAGCCTTGGCGTGGTGCCATCCCTAGGCCTACTGGAAGCAGACTATGTGCCGCTTACTCGGGCAGAAGTGTTGGTCATGGGGGCCAGTGATTTTGAGCAGCTGTCCCCCTTACCGGCGGTGCCCCTAGAAATTGACCTGATTCATGAGCTATGGCCCGGTGAGGCTTTTTTGAACGAGCGCTTTACAAGAGAGAACTTGATTGAGCAGCGATCGCAATCACCTTTTCAGCTTATTCATTTGGCCACCCATGCTGAATTTAATGAGGGTAGTGTTGATAATTCCTACATTCAGTTATGGGATGAAAAGCTCCGCCTGAGTGACTTGCATCAGCTAGACTGGCATTCGCCTGCCGTTGATTTATTAGTACTCTCAGCTTGTAGCACCGCTGTGGGAAGCGTAGAAGCTGAGATGGGTTTTGCCGGACTCTCTGTGGCCTCGGGGGTGCGCTCGGCCATGGCCAGTTTATGGGCCGTTGATGATTTAGGCACCTTGGCGCTTATGAACGAGTTTTATCGTAATTTGAGGCGTTCTCCCCTGAAGGTGGATGCGCTGCGCACTGCCCAATTAGCGATGCTGCAAGGCGATGTTCGCAATGAGGATGGGGAATTAAAAAATCGCAATCCTGACCGTGCCTTTACGCTGCCCTCCGAGCTAGAAACTTCGCGTGTGCCTGACTTTTCACATCCTTACTATTGGTCAGGCTTTACCATGATTGGGAGTCCTTGGTAGCGTTGGTGCGTTCCGGTAGGCAATGCTTGCGATTGACTAACAACAGAAATCATAGGGACTTTGAGTCGTTAATTTTCCTACAAAGAGTCGTAAGATTGTTGAGAACATAGCGCAATCATATCAAAACAATGTTCTCCTATTCTGAGGTGTTTTCTCTGAGAATATAGCCTACGCTACGAACGGTGTGGATGAGGCGAGGTGTTTGATTAGCCTCTAGCTTGCGCCGTAGGTAACGAATGTATACCTCAATGATATTAGAGCTACCCACATAGTCATAGCCCCACACGTTTTCTAAAATTTGCGTGCGGGTTAGCACCTGAAAGTAGTGGTCCATGAGATATTCCAGCAGGTCGAACTCTTTGGCCGTGAGCTTAATGGGGCGATCGCGCCGAAAGACTTCCCTCGTTTTGCGGTTCAGCAAGACATCAGCACAGCGTAGAATGGAGTTTTGCTCCGGGTTGGGCGTGCGACGCTTTAAGTTGGACTGAACACGGGCAATGAATTCTTCATTGGCAAAGGGGGTAGAAATGCAGTCATTTGCGCCCGCTTGCAGTCCGGCAATTCTCTGGGCAGCATCATTGGCCTGAGTGATTAAAATTATGGGCTCTTCGTTGTGGTTAAGCCGGAGGCGATCGCAAATTTCTAACCCTGTGAGCCGAGGCGGTGACCAATCAACAATGACTAAGTCCGGACTTAGCCGTTTCGCTGCGAGGAGCCCCCGCAGCCCATCATGAATAAGGCTGACCTGAAATCCAACAGATTGCAGCTCAAGTTGAAGGAGCTCTGCGAGTTCTAGTTCTCCTGAAATAATCATGATGTGCCGGACTTTATCGGCTGGTGTGTTCTGCCTGGGGCCAGGCACTTGTTCAGGAGGGGGGGCCATATTCAAAACCTCCTTGTGACTATTATGATCAGCTAATTTATGATGAGACAGGCATGAGTAGTTCATGAGAATAAGCTGAATCTAGCTATAAAGGTCATCTTGGCAGGTCTCAGAAAGGAACGGGACAGTGGTAGATGCGAACTTAAGCGATAACTTAAGCGGTAAGAATTTAAGAAAGCGGTGACTAATCAAGGTGACTAATCAATCAATCCGGCTTGGCGAGCGGCCTGGGCAATTTGCACCCTTAGGTCCCTATCCGGATCGTCAAATACGTCTAAGGCATCTTGAATGTGGAGCCAGTAGCTACGAATGGTGCGGGTGCTGACGCCCATCCGCTGTGCGATCGCCCGATCAGAGAGCCCTTCTTGAAATTTGAGGGTAAGCAGGGTGAGCCATTGGGGCTTTAATTCACTGCGCGATCGTACCTCTGGCGGCAAAAACATCGATCCACGCAAGGCCAGATCAATCAGCTTCAAGAGTTTAGGAATCGGTTGGGTTTTATCAATGGCCGTAAACCCAGCGGGATAATGATAAATCGCATCTTTGAGACGAACCAAGGGCTTTACACTGTCGCCTAAAACAACAATATGGGGAGGCAGCTCATTTTTCATGATTGTTTTCAACAGATTTAGGCCCGATTCGGCGCGTGCCCGTTGACCCACGATGTCTGGCAGATCTAAATCTAAAACAACCAGGTCAAGATTGTATTGTTCAACCTGTTGCCTGGCTTTTTCACAGTTCTGTGCTGCGATGAGCACGGCTTCTGGATAGGTCGCCCGTAGGAGTGGTATCAGGCACTGCAATACGGCATCGTGATCATCCACCACTAAAAAAACAGGTGCTTCTACCGCTGAATCGGTTTCCGAGGCGGTCTGATTTGGCTGAGTGACGATTTTTCGCCAATTAATTTGATCAGTCCACATAGCTGATAGCGCGTTTAACACGGCGGTGAAAGTGGTGCAGAGAATGGAATGCAGAGCCTATGCAGAGCTTGTTCTTTAATGCTGGCCTTAAGACTGGCCTTAAGACTGGCCTTAAGATTGCATCTAGGATTGTCATTAGGCTCACCCCATTCCCTGGGCATTTTTGGCAGAATAGAGAAAATTAAGGCGTACCGTTGAAAGGTGCGATTTGGGAGGGAGGATGGTTCAAAACGATATAGAAACAGATAAGCCATGCCTGCCTCCCCATGTTGTTGTCACGGACTTGGAAGCTCCAGATTTGGGAGCCCCAGATTCACCAATGACGGCTCCGATACTGGCAGATCCATCATTGGCTGCAACCTTCCAGTCGTTACAGTCTTATTATTCGAAGGCTGAAGTGATTGCTATCGAGACGGCGAATTGTTTGGAACAAGCGATCGATGACTATGAGTCGTCTGTTTTAAAGCGTCACTTACCTGACCTCATATTGGTTGTTTTAGGGTCAGTGTGCTCAGAGACTGATGAGAAGATACAGCAGTTACTCATTAGGCTGATGCATAGCCCGTCAATGCCTAAGCATTTACCTAATCCGGTGACACCCAATCTGGGGACACCTAATATTGTTCTACTAGCTCATGATTTATCGCCACTGCGACAAATCATCTGTGCTATCAATGCCTACGAAGGCGGCTTCGTAGCTTTGCGCTATCCTTGCCAGTTGGCAGAGGTTGTAGAGCATGTTCCATTAGCTCAGGCGGGACTGGTGCATTTCCCTGAGGAGATGACACATGAGTTTGATCGGACTTGGTTGGAAGTTTTAAAGTTGAAATTTCAGGAGGGACTTTCAGATAGCGCGATCGCCCGGCGGCTAGATGTTAGCGATCGCGCTATCCGCCACTATTGGCGACGTATTCAGCAGGCCTTGAATGTGAGTGACGACCCTGATAAAGACCAGCATATTCAAATAGAACAGGCCGCCCGCGAGGCCGAGCTGATTTATAACAAAGTTGTCAGCCTAAGAAAGGCGTCATTTGCAGCCAAAAAAGAAGGCTCGGGGAACAAGACGACTTCGGCAAAAGTGGTCTCTTAGTAGATAAGGTCTGGGTAGATGAAGTCTGGGTAGCTAGTAGCTTCTCAGACCATTCCCAGTCCATTACCGAAAAAATTGTCTTTAAAGGCGGTCTAGCGAAAGAGTTTAGGTGCTTTGTTGTATAAATTGGCATGGGCACAATCGGCCATTTCCAAGGAGAGTCCCAGTGCTTGGAATACGCGCTCTATGGAGGCTTTATCAACCCCCTGCTGCTGCCGTAGAATTTTGCGGACGGTCATTTGATGAATCCCTTCCGCTTCGGTGAGTCGGACTCTATCCGAAATGGTTCGAGCATTTTGTCGTATACAGGTTTGTTTTTCTATGTTCGATAGCCGCTGTTGCAGTTTATCGACGCCTTGATAGGTTAAAACGTACCCTCTATAGCGCTTGGGCGTGCTGCAAGCTTTTGCCATGGCTTTTTCCTTATTACGCATTAACAGTGGTATACCGGCTTAAAACCTCATAATCGTGAGGTAACATTGCCGATTTGTCACGGGTTTACTCAGAAGCTGACCTTCCAGTTTTGGACGATAGAAACCCGGTTGTTATCAGCCTTATAAATTACAGCCTGATAGATTACAGCCTTATAAATTACAGCCTGATAGATTACAGTTTGGTTGTTGCTGGGTCGTTTAAAGCTGCTCGCCCAAAGGGTTCTCGATTTGTTGTATCCAAATCATTATTTGTTGTTGAAACGAACAGCTGATGCTTTCTACCGTTACACTTTCAACAGTACTGTCAAAAAGCGGTTGTGAGACTACCTGGCCTGGTGGCGGTGTCGTGCTTGTATTCTGAACACTGTGTTGCATAGTAAGTACCTTGAGAGAGGGGTGTCATTTCAGTCATCGTCATTAGATGAGACTGAAATCACGGGTAAGCATCAAGCGATAGCTTCGCTGGTGTTCCTTACAGGTATTACTGTATTGCTCGCGGAGAATTCTAGACTGAATGGACGCTTAGAATCCAATGACAGGCCTATGATGGAATTGCTTAGAATCTGCTGATAGCGGTTATTTCCCTATGGGACAGCACCCCTATGGGACAACACTAAGAAGGTCTCATGGTGAGATTCGCGCTATCTGCACGCTAAATTGAGTATTTGCTCACCAGAAATTAGGCAATATAGCCCGACACTAGGCCAACCAAAGTTTCAGTCGTTTTCGATAGCCTCTATACCCATACGTTTGCTGCACTCTTTTGCTGCGTTCTTTTGCCGGAATCCTTTCCCTCAATCTATAGGAACTATGCTGAGGGACTCGGTTAGCGATCGCGCAATTGAAACGCTCCTCTGATGGTCCGGCTGAAACGATCCTAACCTCCATCATGAGGCGTTCGTTACTTTGAGAGCCATCAAATTTGAGCCCTATCAAATTTGAGCCCCATCAAAAATTCATACGAGCAACATATTTATTTCTTTGCTATGAAGAAAGAGGCTTCGTCATAGCCCTAAAAAGCGTGTGTATCGCAATCCTTGCAGTCAGAATATCTATGAAAACTAAGCTTTAGCCCAAATAAGGACATACTAAATGACTCATATGAATAATTTACTCGTGATACAGAGTCTTTACTGCTCAAAGATACGTTATGCCGTTATTTGAACAGCTCATATATTAGTCAGTTGTAAGGCAGGATGGGGGGGCAGTCCCCCCTTCTATTTTCGTGAGTGCAGTTGTTCTATAGAAGACGTGGGTGTCTTTATCTGCCATGTACTTGTTACATCGTTACTGTATGGAGCGGAGATGATTGTTACTGTCAATGAAACTGTCAATGAATAAGTGAGCGCCATCATGCATGGAAAGCGCTAAATAACATCTTAATTACAGAGTCCGAAAAGTTATGCGGGCATATTGCAACAGTTTTATGCAATAGCATGAACGATGATGACAACAGTTAGTGTTTTTACCTCACTCCATTCACACCACTATCTCAGAGGATAAAACGTGATATCGGAAGTTTTGCGGCACTGGGCGTATGGGTTTAGTGCAACGTTGATTGGAAGCATTGGAGTTGCAAGTTCGGTAAGTTTGCTATTCCAACCTGTTTACGAAAGCTCTATGCAGATACTGTTAGAGTCTAATGCTGGAAATCTTACAATACTCAATGATTCTAACGAAAATAACTCTCTATCAGAGGTTGAGACGAATATTGAAGTATCAACAGAGATTAGAGTCATGCGGAGCAATCAGTTCGTTGAACAGGCCATTGAGGAGCTTGAGCGGGAGCAGCCTGATCTTTGTGAGGACAAAGCGGTTAGAGCCGATTGTATAAAAGAATTTCAAGATAGGTTGACGATCACTCAGCTAAAAGAAGGCAACATTAAAACGCGGGTTGTTGAAGTGGTGTTTATAGGCCCCCAGAGAGAACAAACCTTTAAGTTCCTGTTGGCGCTGCAAAAGATCTATCGAACATACAATGTTGAACAACAACAAGAACGGATTGATGGCAGGCTAGCTATTTTTGATTATGAGCTTTCCACAGGTGAAAAAGCCTTATCCAATTTTCTGAAAACATCACACCACTTATCTCCAGAGAATGGCTCAGCAGCGTTTAGACGATCGTTTGTTGACCCAGGGCTGACTGTTGGCTCAGACCAACAGCTAGAGCGCTATCAGGAAAGCCTTGAGGGCACAGAACACTATGGCACAGAACACTATGGCACAGAACACTATGGCACAGAGCACTATGAAAGTGAAGCTCCGATTCAGCCTGAGGACATTACAGCCATTCAATTAATGAAACTTCGTCAGGAAATGGCTAATGAGCTTATCTTGAGCGGATTTACTTGGAAACTGGTGGAATACCCCAAAATGGGGCGAAAAGTTTTCCCACAGCTTTTTACCAGCCTGACGATAGGGTCTAGCGATAGACCTCTGGCTAAACGTTTTTTGGGTAGTGGGCAAAGATAGCATTTAGGGTTTCACTGGGTCGCATCGCCTGACTGGCCTGCTCCGCATTGGGCAAGTAGTATCCCTCAATATCTACAGCCTTTCCCTGGGTCGCATTCAACTCGGCAATAATTGTAGCCTCCCCCTCACTCAGCTTTTGAGCGAGTGTTTCAAACTGAGCCTTGAGGTCTGCATCTTTGGTTTGCTTAGCTAAAGCCTGTGCCCAGTACATGGCTAAGTAAACGTGGCTGCCCCGGTTGTCTAGCTCATGGACCTTCCGAGAAGGCGATTTGTCAGTATCTAATAGCTGGCTAGTCGCGTTATTGAGGGCTTCTGCCAAAATGACCGCCCGGTCGTTACCCGTTTTACGGCCCAGCTCTTCTAAGGTGACGGCGAGGGCTAAAAACTCTCCTAAGGAGTCCCAGCGAAGATGGCCCTCATTGATAAACTGTTGTACATGCTTGGGTGCAGAGCCACCGGCTCCGGTTTCAAACAGGCCACCGCCTGCAAGCAAAGGCACGATGGAGAGCATCTTGGCGCTAGTGCCTAGCTCAAGAATGGGGAAGAGATCGGTTAAATAGTCGCGGAGAACGTTGCCAGTGACTGAAATAACATCATTTCCGGCTTTAATTTGCTCGCAGGTGAAGCGCATGGCCTCAACGGGCGGCAATATCTGAATATTTAGCCCAGTGGTGTCGTGGTTGGGGAGGTACTGCTTTACCTTGGCGATAATTTGAGCATCGTGGGCGCGGTTTTCATCGAGCCAGAAGACAGTCGGTGAGCCGGTTGCTTTGGCACGGGTGACGGCCAGCTTTACCCAGTCCTGAATGGGCACGTCTTTGGTTTGGCACATGCGCCACAGGTCGCCGGATTCTACGCTATGCTCCATCAACGTTTTGCCTGCCCCATCGACCACGCGAACCTTACCAGCAGCTGAGCCAATATCGGGTATTTCAAACGTTTTGTCGTGGGAGCCATATTCTTCGGCCTTTTTGGCCATCAGGCCAACGTTGGCCACGCTGCCCATGGTCGTGACATCAAAGGCGCCATTGGCTTTGCAGAAGTCGATACAGGCTTGGTACATGGTGGCGTAGCACCGGTCGGGAATCATCGCCTTGGTGTCGTGGGGATTGCCATCTGCGCCCCACATTTGGCCCGAGGTGCGAATGGCGGCGGCCATGGAGGCATCAATGATCACGTCGCTGGGCACATGGAGGTTGGTGATGCCCTTGTCAGAGTTCACCATGGCAAGGGGCGGACGGGTGGCGTAGGTAGCTTGCAAGGCTGACTCGATGGCGGTGCGCTGAGCCTCGGGCAGGGTCTTGATTTTGGCGTACACATCACCGAGGCCGTTGTTGGGGTTTACGCCGAGTTCGGCAAAGGTGTCTGCATATTGCTCAAAGACATCTTTGAAATACACTTTGACGGCATGACCGAACAAAATCGGGTCAGAGACTTTCATCATGGTCGCCTTTACGTGCAGCGATAGGAGAATGTTGTCTGAGGTAGCTGAATCAATCTCTTTTTGGTAAAACGCTTGCAGTGCGCTGACGCTCATTACCGCTGCATCAATGACTTCACCGGCCAATACGGGTGTTTTTTCTTTAAGAACAGTGACTGAGCCATCTGGCTTTACCAGCTCAATTTTTACATCACCAGCTTGTTCAACAACAACAGATTGTTCACTACCATAAAAGTCGCCGCTTTCCATGTGGGCCACGTGGGACCTAGAGTCAGCAGTCCATGCACCAACGCTGTGGGGATTTTTCTTGGCGTAGTCTTTAACGGCTGCGGCCACGCGACGGTCGGAGTTGCCCTCTCGCAAGACGGGGTTAACGGCACTGCCGAGGCATTTGGCATATCTTTTCCTGATAGTGGCTTCTGCTTCGTCCTTAGGCTCGCCAGGGTAGCTGGGGACGTCGTAGCCTTTGGCTTGAAGCTCTGCGATCGCAGCCGTTAGCTGGGGGATAGAGGCACTAATATTCGGGAGCTTAATAATATTGGCTTCGGGGGTTTTAGCCAGTTCGCCCAGCTGAGTTAGGGCATCGGGCTTACGCTGCGCCTCGGTGAGCTTTTCAGGGAAGTTTGCAATGATACGGCCTGCCAGGGATATATCACTGGCTTCTACGTTGATATTGGCGGCTTTGGTAAAGGCTTTGACAATCGGTAGGAAAGAGTACGTGGCCAGGGCAGGGGCTTCATCTGTGAGGGTGTAGATGATGGTGGCAGGTTGGTTGGTCATGTATCTTTCTTTTGGATGTACTTCTGAGGCTTAGTCACGGGACATCGCAAGCATATCTTGATGGCCATCGTTTTTCAAAAATTATGTCAGGGCGTGGTAGGAAGCCCTAGAGGAAGACTTTTGCTTGCCAATTGCAAAAGTTAACAAGTGGTTAATAAGTGATTAAGGTAAAATAAAGCACTAGGTGTAGCCTTAAGCAATAAAAAGGACCGTGATTACCTCCCCTGTCACTACGAATGACGCCTGTAAAACGGATAGTAGTCTGGATTTGCAGGAAGAGTCTGGGAGCATCACTGAGGTTACGCCAACGACAGAATCTCCCCTAGCACTGACGTCGGACCTGGCTTCGGATTTGGCCGTAGAGCTGGGTTCAGACGACAATTCTCGCGATTTTTACCCTCGTTTTTTTCGCCTTGGCCTGGTCAATATTCTCTCTAACCTGATGGTGCCTTTGGCGGGGTTAGTGGACGTGGCTTTCTTGGGGCATTTGGACGAGCTTAAGTACTTGGCTGGGGTGGCGATCGCAACTGTCCTGTTCGACTATTTATATCGTCTAGCTAAGTTTTTACGCATGGGGACGACGGGGCCTACGGCCCAGGCCGAGGGGCGTGATGATCCGGAGGAAGTAGTTTTAACGCTGTTGCGTAATGGCTTGATTGCGATCGCCATGGGCCTGATTATTTTGGCGTTGCAGGTGCCCTTGCGTGAGGTGGGCTTTGCGATTTTGAGTGCGGCGCCTGAGGTGAAAGCCGCTGGTATGGATTACTTTAATGCCCGCATTTGGGGCGCTCCGGCGGTATTGGTGAATTTGGTGTTCATCGGTTGGTTTGTGGGGCGAGAGCAGGGGAGTAAGGTGTTGGCACTGTCCGTGGTGGGCAATGGGGCCAATATGTTGCTGGACTATTGGTTTGTGTATCGCGCGGGTTTGGCGGGTACGGGTGTGGGTTTGGCGACGACCCTGAGTCAGTATCTGATGTTGTTGTTGGGGGTTGCCTTTATCGGTGTGGAGGGTTGGTGGCCTCAAATGCTGGCAGTGCGTGAGCATATTTGGAATGCGCAGGCGATGCGGGCCACGTTTAAGCTCAATGGCAATATTTGGATTCGCAGCTGTGTGAATGTTTCTATTTCGGCGTTGTTTATTGGCTTGAGTGCGTCTTTTGGCACGTTGGTGTTAGCGGCGAATACGCTGTTGCTGCATGTGGTGGTGCTGACAACGTATTTAGTCGATGGCCTGGCGTTTTCAACAGAAAGCTTGGCGGGTAGCTTTAAGGGGGCGGGCACTTTTGGCAAACTCTCTCCGCTCTTAAAAATATCGGTGGCGGTGAGTTTGAGTATTGGGCTTAGTGCTGCGGGTTTGTTTGTGTTGTTTCCTCGGCCTTTATTTGGGTTGTTGACCAATCATGCTGAGGTGATTGGTGAGGTGGGGCACTATGCGTTGTGGTTGTTTCCGGTGCTGGTGCTGGGCTCTATTGCTTTTATGCTGAATGGGTATTTCTTGGGGTTAACGGAGAGCACGATTGTTCGTAATAGTATTGTGGTGTCGGCTTTGGTTGGGTTTATCCCTTGGGCGGGTTTGGCTTGGTGGCGGCAGGATGTGCAGGTGTTGTGGTTGGCAATGGCGCTATTTATGGTGCTGCGGGTGGTGACTCAGCTGCGAAAGGTTCCGGGGACGCTTGAGGCTTAGGGCTGTGCGATCGTATAAGAGGATTGATCTGAAGTCAGAAGCTTCAGGTGTTTGGGAGGGTTCCCCTTGGCAAGGGGAACCGTGAGGGAGGGGTTTCGATGAGTACGCTATACACCGAGACCCCTCCGTGCGGTTCCCCTTAGCATGGGTAACCGCTGCTCGGCTTTGATTCCAAGGGTTACAGAATGTTCGTGTGAGCCCTGGACCTAGGCGTCGATGTAGCCTTTGATAGCGGCGATGACGGGCTTGGTGGCGGGGTGTTCGATGGCAACTTCGATGGCTGCTGCACCGCCTTCTTTGACAGCGTTGATTAGGCGTTTTTTGACGGTGGTGTCACCTTCTATCGCCTCAATGGTTTTGGCGGTAATCATGGTTTGACCAAGGGGGGTAGTTTTGTCATAGCTTTGGTCAAGTTCGGCAAAGAGGGCTTTGATATCGCGGGTGGCTTGGGCGAGGTCTGTGCTGTTGTTGATTTGGGTGTGGATTTTGTCGCCGAGAACTTTGTCGCCTGCGATGTTGTCGCCTTGGCCGTGTTGATTGATGGTGTTGCCCATGGGTTTGTTGTCTCCTTGTAGTTGGTGGATGTGTGTTTCGCCATGAAAATGGAAGCTGGATGAAAAGTCTTCGTGGAGGCCTTCTTTGCCAAGGCCTTCTTTGCCGAGTTCGTCGCGTCGCCTTTGTTGACGGATCTCTAGGGATTCGTAGCCGTCTAGGAGTTTACGCAGGTCGATGCGTTTTCGGAGTTTGCCGATGGTGTAGGTGGCGTCGCCCATGGCTTCGGCTCCGAGAAGTTCTTGATAGTCAATGGGGGGATGGTCAGGATGGTCGGGGACGGGGACCCATTCGGTGACTTCTAGGTTGGCGAAGCTGGTGTGGATTTTGGTAAAGGTTTTGCGCAGGAGGGTAAGAAAGGTGCGGCGGGTGGCTTCTTTACCGCTGATGGCGATGAAGATTTTTTTGTCTTCGGGGTCGGCTTTGATGCGGGCGATGTTATAGATTTCGTCGCCTTCGGTGTGGTGGACCATGACGCCGCTGCGCCAGTAGGTGTGCTCGTGGATGTCGTCATGGGAGAGGACGATGAAGCGGGAGAGGATGCTTTCTGGCAGGATGCGGTAGTGGTATTGAAACTCTAGGGTGTCGTCTTCGAGATCGGTGTTGTCAGGTTCGTCTTTGGGGAGGAGGCCGGGGATAAGGAATTTTTCGGGGGTGCAGCCGTCAATGTGGAAGCCGAGTTGGAACTCTTTCATGAGTTCGGTGAGGTAGGGGTAGCGCTTGGCGGGATAGCGGTCGGCCTCTAGGATACGGTCGAGGTCGGCTGTGGTGAGGATGCCTTTGGTTTTGGTTTTGAGGGTGTCGTCGCTGAGGATGGCGTAGATGCCGGTGGTAACCCAGTCGGGGTTGAGTACGTTGGTGTCTTTGAGGATGGGGTGCTCGCGGAAGTTTAGGACGAGGCCGAGGTTATGGAGGAGGTCTATGAGTTGTTCTTGGCTTTGTTCTTGGGTGACTTGTTGTTCGTAGCAGAGTCCGGTGTAGCGGTTGTAGGTGATGAAGTCTTCGTTCATCTTTTCAAGTTGTTCTTTTACTTGGAACCAAGTGAGGGGAAGCAGATTGTAAACGTCGTCGAGGAGGGCGACTTCCTTTGTAATGGCGGTGCGGAGTTCTTCGATGCCTTTGCCGTTGGCGCAGGAGGTTTCGAGGATGGCTTTGATATTGGGATATTTGTCCTTTAGGGCTTTGCGGTTAATGTCTAATGGTTGTTCGTCGGATTTGTTGCCGACGATGATGACGGGGGAGTTGCCGCCGAAGCTTTGGATGAGTTTGAGCCAGTATTCGATGCGGTTTTCGTCTTCGCTGGTGCGGCAGTTGCAGGTGAGGATGTAGAGGCTGCGCTTGGTGAGGAAAAATTGGTGGGTGGCGTGGTAGATTTCTTGACCGCCGAAGTCCCATACATGGAGGCGGACGGGTTTGGTGTTTACTTCAATGCTCCAGTCTGTGACATTAAGGCCGTCGGTTTGGGATTCGTTGGGATCATAGGTGCCGTGGATAAGACGTTTGATGAGGGAGGTTTTGCCGACGCTGCCTTGGCCAATGAGGAGGAGCTTGGCTTCGTTGAGTTGCCGCTTTTCGCCGCTACGAAGTTCGCGGCAGTAATTGAAGATTGTTTCTGGAGGGCTAGGACGGCTAGAAGTGCCAAGTATTTCGGGAGAGATGGACAGTCGATTACCTCGAAGGTCTAGTTTTGTCAGTTTAGATAAGGTTTCTACACAAGGCGGAATATCTGTTATTTGGTTGTTCATCAGGTCAAGCTGTGTGAGGCTTTGTAGCTGTGCGATCACCTTGGGGATGACCGTGATTTGGTTGTAACTCAGATCAAGCTCTGTCAGGTTAGGGAGCTGTGCAATCGCGTCCAGGATACACGTGATTTGGTTGTTCCCAAGCTGAAGCTTAGTCAGGTTAGAGAGCTGTGCAATCGCGTTCGGGATGACTTTGATTTGATTATTCCAAAGATAAAGTGTAGTCAGGTTAGAGAGCTGTGCAATTGTGTCCGGGA
>JBCDAG010000167.1:0-14799 GCA_039186165.1 Cyanobacteria bacterium P01_F01_bin.53
AACAGGTCATCTGCTTCTACCATTGTCATGAGGAGTTTCAAGGTTTTGTGTTTGGTTACCTTGATCTTGAACGCTCCTCGTTTCTTCTGCCACTACTTCAGTCGGTTCACTCACATAAGCCGTATTTCAACCACTCCCATCCAAATTGCCCATCTCATTCACCCCATCTCATTCGCAGCGCTCACCCATTCGAAATTCCTTCATTAAAAAAATATCGAGCTCCCCGTTACATTCACGTAGATGGTTATAGATAAATCACACTTCATCACCAACAGATCCACGCAGAGTCCCCACGAGAAAAAGCCATAGAACCACCGATAAAACCCTGCCATTAGAGCGATTTCAGCACCCGATTTATCAGTTTTCTTCCTAGCGGAACATCCCTCTTAGCAAGGTATACGAGACCTTGCTTTCACTCACTTTGAGTGTCATCAGCACAGCCCACGAATTCATCAAGATAAAATCCTCCTCGTGAAGTATTTCAAGATCTTACAAATCTAGTAGTGCAAACCTGAAATTTTCGTTTATCGTGAGGGTATATTTTCGGACTTGTCGAATTCGACCCAAGTGAATTCTTCATCGTGAACTCTTCAGCCTGACCTCAAGCTGCGAGTGACGTCAGAACCACACCGTAAAATATCGCATCGTTTATTGGCCCTTTGATTGGCCTACGAAACTGCCTCTCCAATGAACCATAGAAACTCTAGCGATCTACCCGCACCGTGCCTTGTTGACAGCGGCATTGTGGTTAATAAAACTGACATGCTCCGACTCCTTCGTAGTCTGCGCCGCGTCCGCTACATCCACCGGCAAGACAACGAAATTACCAATAAGGGTGAAGGCTGCGTGATGGAAGCCTTTTCTGATCCCAATCAAGCAACCCTTGTGGCGAATCGCAGTCTCTACCTCAACGTCGATAGCTTCGATTACCTAGAGATGGTCACCACGGACAACGACGGTGAAAGTGAAACCAACTTTGTGCTTGTGCAAGACAACCGTTGCCTTTGCCTAACACCCATGAACAACACCTTGGATGATCGCGCAGCACGCCAGCTTGATGCAGCAGCCCTAGAAGCCATCGTGACTGAAGCCCTCTCTGCAAGTTGGGATGCCTCCTTAGACGACGAGCGAAATCTACCTTAGGCACACGTCTAACTAGGCACAAATCTAACCCGGTAGTGCAAACGCCTGTTCCCACACCAAAACTAAGCACCTAAAGACGTACCCAAAACGGACGTGTTTTAACTAAAGCGTTTTAACCAGACGTAGATGTCCAAGTCAGAATTGCGTTATTCACAGACTTGGGGAAGACATCACAGAAGCGTCGTAACAGCATAGAATAGTGCTCTGCTTTGAGTACCTTTCCTTGACAGCCTTCTCTTTCCAGCTCCAGGCGCAGTGCAGTTGCACCAAGGCCCGCGCCGGAGTATTCCACACACCCCATGGTCCCGTCCACACGCCTCGATTCATGCCCGTGGGCACCTTGGCCAATGTGAAAACCGTGACGCCCACCCAGCTAAAAAGCTGCAATGCCGAAATGGTATTGGCCAATACTTACCATCTACACCTCCAGCCTGGTGAAGATCTGGTGGCTGAACATGGTGGCGTACATCAATTCATGGGCTGGGACGGCCCCATGCTCACAGACTCTGGCGGATTCCAGGTTTTTAGCCTGAGCGAAATGCGCACCGTCACTGATGAAGGTGCTACCTTTCGTTCCCCCAGAGATGGCCGCATTATTGAGATGCCACCAGAGCGCTCCATCGAAATTCAAAACCAGCTAGGGGCCGATGTGATCATGGCCTTTGATGAATGTCCGCCCTATCCTGCCACCCGTGAAGCCGTCGTAGCGGCCACCGAACGCACCTATAGCTGGCTCAAGCGCTGTATCACGGCACACGCTCGGCCAGATCAAGCACTTTTTGGCATTATTCAGGGGGGAACCTACCTCGACTTACGGGCCGCCGCTGCCCAGGAGCTGGCTGAACTGGATCTACCGGGATATGCCATAGGAGGCGTCAGCGTAGGAGAGCCCCCAGAACTCGTTGAAAAAATTGTGCAAGCAACCACACCGCTGCTACCTGCGCAAAAACCGCGCTACCTGATGGGTGTTGGCACGTATCGTGAAATGGCCCAAGCCATTGCCGCTGGCATTGATTTATTTGATTGCGTGATTCCAACTCGATTAGCTCGCCATGGGGCCGCGCTCACCAAAGGAGACCGATGGAATCTTAAGAATGCGCGCTTCCGTCGTGACCTAAGCCCTATCGATAGTGACTGCCCCTGTTACACTTGCCAAAACTTCACCCGAGCCTATCTCTGCCATCTCATTCACGCCAAAGAACTACTGGCCTACACCCTATTGTCTATTCACAACATCACAGAACTTATTCGCTTCACTACCACCATTCGCGATGCCATCTTGAACGATCGGTTTACTGAAGAGTTTGGTCCTTGGCTCGCGCCCTCACAAAGCACATCGCAACCCACGGACATCAAGGGCAAGATTTAGAGAGCAAGTCACTCATTCCGCCAAAGTTGTGATGATTATTCATATTTTTATCATCGTTTGGCTTGAGCACTTAGCATACGAAAATCAGCGTCAAACAAGCGATTGGAATGACTTTAGCATCACAGCAAAGTCGTCAACGCTCTCACATATCGTGATAAAATTATTGCCAACTATTACATAACTATTTGGAGATAGCGGATTTATGGATGTTGCATTGCTGGTAGCAGAATTGCCCGAAGCCTACCGTGCTTTTGGTCCCTTAATTGACGTCTTGCCCATTCTTCCTATCTTCTTCTTGCTGCTTGCGTTCGTATGGCAGGCCTCTGTTGGCTTTAGATAAACGGCCAACTTGTGGATGAAGCTGCATTGATATTGCAATCCTTCCGGGAGGAAGTTTCATTGCCTATGAGTCGGTCCCAAAACCCACACTGAAAGAGCAACCGGGTTGAAAGAAACGACCTAGAGGCTGCTTGACATCATTGAGAATTGTAAAGAGCCCTCACAAGATGTGTGAGGGCTCTTTTTTTTATCGCTGTTGATCAACCCCCCGTTTTTGGGAAAAGCTGCTCACTCTACCAGGTGTAATCCGTATCTATCTTTAGATTTGTTTAACAAAGCACAAAAGCTGCCAACTAATAATCTTTTTTTTGGTTGTTTATACTCATATATCAATTTTTGTTCACGGGTAAGGTCCTATTTCCTACGTTCTTTTTCGGTTTAGTTTGTCTTTTGCTCCATGAGAGGATTGCATCAACAACGTTACATCAAATAAAAATTGTTGCGTTTTGTTTCGAAAGTGATTTGGATACCGGCGTAGCTCAGCAACACCAACCCCAGCCAATGGCATGCAGCTAGCGTGTTGAAAGCAGTAATCGGTGACATAGGCCTCTTTAGGACATTTACCCATGCGACCTTCAAACTCTGTTGGTTCTACTAGCCCAAACAGCTCAAATTCCATCGAGAACGCCACGGAGATACCTCCCGGGCCAAATTCAGAGGTGTGCAGTTCAGAGATACACACTTCACAGGTGAGCACTTCAAAGGTGAGCACTTCAAAGAGTCGCCATTCAGATATCGCCGCCTTCACACCGTCGCAGCAGGCAAACCGACAGACACAACATCCCATCGAGCAAACCGGCAGCAAAACACCACAAACCCACCGTTTTCGCTCGGACAGCTGGCTTTCGACTAAAGATGCTAACTTCTTACTCAAAAAACGGGCGCACTGGGAAGCTTCACAAGAAAACTATTCAGCAGCTATTCAGCTATTGACTAGGCTGATTAAATTTGAGCCTAAGGCCGCAGAGCACTATGTCAATAGGGGGCTCATGTATAGCCACGCGCGGCAAACTGACAAGGCCCTTGCAGACTATGATCAGGCCCTTGAGATCAATCCCGACTTCGATAGAGCCTACAGTAATCGGGCTAATCTCTATGCAAGTCAGCACAGCTGGGCAGAGGCGATCGCAGACTACGACGATGCGATCGACATCAACCCGCTCAACGTTCGTGCCCGCATCAATCAAGCCATCACCTTTCGGGAAATGGGCCATTACGAAGAAGCCCTGACCTGCTTAGACATTGCGCTATTCTTTCATCCAGAAAGCGCCTGCATCTATGCAGAAAGAGGTCGTACGTATCATTTAAGGGGAGATTGGAACTGTGCGATCGCAGATTACAACACAGCCCTCACCCTAACTGAACTCCCAGCCCCACCGGACAAAACCAACCAGCTAGGCAATATCGCAACGATACAAAATCGAGTGAAAGGATGGATGAACAGCCTCACCTAAACACCCCCAAGGTCTTCAAAGGAGTCCTGTAGCATCGTCCATCCCCCGTCAAACATAAAAGACAAAAAGGTGTACCAGCTATAGCTGATACACCTTTTTGATTAACGTCTATTAATAACTTGGCTTAGTTGGCTAGTTTATTTATGTTAACTAACTCAATTCACCCGAGAAAATAGGACGGATTAGTCGATATTGATGGACTTAGGGCCCTTTGAATTAGGTGAACTTGAGGAAGTAGAAGAGGAGCCAGCAGACGGATTGGCCCCCTGCTTATCTAACCAGCTTCTGACCGGGTCTTCAGTTAAATCTAGACGAAATAAACCCGAGAAAAAACCGCCACAAAACGCCACTGGCTGACGGGCTATCTCTCGAACGAAAGGGGTCAGCTCATCGACAAACATAATTACTCTTTCCAAACGAAGGTTCGATCTTTACTAATAGTAACGGGCTTAATAGGAACGAGCAATCCAAGGCCGCTAGCGGAACAGTCGTCGCCCATTGGGCGGCGTGGTAGACCAGTTAGTCCGTGCTGCCGCCAGCTGTGCATCCGAAATACTAGAGCCCGTCAGATCGGCACCGCAAAGGTTTGCACCTTTTAGTTTTGCACCGGCCATGTTGGTTTTGGAAAGGTTAGCACCTCGCAAGTCCGCCCCCTCTAGGTTGACACCGCCTAGGAAAGCGCTGGTTAGCTTTGCATTTTTCAAAGTGGCCTGGAGTAAGTTAGCCCGGCTCAAATTGGTATTAGAAAGATCTGCTCCCGATAAATTGGCCTTGCGGAAGTTGGCCTTGGCAAACCGAGCACCCACAAACACCTGTCGGCTCAGATCTAGCTGGCTCAGTGTTTGATTCGAAAAGTCTCGATAACCCTTTTCATAGGAGGCTTGGAGAGATTGGGCCGTGTGCTTTTGCGCTCGCCGACGATCCACACCTTGATAATTACTTGTACCAGCCGTTTTACTTCGACGCTCTCGACGGGCCCGAATCGCCTCAGCCATTCGTGAAGATGGTGAAGTCTGCTCTAGCTTCTTATCGGTATCGGTTGCGGCGGGCTGAGCCGTGGCAAAAGCCATATGTTGGGACAGGCTTTCAAAATGTTGCTCCAGATCGAGATCCCGAAGAACCTCTTCGACCATTTGATAGCGCTTGTGTACAGAAATATCCAGCAGCTTGCACAACACCTGACGAAAAGGGTCACTAACAATGGCATAGTCTTGCCAGTTGAGTTCACCAGTCTGAACATCGTAGGGCAGATCTTTAGGCGATCGCCCAGTGATTAAATACACACAGGTGACCCCAATGGCATACAAATCACTGGCATAGACCGGACGCATCGCCATTTGCTCAGGGGGTGCATAACCTGGTGTCCCAATGGCATAGGCGGTGAGTGCCGTTTGGTCAGACGGATCAATTTTGGGCTGATTCACCTTATCTTTGACCGCGCCAAAGTCAATCATCACCAGCTGCTTATCCTGCTCGCGGCGAATCAGGTTCGCAGGCTTAATATCACGGTGAATAATCTGATGGGAGTGGATGTATTGAACAACGGGCAAAATCTCGTTGAGAAACTGCCGCACACCTACTTCTGTAAAGGGGCCGTTGTGCTTGACTTCTTTTTGTAGGGTAGAGCCGCTTACATACTCTTGAACCAGGTAAAACTCCTGGGCCATTTCAAAGTAATCCAGCAGGCGAGGGAGCTGCGGATGGTTGCCAATTTTACCGAGGATGTTGGCTTCTCGCTGAAAAAGATCGCGGGCCATCTCTAGCAGATTGGGCACATCGGTGGTGGGCCGCAACTGCTTAATAACACAAGGAGGATAGCCGGGCAAAGACTGATCGCGAGCTAGGAAAGTTGCACCAAAACCACCTCGACCCAGGGCACCTAGCACCCGATAGCGATCGCGTAGCCAAAGCTTACTGCCGCAGGTTTTACAATGCCGGGCATTGGGCGCATTCTTGGGTTTGGGGCAGCCGGTGGCTATGCAATAAGTCATTTAAAGTTTCTTGCGGGGCATGGCCGTGTGCTCAGTGTTCCCGCATCCATTTATCAAAGACCAGCGCACAAAACCAGTGCACAGCTCCAACACAGACACTCAACGAAGACGTCCAAAAACAGGTGGACATAGTACGATAAACAAGGCCAATCAAAGCTTGAAGTACTTCTAATGCGCGTTTCTGTTAACTGGCTCAAAGAGCTTGTCGATTTCGATCTTTCCCCCGAGGCGCTAGCAGATGCGCTGACGATGGCGGGTTTTGAAGTAGAAGATATTGAAGACCGACAAAGCTGGGCCGATGGTGTCGTTATCGGTCGCGTGGTAGAGAGAAAGCCACACCCTGACGCCGAAAAGCTGAGCGTGTGTACCGTCGATATTGGTGCAGCAGAAAAGTCGACGATTGTCTGTGGCGCAGCCAATGTGGGCGCAGATATGTGCGTGCCTGTGGCCATGGTAGGCAGCTACTTGCCGAAAGTAGACCTCAAGATCAAACCTCGTGAGCTCAGGGGCGTACCGTCTGCGGGGATGATTTGCTCGCTCTCGGAGCTGGGGCTCGCGAAAGACTCAGAAGGCATCCATATATTTGACGAGGCAAGCTTCAAACAGGGCGATATTAAACCTGGCGATGATGTGCGGCCTTTACTCGGCCTCAACGACTTTGTGCTGGATGTCACCTCTACAGCAAACCGGGCAGATGCCCTCAGCATGGTGGGCATTGCCCGAGAGATTGCGGCGATTACAGGCAATGAACTCAAGCTGCCAGGTTCAGAAGTGCCTACTGGTGACGGACTTAAAGAAATTACGCTTGAACTCAGTGATCCAAAAGCTTGTCCTATATACATGGGCAGCGTGCTGAATAATATAGAGATCGCACCCTCCCCCGCCTGGCTACAGCAACGGCTGATTGCCGCAGGAACTCGCGCCATCAATAACGTAGTAGACGTCACAAACTATGTCCTACTGGAGTGGGGGCAGCCTCTGCATGCCTTTGACCTGAATCGACTCACGGCAGCAGGGGGCAAATCACCGCTGACCGTAGGCGTACGCTTTGCCAAAGAAACTGAAACGCTCACAACACTAGATGAGCAAAAGCGAAAAATGGCCAAACAGACCTTGCTCATTACGGCCAACGACGTGCCGGTGGCCCTAGCCGGTGTCATGGGTGGAGCGGATACGGAAGTGATTGATAGCACCAAAAATGTATTTTTAGAGGCTGCCTATTTCGATACGGCTGCCATTCGCAAATCGGCTAGGTCTCAAGGCTTACGTACGGAAGCCTCGGCCCGATATGAAAGAGGCGTTAATCCCGCTGAGCTAAAGCTGGCAAGAGATCGTGCCCTACAGCTCTTACAAGAATTCGCTGGCGCTTCCCTCACAGGACAAGGCGAAGCACGGACAGAAATCGGCAACATTAGCCCAACACGAGAGGTCACCCTGCGCCTCAACCGCATCAATCAGATTTTAGGCCGTACGATCGATGAGCATAGTAACGGCACCCAATTCCTCGACAAATCAACGGTAGAAACCGTCTTGGCAAAGCTGGGATGCAAGGCTGTAGCAACCACCGATTCAGCGGCCAGTGAATCAACCGTTTGGACCGTAGAAGTACCGCCCTATCGATACCGCGACCTAGAGCGAGAAATTGATCTGATCGAAGAAGTTGCTAGGCTCTACGGCTACAATCGCTTCGACAACACCCTCCCTGCCCAAACCGCTCGGGGATTCCTCTCCCAAGAAGCTGCCCTCTCTAGACGATTACGAGCAGCCTTTAGGGGCGCGGGACTCACCGAAGCCATTCACTACTCGCTCACTAGCCCAAACTCAGATCAGCAGGTTGTATTGGCCAACCCACTCTTCACAGAGTATTCAGCCCTCCGCATTGATCTCATTGACGGTTTGATTGATGCGTTCGAGCTCAACGTTAATCAGGGCAACGGCCCGCTCAACGCGTTTGAAATTGGCAATGTCTTCAACAAACCAGAAAAAGATCCCAACGGCGAACCCATCGAATCGACGAAAGTGGCTGGCATTGTTGGCGGCGTTGCTCGTCCGGGCCGCTGGGTAACAGGAAATAAAGACACGCCGATGACTTGGTACGAAGCCAAGGGCATTTTGCAACGCGTCTTCAATAATTTGGGCCTAGACGTAGACTACCGCACTGCCAGTAGCAAGGGCAGCAGCAAGGGCAATACAGATAGCGATAGTGACGAACGGTTGCACCCTGGGCGAACAGCCTCCCTTTGGGTTCGAGGCCGAACAAATCTGGGTAAGTTTGGCCAGATTCATCCCGAGCTCCGCAGAGAACGGGATTTGCCAGAGGCAGTCTATGTCTTTGAACTAAACTGGTCTGTCTTAGTGACGTGTCTAACCGGTAAGAGTGGGAAAGCCGTGAAGTTTGCGGCTTACTCAACCTATCCAGCGTCCGATCGCGACTTGGCCTTCTTCGCGCCGACGGAAGTCTCGGTTGCCGATTTGCAAAAGTCCATCAACAAGTCCGGTGGCAAACTACTCGACTCAGTCACGTTGTTTGATGAATATCGTGGCGAGAATGTGCCAGAGGGGCAGCGGTCTTTGGCCTTTAGGTTGGTGTATCGTTCGAGCGATCGCACCCTCACCGAAAAAGACATTGAGCCCGTGCACCAAAAAGTGCGCAAAGCCCTAGAGAAAACCTACAAAGTTAGCCTGCGTAGCTAAGACATCAAGAGCTAAAAAGGGACATCCGGACCTGGGTCAGAAGACTTCCCGCTAGCCCCCTTCACAGAGATGTTATCCAAATCATCGTCTAAGTTAACGATTTGCCCATTGAAAAATTGGGCAAATCGTTTGATATTGTCTTGCTCTTGATTATTTTGCCAATCGCCAGCAGATGAACCAGCGGCCGATGGGGCCGAGGGCAGACGATCTGTTTTGGTCGTAGCAGGGGGTTGGGGAGGAGCGGGCGCACTACTAACGGAGAGTGATTGAGCTTTAGGGACTGGCGCAGCTGGTGCTTGACGTTGAGAAGCATCAGCTGCACCAGCAGAACTTGTAACATTGCCATTAGAGATTGGATTAGGGGAAACTGATGGCAGAACGCTTTGCTTTTGGAGGACAGAACTGCCGGCAGCCGGACTCGCAGAAGGGGCTGGTGGGGCAGAGTCTTTGTTCTCTTTATTGGTGTTAGGTGCGGCGACCTCCAAAGAAACCCTGATCGGACGCTGGAACACGGATTCAAAAGCGGCTTCTAAATTGGGCACCCGCTGTTGGGCCATTTTTTGCAGAGAGGCCGAGCGAAAACCCACTTTTGCACCCACACCATCAAAGGCCAGAAGCGTACCCTGCTGATTCATCAGCATTTGGGTCCCTCGAGGTTCGAGGACGGCCAGAATTTTAGCCCAGAGCTCATCCAAACTTCCAAAGGCCACTTCCGTAGCAGGTGCAGCGACATCAGGAACAGGCGTAGCAGCAGGTGAGGAGGGTGGTTCACTGGTCTGGGCATCTGTAGTGGGTGGCTCAGCAGGCACAGTCACCGATTCAGATCTAGATACAGGCAGCTCTGTGGGAGCACTTGGCGCTGAACTGGCTGATGGTTGAGCCGATGCAGGGGCAGGAGAAACCTTAGGCTGACCAGAAGAAACAGGCGTAGATTGCGCGGGCGGCGGGTCAGACACACCGACGCTGTTGGATGGAGCAACAGGGGTAGACACTGCAGGCGTAGCTGGTGCGGGGCGACTCATCGCAGGAAGATTAGCCACGGACAATACCGCTCTGGCAGCGGCATTACCCGCAGAGGCAACCGCACCTCTCGTCAAGTTAGCCGCGGTACCTAGGGCACTGGGCAAGAGCCCCGTGAGCGTAATCTCTAGCCACAGACGCGGTTGGGTAGTGTTTTTCACCTGCACTTCTGAAGTTTGCAGCTTTTGCTGGCCCGCTAGCAGCTGAGCCGCAGAGAGACTCTGGGCAAACGTGGTCATCTCTTCCCAAGTCGGCGGCGTGATCGCGACCAAGTCTGCTCGCGCTGGCGCACTTTTGGCGATGAGTAAGTCGCGGTAAAACCCGACTAGGCTCTGGAGCACAATCAAGGGTTCACGGCCTTTGTCCATGAGGTGACGGACACGCTCTAATAAAGCCGGGCCATCATCAGCTACGATCGCCCGCACCAAATTCAGCAAGTCCCGCTCGGGCACAGCGCCCACCAAATCCCACACCGTTTCAACGGTGATCTCATCAGCCTGTAAACTCAGCTGATCCAACAGACTTTCAGCATCGCGTAGCCCACCCTGGGAAATTTGAGCCACCAGCTGAACCGCTGACTCCGCAATATTGATCGATTCTTCCGTCGCAATGTAGCTGAGGTGCCGAATCATGGCTGGCAGAGGGATTCGACGAAAATCGAACCGCTGACAGCGAGAGATAATCGTCGGCAGCACCCGCTGCGGATCGGTGGTCGCCAGCACAAAAACGACACGGTCCGGGGGCTCTTCTAAGGTTTTTAGGAGCGCATTAAACGCAGCCGTACTCAGCATATGCACTTCATCGAGCACAAAGAGCTTGTAACGACACTGAACGGGTGCAAACTGTGCCCGTTCAATCAACTCACGGATATTATCAACACCGGTGTTACTCGCCGCATCAATTTCGACAATATCTAGTGCATTGCCCAAGCTCACCGACTTGCACACATCACACTCTCCACAGGGTTCTGGCGTAGGTGCATCAACCTTGAGGCAGTTGAGCGACTTGGCCAAGATCCGCGCACTAGAGGTTTTGCCCGTGCCGCGTGGCCCGCAGAATAAGTAGGCTGGCGCAATTCTATTTTGCTGGAGTGCGTGGGTTAGGGTATCAGAGATCGCACCTTGGCCCACTAACTGAGCAAAGGTTTGCGGTCGGTACTTATGGTGAAGAGGTTCGTACAAGCTCAGCGGGCCTTATAACAATACTGATGGCAACTTATGACAGTGCGCAGCGAAGCATCCAAAAGTTACTGGCAGTTCACCGCTACAGTTCACCGCTACTAAGATATCGTTTTCACCCAGTGATTGGTATGTAGTTTAGTGTCTCCTTATGAAGCACAGGCTGCCCAACTGGATCGTCGCCGCTCGCTCGCCACATAGGTCTCCACAATATAGGTCGCAGCTTCACTAGACTCGGTCGCAGCTTTCGACTGGCGACGCAACTTTTGAGCAGCCAGCATGGCGGGGGTCATCCCTTCTCGAGAAACCGACCGTCGCTCCGTGCACGGACCAAAGCCACCTGTTCCGGCGTACGCCTCTGCCAATGAATCATCCATCCAAAAACCATTTAAATAGGCATCTACCAACCGATTGAAGATGATACATAGCTGGACGGGCAACTCATCTAGCAACTCTTCCTGGGTGGCATAATTATCGACCAAACGCCCCATGGACTGCATGAGCAAACGATTTTCATCCGGGCTAGTGGGATAGTGGTCCTTAAGAGACTGCCAGCGAGCTTCGAAAGCTTTGATTCCAGTAAGCATGATCATAAGTCGTACCGCATGTAGAGAAGTGATGGTCGCAGCAGGCAAACGTCCAAGGACCCGCAATTGGGGGCAGATGGTGTGAGGAACAAGGCACTCAACAAAATTGCCTACCGCTATTGATGTATTCTTCAACGGACATCGCTGTCCGGACATACGGTGTTAGTAAAATCACTGAAATTATTGATTTTCAGGGAAAATACCTATTCGAACTTCTGCACCAACACTCATACCTAAGTACTCGGCAGCACTGCTTCCATTACAGGCAATTTCCAGCCAGCCATGACTACCCACCAGCGCAGCGGCCTGAGTAGCGGGGATATCAGCGTACGTTTTTACACAGCCTAAATCGCGCCATTGGTCATCATGTAATGGGGCCTGTGATATGGCAGGTGCCCTAACCCCAACCCGATATTCCCCAGCGGGAAGCGCCCGCTGAGGAATATTCGTAATGCAATTACCAAATCCATCTATATATTGAATGCTGCCGAACAAGCCACCAGACGAGGCACTAGCGCAATGAGTAAACGCAGGGATATCAAGAGTAACAAGGGTCTTAGCATCTATGCGATCGCCCAAGTAATCAATGCCAACGCCCTTAGCCAAATGGGCTGCTACGGGCGCGAAAATATCTCGTCCATGAAAAGTGCGACTTGGTTGAGGCACCCGCCAATACTGTGAATTAGTCAACGCAACGGCAGCAACTACCCTCTCCTGACACAGCACACCACTCAGTAGGCCATTATCCGGCCCAACTAGAAAGCCACCCTCATACTCAATCGCAACTGCTCGACGGGCCGTCCCAACGCCTGGGTCCACCACGGTCAAGTGAACGGTTCCCAGAGGAAAATGTGAATAAGCCGTCATTAAATTAAATCTAGCGGCTAGAATGTCTTGAGGATGAATTGCATGTGTTAAATCACACGTTAGTTCGAGCGGTGCAATGGAGGCTATCACTCCCTTCATCACCGCAACATAGGCGTCTTTATAGCCAAAGTCGCTGAGCATTGTAATCATCCGCTGCATCTCCGCGAGTTCTCTACGATCCCTTTCTCCGTGATACCGAAAGAAAACCAATCAAGTAACATTTGATACTCCATTTCTGTGATAGCGATCATTGATTGTACGGAAACGCTTAGCCTTTAATATGTACCTAGTGTGTTTGCTATGTCATTAAGTCAACTAGGATCAGATAGTGCTGCGCTTAACCAGAGCGTTTAAGCACTTTCCCTAAACGACATCCAAAGGCATATTTTTATATGCACGGACCAAACCGTTCCAAAATGTTGTGACAAAGAGGAGAGCTTAACCGCCTGGAACTTATCTTAAAAAGCGATTCAAAGCGTTGAAATTAGATGTCCCAGTCAATAGGCACAACACCTTTGTTTTTAGAACAAAAGCAAACTGTTTAAGAGTTTGTCAGAAGGGTCCTACTTTGTTGGTGTATCCAGAAGGTGTGTGGTATCACAGCACTACCCCTGATGTGATTGAACGAATTATTCAAGAGCATTTGATTAAAGGCAACATTGTTAAAGACTATGCGTTTTTACAACACCCTTTACCAGAGGTCAATGAGTCGTCACAGCTAAACACCTGAGCACCGTTAGCTAACACGTCATCACCCGTAATAGAGCCCTAGTTACTAAGTGATGTTATTTATATTTTGGGAATACTTGATGTGACAACTACATCATCTTAAGTATCAATCCTTTAAATGTGGATTATGAAGCCAAACTGTATTGACAAAGGAAATCTCAACTAGCCCCCGTTGAACTAGCTTTCCTTCACGCGTTATCTCATCGTCAATGAGTCTAACTATTACTTAGTTTAACGATCATTACAGATGCGATTACTAGCCAGTGGTCACCCCCGCTAGCACCAGGCTGCTTCAGGGCAGTGTTTAGATTTTCACAAGTACAAAACTTCTCCAACTTAAGACGCACAAGAGCGAAACGAACGGCATGAAAGAAGCTAACACAGGGGACCAAAAGAAACTTTTACTCATAGATGATGATCCCAATCTCATCTTGCTCGTAAAGGATTATCTAGAATTCCGAGGCTATCAGGTAATGACAGCAGGCAATGGACGTGAAGCGCTATCCGCGCTGAGCGATCTCTCCCCTGACATGATCATTTGTGATGTCATGATGCCGGAGATGGATGGCTACGCATTTGTGGAGCAAGTTCGTCAGGATCCAGGCAAGAGCTGGATTCCTATTTTATTTCTTTCCGCCAAAGGTCAGAGCCAAGACCGGGTAAAGGGCCTCACAACAGGCGCCGATGTATACATGGTGAAGCCATTTGAGCCCGAAGAACTCGTGGCACAAGTCGAGTCTTCGCTAAAGCAGGCCACTCGCCTGATTCACCATCAGAATAAAGGGCCTAACTCCATTCCGACGATTCAAGTGCCCTTTGATGTGGAACTGACCCCCACTGAACTCAAGGTTGTTCAGTTTGTTGCGCGTGGTATGGCAAATCGCCAAATCGCCGAAGAGCTCAAGGTGAGCCAGCGAACCATTGAAAGCCATGTGAGCAACATGCTTGGGAAAACCGGCCTACATAACCGCACTGAGCTAGCTCGGTGGGCTGTAGAAAATAATAAGGCCTAGGACTATCAATCAGGCCCTACTCCTAGGGCCTGAAATTCTTTTTTGAATTGTCCGCAACCTTTGATACAATTAAATTCCTTGATTGAGTTGCCGGGCCAAAACTGGTGAGCAGCAAGGTTAAAAGACCAAATTCCAAATGACTGCTAATGCGCATTTGGCAGGTACACTTTGCTGGTGTAGCTCAGTTGGTAGAGCAGCTGATTTGTAATCAGCCGGTCGTCCGTTCGAGTCGGATCACCAGCTTCCTAAACAACTAAATATCTCCAAGCTCCCGAACGATCTTAGAATTCTACGGGAGTTGTTGTTCTGGGAGGTATTGTATTGTCATCTGGCTATCGTGATTGCTGGGAACCTCCTACGGCAATGCCCGGCATGGGAAAATCCTTTCTTATAAGCTAGTGCAGAAATCTGAAAA